>NZ_JAWGSV010000020.1:0-22408 GCF_032552055.1 Clostridium sp. | reverse complement strand
ATATATGTCTACTTTTTTATTCCATTTTACTCCATATAAAAAATACTTTATTTTATTATAATATTTAAAATATTACATTAAAAAACAGTGGCAATTATTATTCGAGGGAATATCATATACTATAAAACAAAAAACTATAAATCCCAAGGAGGAGTAAGTTATGGAAATGAATGAAATTCTAAATGGTTTAAATTCATGCGGTGGCAGCGACAACATTGCACCACAATGCCCACCAAGCCAAGGACCATTTTGTGGAGGCGGCTTTGGCGGCTTTGGCGGTATTAGCTGGATTTGGATCTTATTAATACTCTTCTACAGCGGTGGATTTGGCGGCGGTTATGGTAATAACAATAACAGATGCTGCTGTAAACAAGAAAAATGCTGCTGTAAGAGAGAACGTAGAGATTGCTGTTGTACAGGAAATTCAGGATATGGTGGCGGCGGATTCTTAGGAGGATTCGGAGGATGCTCAAACTGGTTATTCCTATTAGTAATCTTATTCTTATGTAATGGTTGTTCAGGATTCGGAAACTGCGGAAGTGGAAATTTATTTGGCGGAATTTGCTAGGATAAATTAGAAAGGAGAGATAGATATGTCAAGGAGAAGAAGAAGAAGAAGACGCGACAATTGTTGCTGTGAACCAGTATGCTGTGAACCAATGTGTTGTGAACCAATGTGCTGTGAACAACAACCATGCTGTGGAGGCGGAAATATTTTTGGAGGAATGAATAGTTGTATTACTCCTATAATCTTCTTATTAATTGCTTGTGGCGCAGGCTTATTAAATAATAATTGTTCAGTTTTAATAATATTATTATTCTTACTATGTGGTGGCTCATTCGGTAGCTTATTTGGAGGAGCAGCTTGCTAATAGTATAGAGGATGGAGGGCTTATGGCCCTCCAAAAAAATGCGAAAAATTATGAGTGAAAAAAATAACTTAATAAAATGTAGAAACTTTATTACAACTTATATAATCAAAAAAAATATTAGTACATATAATAAATAAATAGAATTATTATAGGAGGCTCTAAATGTCTAAAAAAAGAAGGAGACATAGGCGCGAGAGAGAAGATATAGCTGGTGTACAAGGCGAGCTTAATAATAACCTCCCTTTTGGAATAAATCCTAATCAATTATTAAGTCTTTTAGGAGAAAATTTTAATTTAAATAATTTGGGGAATATGATGTCATCAATGAAGGATAATGGAGTAAATTTAAATAACTTTAATCCGAATTCAGCTGTACAAAACCAACAAGAAAATAATTTTAATAATCTTAACAATGTAAATAATGTAAATAACACGAATGATACAAATAATGGAAATGGATATGATTTTGGAGGATTGCAAGGGATTATAAATGCTCTTGGAATGAATGGTTTTAACCAGACAAATGGTAATTTGAATAATAGCTTTAATGAAGACAATATTGGAATTAAAGATGAGACTATGGATGAAATAGATAAGGAAGAGGAGAAAGATTTTAAGGATAGAGGGGATGAAGAATATCTAGAGGAAGGGGAATTAAATAATAGTATTATGGAGGAAGATGAAAACATACAAATGCTAATTTCTATAAAAAGTATAGTAGATGATAGGAAAGCTGATTTTATAGAGAAGGTAATTGAGGCATATAAAAAAGGATTAATTTAAAATTTTAAAGTGCATAAAAAAGTTTAATTAGTAAATAATATTATTGTACCGGAGAAGTATTCTCCTATAGCTAACGTAGAGAAATCTTCGTTTAAGCTAAACCCCCCCATCCCCCTTTAGGCCGCATATTGCGGCCTTTACCTTTTGAAAAATAAAAAAAGCCAGAAATAAATTCTAGCTTTTAATTATTTACAATTCTTACATAATCCATAAAAGAAAATTCTATTTGATAAAACTTTATATTCTGAGCATTCCTCAGCCGTATGGTTAAGAGTAGTAAAAGATATATTCTCTAAATCAGAAACCTTACTACAGTTTATACATTGAATATGAGCATGTTCATGTTGTTTAGCATCATATCTAAAATTACCTTCTCCAACATTAATTTCTTGTACTAAGCTAACTTCTACTAAAGTCTTTAGTGCTTTGTAGACTGTAGCTAAGCTCATTGTAGGATACTCAGGTTGAAGTGATTTATATATAATCTCTGCAGAAGGATGTTCATCTGTACTCATTAAATACTTGTATACTGCTAATCTTTGAGGAGTAAGTTTTAATTTTTTTTCTCTAAAGATAGAAGTTATATTCTCCATAATACACCATCCTTTTCTTATATTATAAGCTATTATATAATATAAGTTATCAAATGTCAATACATACTTTATAATAATAAGTAGTTATAAATAATAAGTATCAATTAAATATATTTTAATAAAATTCAATTATTCAAAACTATTGAAATTGTCAAAATAATATGATATTATAAATATGAGGTTGTTAATAAATTAACAAACCTTATATTTATAGACATACAATTAATAATAACATAAATTTAAGCAATAATATATACTATATAAATAATTTTATGTTTTAGGAGGGTAAATCATGGCGAAGTATAAAGTAGGAGATGAATTAATAGTTATAAATGATCCATCTGAGGAAAAGGAAAGAATAAGAGAATTAACTAAACTAACAAAGGAAGATGATTATGCTCAAATTTCTTGGGGTATAAAGATTTTAGATGTAGAGTATGATAAACCATACGTAACATTAACATATAGAAATGTAGATGGAGAATTAAATAAGGTATTTGCAGAATGTAGAGACATTGAAAATTTTGATCATGAAAAGGTTCTGGAAAAAGCTTTATTAAAAGCATTTACTAATGAAATAATAAATATTTCAGTAGTAAAAAATAGTAGTCATTGTAAATTATAAAAGAGGTTTTTACCTCTTTTATTTTTTACATTTTAATGTAATATTAAGTTTGAATTTCCAATGGATTTAGTTATAATAGTATTGAATAAGTATTATTAAGGATGAGAGTATGGATATTTTTATTGCAAGGCAAGGTATTTATGACTTAAACGAAAAAGTAGTAGCCTATGAGTTATTATATAGGAACTCAATTAAGAATAAATACGATATAGAGATAGAAGATGAAAAAGCTACATACCAAGTAATAGATAATATATCTTCATTTGGATTAGATGTTTTAACAGAGAATAAGAAAGCATTTGTTAATTTTTCTGAACAAGTAATAAAAGATAATGTAGCAACCCTTTTGCCAAAAGACAATGTAGTTATTGAAGTATTGGAGACAGTAAATCCATCACAAGAAATAATTAATAAATTAACTTCATTAAAGGAACTTGGCTATAGTATAGCCTTAGACGATGTAGTAAGTTTAGATTATGTAAAAAAATTTGTTGGTGTAGTAGATATAGTTAAAATAGATTTTATGTTATGCAGTAAAGAAGAAAGAAAAGAAGTAGTATTTTTCTGCAAAAAAAATAATATAAAAGTATTAGCAGAAAAAATTGAAACTAAAGAGGATTTATTTGAGGCGAAAAACTTAGACTGTGATTATTTCCAAGGATATTATTATAGTAAGCCATCAGTATTTCTAGGTAAGGATATATCAATTAAAAACACAAGTATATTTATGCTTCTAGTTGAACTTGTTAGAGAAAATTTCAATTTAGATAAAGTTGATTATATAATGAAAACAGATTTAGCACTTACATATAAATTTTTAAGATTTATTAACTCATCTTATTTTAATTTCTTACAAGAGGTTAAATCAATAAAGCAAGCAATAATGTTAATAGGAAGAGGAGAATTGAGAAAGTGGTTATCTATATTAACGGTATCAGAAATGTCTCCTCAAAATGAAGAATATACTAAGAACATTATAATTAGAGCTAGATTATGTGAAGAAATTGCTGGATCCATTAACCTTAAAGATTCTTCATCAGCTTTTATGGTTGGTTTATTTTATAATATAGATGAGATGATAGATAAAGATATAAATTATGTTGTTAAAACTTTGCCATTAAATAAGGATGTTAAAAGGGCTTTACTTGGAGAAAAGAATATTTATAGAAATATCTTAGAACTTGCTATAGCTTACGAAAAACTTGATAAGGAGAATATAGAAAAGTTTTGTAAGAAATTACTTATAAATGAGGGCGAATTATTAGACTTATACTACAAATCACTCGAATGGGGAAGAAATATATCAAATTAAGTCGAAATTTGAAAAATGAAAGATGTTTCTAGATACTTCCTTTTAGCTAGAAAATATAATATAATATAAGCAAATTTTTGATTTCGTTTTCAAATAAGGGGTATGGAGGGAATAGTTATGGGTAAGTGTCCGTTTTGGTCAACAAAGAAGGAAAGGGTCAATTGTTATGGCGAATGTCCGATGCATACTATAACAAGTGGAGATGAATTATGTCCATTTAAAGAACTATCAATGTCTGAAAATAAAGTTTCATTTATAGATAATATGAATGAAGAAGCTTTTTATTCACAAGATAGATTTTTAAACTATGGTGAAAATGATAAGGTAATAAATTACTAAAAATAAGGGCTAAATACTAAATCAAAGTTATAAAACTTAAATTTAGTATTTAGCCCTAATTTTTTTCTATTTAATGCATTTATGAAGTAAATCTTGTTTTAGACCCCATAAATCTTTAGATAAATCTACATAGTAAGTATGAGGATTTTCAAATCTAAGTATTTCTGGCCACATCTTTAAGCTTTCATTTTTAGAGAACTCTTTTATTTCTAAAACAGAAGGGCTGTCATATACTTGTTTTCCTTTTTCAAAAACTTTTACCATTAATTCTTTTACATAATAATTAGTAACTGTTTTTCTTTTCCATGTTTCAATTGGATGGAAAATTTCTAAAGGCTTACTTTCATCAATAACTTCGTGATTTAATGATATAAGATCGGCAATAGCATTATGACTTTCTTTATCATAAATTCTATATATCTTCTTAAACCCTGGATTAGTTATCTTTTCAGTATTTTCACTTATTTTTATTTTGGGAACAATTTTATTTTCATCATTTTCTACTGCTACTAACTTATATACTCCACCAAAAACTGGTTCAGATTTTGCTGTAATTAATCTTTCGCCAACTCCAAAAGAATCTATAGTTGCACCTTGACTTAAAACATCCCTAATTATATGCTCATCTAAAGAATTAGAAACTATTATCTTACAATCCTTATATCCAGCTGCATCTAATATTTTTCTACATTTTTTAGTTAAGTAAGTAATATCTCCTGAGTCTATCCTAATCCCTGTAGGTCTCTTACCTTGAGGTTTTAATACTTCATCAAATACTTTAATTGCATTTGGTAATCCTGACTTTAATACATTATAAGTATCTATAAGAAGTGAACAATTATCTGGATATACTTCTGCCCATGCCTTAAAAGCATCATATTCAGTATCGAATAGTTGAACCCAACTATGGGCCATAGTACCAACAGCTGGAACATGGAAGTATTTATCAGCAATTGTGCAGGCTGTTGAGTCACATCCGCCTATTATTGAAGCTCTTGCACCATATATAGCTCCATCATATCCTTGAGCTCTTCTAGAGCCAAATTCCATAACAGTTCTTCCATCGGCAGCTCTACAGATTCTATTAGCCTTAGTAGCTATTAGAGTTTGGTGATTAATCGTAAGTAGTATCATAGTTTCTATAAATTGAGCTTGAACTACAGGTCCTCTTACTATTACTAATGGTTGGTTTGGGAATACAAAGTTTCCTTCTGGTATAGCCCATACATCGCACTCAAATTTAAAGTTCTTTAGATAATCTAAAAATTCTTCAGAGAATAAATTTTTGCTTCTTAAATAATCTATATCAGAATTTGTGAAATTCAAATTGTTTAAGTATTGAATTAATTGTTCAACACCAGCCATTATACAATAGCCACCACCATCTGGTACTCTTCTAAAATACATATCGAAATATGCAATTTTATTTTGAATTTCTTTGTTAAAGTATCCATTTGCCATAGTAAGTTCATAAAAGTCTACTAACATAGTAAGGTTACGTTCGTTAGTAACATCAAATCTCATTAAGTTTTCCATTTTTAACTCCTCTTAAATAAATATCTTTAATAATAAAGAAATTAATTTGTATAAGCTGTAATAAAGGTGTTACCTTTTAATTATTTAGTTAATATTTAAAAATTTCAAGGTATGCTATTATCTTAACAACTTATATAAAATTTAAACTATATATGATTTCAATTTAGTTATTTTACTTAAATAATAACTTTGATTTATAATTGTAAAACCTATAAGATGTATATTAGTAATTGAAATATATATAAATACACAACTATTGTACCTCTATAAATTAATTATTACAATATAGTTATTTACACAATAAATAAGTCAATAATATAGAGAGAAAGGAAGCAATATGAAAATATATCTGGATAATTATCAAAAAGAAGCAGTTTACATAAATGAAAAAAATACTTTAGTAGTTGCAGCACCTGGTTCAGGAAAAACTACTGTTATTATTAATAGAGTTGATCATTTAATTAGTGATTTAAAGGTAAAACCATATAATATTATTGTAATAACATTTACAAGGGCAGCTGCTGATAATATGAGAAGTAGATATAAAACTGTGTTTAACAGAGAGGAAGCACCTTTCTTTGGAACATTTCATGGATTATTCTATAAAATTCTTTTAAAAGAAGGATTTAATATTTCAATAATTAACTCTTCAGTGTCTTATAATTTAATAAAAGGTGTTTTATCTAAGTATTCTGATGAAGTTAGTGATGATAAAATTAAGGAAGTATTAAATAATATTTCATCTTATAAAACATCTTTGCAATCCTTTGAAGAATATAAACCTTCTTTATCCAGGGATATATTTGACGAAGCCTATGAAAAATATGAGGATTACAAAAATAAAAATAAATTATGGGATTTCGATGATTTATCTCTTCAAGTGATAAATTTATTTAGAGAAGAAAAGTATATAAATAAGTATTCATCATTATTTAAGTATATTTTAGTAGATGAGTTTCAGGATTGTGATGAATTACAAATTAAATTTTTAAAATTACTTAATGAAAAGGCTTCATTATTTGCAGTAGGAGATGAAGATCAATGTATCTATAGTTTTAGAGGTTCCAAGCCTGAATATATGGTAACCTTTGATAAAATATTTCATGGTGGTAAAAAAATATATTTATCTATTAATTATAGAAGTAGTGAAAATATAGTAGAAGCTTCTAAGGAAGTAATAAAAAATAATATAGGAAGAAATAACAAGGTTATTAAAGCATATAAGAATACTGAAGGTCATATTAAGTATTCGACACCTTTTGATGAAAGACACCAAGGAGAAGAGATATCAAGTATTTTAAAGGCATCTATAGATGATTTTAAGGAAAATGCTATTTTATATAGAACTAATATGGAAGCAAGAAGTATAATAGATACTTTTACTAGGAATAAAATTCCATTTATTTTGCTTGATAAAGGATATAACTTTTTTGACCATTTTATATGTAAAGATTTATTAGCTTACTTAAGACTAGCTATTAATAATAAAGATAGAGAATGCTTTTTACATATAATAAACAAGCCTTTTAGGTATGTTAGCAAAGCTAATTTAGATTATGTAAGAAGTTATAGAGAAGAAAAATGCCCTTTTGATATTTTAATAGAAAAGAAAGATATGCCACCTTATCAGGCTAAGAAAATAGATGATTTAAGAAAGGATATTATTCATCTTAATAAACTGTCTTTATCATCAGCTATACAGTTTATTATTTCTGAATTAGGATATATTGATTACTTAAAAGCATATTGTGAAAAGTATAATCAAAGTTTCAATGATTATGAAGATATCTTAGAGGAGTTTAAAAGTGCATGCGATGGTATTAAAACAATTCTTGACTTACTAATCCATGTAGAGGGTGTAAGACAACAAATAGAAGAAAGTAAGGAAGTTAAAGAGGGAGTTATATTAAGTACAATACATGGTGTTAAAGGTATGGAATTTAAGAATGTATTTTTAATTAATTGTACAGAGGAAACTATACCACATAAATCTTCAATAGATGAAAATTTAGAAGAGGAAAGAAGACTTTTTTATGTAGGAATAACTAGAGCTATTAATAATCTCTATATTTTTTCTCCTAAGACTCAAAGGGGAAGATTTAAAGAAGTATCTAGGTTTGTTTTTGAAGGTAACTTTGATGAAGCAAATGATAGTAGGGATCATGGATTAGAAATAGGAGATATGATTATTCATAAAGCATACGGGGAAGGTAAAATTAAAGAAATAAATAAAGATACAGTAAAGATTGATTTTATTGATGGAATTGCAAGAAGCTTTTCTTTAAAAGTATTATTAACTAATAATATTATTACTATAATTAAGTAAGTGTTCACTATTTTGGAAATAGATTGTATAATCATATTGTGGCAATAAAAGGATAAAATTAAGACCATTTGTGATGAGGTGTATAATATGGATAATGTAAATTTAAACAAAATTAAATTTGCACTAGATGTTGGAACTAGATCTTTAATAGGGACAGTAGGGATTGTTGAAGATAAAAAATTTAAAATAATATGTGAAAAGTATTTAGAGCATGAAGAAAGAGCCATGATAGATGGTCAAATTCATGATATAGAATTAGTTGCAAAAGGTGTAGCTAAAATAGTTAGTGAAATTGAAGAAGAACTTAATATAAAAATAGAGGATGTGGCTATAGCAGCTGCAGGAAGGTTTTTAAAAACTGTAAATTCAGAAGGGGTTATAGATTTAAATCCTGATGAAGAAATTATTAAAGAAGATATAAAAACCTTAGAACTTGTATCTGTTAAGTCTGCTGAGAACGAAATAAATAAAAGTACAGAAGGTAAGCTATATTGTGTAGGTTATTCTGTGAAAAATTATTATTTAAATGGATTTGTAATATCTAATTTAATTGGTCATAAAGGTGAAGAAGCAAGAGCTGAAGTAATTGCAACTTTTCTTCCAAGATCAGTTATAGATTCTTTATATACAGTTATGAAGAAGGTAGGACTAAGAGTAAATAATATTACTTTAGAACCTATTGCTGCTATTGAGGCAGTGGTCCCAAGAAAACTTAGACTTTTAAATATAGCATTAGTAGATATAGGGGCAGGAACCTCTGATATAGCAATAAGTTCAAAAGAAAGTATATCTTCTTATGGAATGGTACCACAAGCAGGGGATGAGATAACGGAAGTTATAGCTCAAGAATGTTTAGTTGATTTTAACACTGCTGAATACATAAAGAGAAATTTATCATTAAAAAAAGACATAACATATATAGATATTTTAGGCCTTGAGAATACTATAAGCTCAGAGAATCTGCTAAAAGTTATTAGACCTGCAGTTAGAAAAATTGCAGAAGCTATATCAACAAAAATAATAGAACTGAATGCAGGTAAAGCGCCAAGTGCATTATTTTTAATAGGAGGAGGAGCTCATACTCCATGGATGGTAGATGAACTAAGTACAGCCTTAGGGATACCCGTACAAAGAATAGCTATAAAAGATAGAACTGCTATAGAAGAATGTATAAGCAGCAATGAATTAGGTTCAGCTGGGGTAACTGTTTTAGGTATAGCATTAATGTCTATAAAGCAAGGAAATAATGACTTTATTGAAGTAGCATTAAATGGTACACCAGTTACTATGTTAAATTCTCATAATCACAAAGTAATGGATGTCATTATTCATGCAGGAGTAAATCCTAATATGATTTTGATGAAGAATGGGAAAAACTTAAGATATAAAGTGAATAATGTGAAGAGGATAGCTTTTGGGGAAAGAGGAAAGAACCCTATAATTAGGGTAAATGGTAAGTTAGAAACTTTAGAGAAAGTAGTAAATACAGGAGATATTATAGAAATTGAGTATGCAATTCAAGGTAAGGATGCTAATCCTAAAATTATAGATCAAATTAAAGAATTTAATACTGTTAGCTTTTATCTTGATGAAAAACTTATAAACTTAGAGCCTATAATTTTAGTTAATGATGAAATAAAAACAATTGAATATCTGATTCAAGAAAATGATAATATAAGTATTATTTTACCTAAAACTATTGGGGATATAAAAAAGCATATATTAAAAAATGATATTGATATTATAAAGAACGGAAAAGTACTTGATGATAATTACATAGTTGTTGAAGGGGATAAATTAAGTATAGCCAATGAAGAAAATAACTATGAAATAGAATCTAAAAAAAGTGATGTTAATGAGATTAATGTTACTTTTAATGGTAAGCTTACAACTTTAAAAGGACAAAAGGATTATATATTTGTTAATATTTTTAATTATGTAGATTTTAACTTGAAAGATGCTAAAGGAATAATAAACTTAAAGTTAAATGGAAATAAGGTAGGATATACTGAAAAAATTAATGATGGGGATAATATAGAAGTTTATTGGACGTAGATATAATATATAAGTTCATTGTGGAATTACAAAACTAAAAGTTTACATATAAAATAACTTAATAAAATGTAAAAACTTATTGCAACTTATATACATAAAGAAATTAAAGGGGGCAATAAAATGAATTTTAAAGATAAAGCAATAAGTATAAAAAATGAATTAATTGAAATAAGAAGAACCTTGCATCAGCATCCTGAACTGGGAATGGAGGAGCATGAAACTTCAAAGTTTATAAAAGAGTTTTTAAGAAAAGAAGGAATAGAGTACTTAGAAGTTGCCAAAACAGGTGTATGTGGACTTATTAGAGGAACTAAAGAGGATGATTCTAAGAAAGATAGAACTATAGCATTAAGAGGTGATATAGATGCATTACCTCTCTTAGATAAGAAGGTTTGTGAATACTCATCAAAGGTAGAAGGTAAAATGCATGCCTGTGGTCATGATGGACATACAACTATATTACTGGGGGCAGCTAAGCTTTTAAATCAAAATAAAGACTTATTCAGTGGAAATGTAAAACTACTATTTGAGCCAGCTGAAGAAACAATAGGTGGAGCTAGATTTATGATAGAAGATGGAGTTCTAGAAAATCCTAGGGTTGATTGTGTATGTGGACTTCATGTAGAAGAAACATTAGAATGTGGAACTATTATGGTCAAAGAAGGTGTGGTAAATGCTGCATCTAATCCTTTTACTATTAAAATAAAGGGATCAGGTGGACATGGTGCCTATCCTCACACTACTGTTGATCCAGTAGTAATAGCAAGCCATATAGTAATAGCACTTCAAACTATTGTAAGTAGAGAAATAAATACTTCAAACCCAGCTGTTATTACAGTTGGAAGTATTCATGGAGGTACTGCTCAAAATATAATACCAGAGGAAGTTACTATTAGTGGTGTTATTAGAACTATGAGCAAGGAAGATAGAGCTTTTGCTAAGGAAAGATTAGCTGAAATAGCTTATGGAATATGTAAGTCTTCAAGGGCTACTTGTGATATAGATATAGAAGAATCTTATCCAAACCTTTATAATGATAGTAATATGGTTACTTTATTTAAAAGTGGAGCAGAGAAGGTTTTAGGTAAAGAAAATGTATTAGTACAAAAATATCCTAAAATGGGTGTTGAAAGCTTTGCATATTTTGCAAATGAAAGACCAGCAGTATTTTATTTCTTAGGTTCAGGTAATAAGAAAAAAAATATAGTTCATCCAGCTCATAGTAATTTATTTGATATAGATGAGGAATGCTTACCGCTTGGGGTAGCTATGCAGTGTGAAACAGTATTAGAATATTTGACAAGAAGTTAAAATAATATTAATCTATTACAATGGGGAAAATAGTTTAGAATAAAGAAAACTAGGAGTGATTAGTTTGAAGATAGAAATAGGAACAAATGAAGCAGGGCAAAGACTAGATAAATTTTTAAGAAAGCTTTTAAAGGATGTTCCTTTAAGTAAGATTTTTAAGGCCTTAAGAAAAGGTGATATTAGAGTAAATGGTAAGAAACAAAAGGAAAATTACACACTATTAGTAGATGATGTAGTTGAAATAAAATATATCCAAAGCAATAAAGAAAAGCCAGAAGATAAGTTTATTAAGGTTAATGCTAGTGGAATGAAGATTACTTATGAAGATGCTAATATATTAGTTGTAGAGAAATGGCCAAATATATTAGTTCATCCTGATGATAAAGGAAAGGAACCAAGCTTAACTGACTACGTATTATCTTATTTAAATGAAAAGGGAGATTACTTACCAGAAAATGAAGTAACATTTACTCCTGCATCTTGCAATAGATTAGATAGAAATACTTCAGGTATAGTTATATTTGGAAAGAATTTTGAAGCACTTAGATCAGTAAATGAATTAATTAGAGAAGGAAATGTTGAAAAGTACTATAATACTCTAGTTAAGGGTAAGATTAAAGATGGATTATATAAAGGATATATTCATAAAAATGAAGAAGCTAATATTTCTAAAATTTATGATGAAAAGATTCCAAATTCTAAGGAAATAGCTATGGAAGTCAGAACTATAAAGACTAATGGAGCATATTCATTCTTAGAAATAGATTTAATAACAGGAAGAAGTCATCAAATAAGAGCTCATTTATCTCATTTAGGAACACCTATTATCGGAGATAATAAGTATGGTGATAGAAAATTAAATTCTTTCTTTGCTAATAAATTCGGATTAGATTGTCAATTCTTATATGCATATAAGTTAGTATTTAGAGAAACTAAAGATAAATTAAGTTATTTAAATAATAAGACTATAACAGAAAGTTTACCACCAGTATTTAAAAAGATTAAAAATGATGTGTTTAAATTTTCAATAAAATAAAAGGTGATTTAGATATGGAGCAAAAATCAGTTGGTCGTGGTTTCTTAATATTATCAATTGCAGGTATTGCTGGTAAGTTATTATCAGCATTATATGTTCCTTTATTAACTGGGGTCTTGGGAAGTGATGGCTATGGAATATATGTAGCTGGATATGATATATTTGTATTTTTAATAGCAGTTACTAGCCTTGGTGCTCAGCCAGCTGTAACTAAGGTTGTAACTGAGTTAAGGGCAATAGGGCATCATAAGGATGCTCTAAGGGCGATGAGGCTTTCTAGAAGATATTTAGGTATTATAAGCTTTGTTATTGCTGCCCTTTTTATGGCATTAGCATTTCCATTAACTACTTGGATTAATAGGGAGCAATCAGCATTAACTTATTTATTTTTAGGACCTGCAATATTTTTTGCGGCTATTTTAGCTGCTTATAGAGGATATATGCAAGGGGTTGAAGATATGCAATCATTAGCTATATCTCAAATTTTAGAGCAACTAGTAAATGTAATTTTAAGCTTAGTATTTGCAGCGCTTTTACTTTCAGCTACCAGTAGCTTAGAATGGGGAAGTGCAGGTGGAACGGTAGGTACTTCACTTGGAGCTATAGTTGCATTAATATATATTATACATATATTTAATAAGAAATCTTATTATGAAGAGGCAGAAAAACTTCATGTAGAAGGAAAGAGAAAAGTATCTGATAGAAGAATAGTGAAGAAACTTTTAATGTATGCAATACCAATAACTTTAGTTGCAGCTGTTCAAAACTTTGCTGGAGTTATTGATAGTATTACCTTAGCTAATAGTCTTTCATCTGCAGGATTAGATTCTGAAGTAAATAATTTAACAGCAGTTTTATCTTATTATAAAACTCTTATATATGTACCACTAGCTATTGTAACTGCTTTAGGAACTTCTATATTCCCAAAGATTATTCAAGCATTTGTACAGAAAAATAGGAGAGAATTAAAGATTCAAACAAGCTATTCTTTTAGAATGATGTATATTATAGTTATGCCATCAACCTTTGGACTTGCAATCTTAAGTAAGGAAATATACCAGCTCTTATTTAATAAAGTAGGTAACGAATATGTATTACTTATGTACGGATCAGCTTTATTAATTTTTATGTCTATAACTACAATACAAAATGTTATATTACAAGGAATCAATAAGCTATATTTAATAATTGTATCTGCAAGCCTTGGATTAGTGGCAAAGATTATATTAAATATATTCTTAGTATCTATGCCAAAGGTTAATATAAATGGTGCAGTAGTTGCAACCTTTGTTTCATTTATTATCCCAACAGTAATAAATCATAAGAAAATAACACAATTCTTTAAAGTTAAGATACCAATAGTAAAACAAGCTTTGATTCCAACGATTTGTTCTATATTAATGTCTATACTTATAGTTATTGTAAAGTACCCTGTAGTAAAGCTCGCAGAAATTTTAGGTGGGGGAAGAATAATAATTGGAGTGGTTACATTAGTATTAGTAGCAGTTGGAGGAGTAGTATATTTATATACTATGATTTATCTTGGGGGGATAAGACGAAAAGACTTAGACTTAATATCACCAAAATTATTTAAGTTCCTACCAAGAAGATTAAGAAAACAACTAATATAGACAGAGGACAATGAACAATTAACAGTTAATAATCATCAATTAATTATAAAACTCAGCTTAGGCTGAGTTTTTTTATTTAAAAGACATAATTAGGTTTTGGTGAAAAAGATCTATATATTACAATAGATGGGATGATTTATCTCTAAGAAGATTATTATAGAAAATGATATGGTATAATTTGTATATGAGCTGGTTAGTGATATGTTGTTCACTAAATGAAGTAAAGGAGAGTTTTATGAGAAAAGTTATAGGGATAATAATTTTAAGTATATTAATGCTTGTAGTAGTAGGTTGTCAAGGTAACAAAACAGATAATATATCTAATGATATTCTAATTGAAGATGAGAATAGCGTTAGGGTTGAAATACTTGCTACTAGCGATTCAGATTCTTTGGAGGGAATGCCGATAACGTTGAAGCCTAAAGTTAATGGAGAACATAATAAGGAAATACAATATCATTGGATACTAAAAAATGATAATGATTTTGAAGGGTTTATTCTTCAGGATAATGGTCCGCAAAAGGATATAATTAATTCAGGTGAACCAGTTGAACTTGGGTTATTTGCAATGGTTGAATGGGTTGAAGGAACAGTTAAAGAATTAAAAGTTGAATTGCAAGTTGAAGATAAGGAAACATCTGATATTATTGCAACTGATGAGATTATAATTGAAAATAATCAAGGAACTTATAGTATAAAATGATTAAGGCATGAAATAATTAAGGAGATTTTGCACAGCAAAACTTAAAATTTAATTTGTGCAGAACACTTTTTATTTAAAACTCCAGAGGAGTTTTTTCATTAATTTTTCATTTTTAATTTTTCATTATTCTGGGAGGTATAGTATGTATAGATATTTATTTGTTGAATGTAAAGTAGGGGGATTTTGGGGAAAGACTAATTATCATAGAGATGAAATAGAGAAATATGCGTTACATGGATGGAGATTTGTATCAGCAATACCAAAAGGTGATGGTAGTCAGGGAAGAATTGCTCTTGTAGATTTAGTATTTGAAAAAGAAGAAGAAGAATCCTTAGAAATATAAATTAATAATGTATGAAAATTTAGAGATTTTAACAAGAATAAATTATATTGGTAGGAAATAATTGAATAGGTCTAAGTATTTTGAAGAGGCTTTTAATAGTAAGTATGTGTATTAGAAGCCTTACTAATTTTTAAATTTAAATAGAGCATAACTATTTGGTAAAAATTAGTTGAATAAATTTTTATATTAAGATATAATAAAGACACTTAATAAAGATACTTAATTAAGTATATTCAAAAAGTGAGGAGATATAATGATTAAAGCTAATACTAAATTAATGAAGGAAATTAATAAGAATTTAATTAGGAATTGTTTTAAGAGCGAAATTGAATCAACAGCAGCTAATCTTTCTGAAAAGACTGGATTGAGTGTTGTAACTGTTAATGGGTTATTAAAAGAAATGATTAGTAGTAAAGAGATATTTGTTGGTGAAAGTATTCCATCAAATGGAGGACGTCCATCAACTGTATATAGATATAATGATATGTTTAGATGTGCAGCTATAGTTTTTGGATTTACTAAAAATAATGTTAATCATATAAGAGTAGTAGTAACTAATTTACTAGGAAAATGCATTTACGAAAAGGAAAGTAATTTTGAAAGTATTAAATATGATAGCTTTAATGATATTTTAGATAACCTTTTTTATGAATATCCTACTATAGAAGTAATATCTTTTGGATTACCAGGTGTAGAAGAAGAGGGTGTTATTAAAGTTATAGATTATCCTGATATTGCAGGAGATAAATTTTTAAAGCACTACAAGGATAGATATAAAGTTCCTGTTATTTTTATAAATGACATTAATGCAGCCGTAATGGGATATTATAATCAGAATATTGATGATAGCACTCCACAAACTGTGGTAGGTGTAGTTTTTAATATGATACATTTGCCAGGGGCAGGAATAGTAATTAATGGTGATATTTATACTGGAAAAGCTAATTTTGCTGGAGAAATATCATATATGCCAATAGATATAGATTGGAAGAAAATAGATTATTCTGATAGTGAAAAAGTATCAGATGCCATAGGAAAGTTATTAGCAATAATTAGCTGTGTTATTGCACCAGATAATTTTGTTATTTATAGTGATTTTATTGATGAGGCTATTGCTAAAAAAATAAAAGAAAAAGCTAAGAGTATGACTCAAGGTAATTTTTATGTTAATACAATAGCTAGTAATAATTTTGCAGAGGATTATAAAATGGGAATGATAAAAGCTTCATTAGAAGTTTTATATAAAAATGAAAAAGTTTTTGAGTAATTAAGAGAGGTGTAAAATGATAAGGGTATTGTTGATTATTATATATATAGCTTTTATTAGCTTAGGATTACCAGATGCGATAATGGGATCAGCTTGGCCTATGATTCATAAGGATTTAAATGTTCCAATATCCTATGCTGGAATAGCCACTATGATAGTTTCAGGAGGAACTATTATATCAAGCTTTTTTAGTGAAAAAGTTATAAGGAAGTTTGGTACAGGTAAAGTTACCACATTTAGTGTATTACTAACTGCAACTGGATTATTAGGGATTTATATTTCACCTAGCTTCATATGGATATGCTTAATGGGAGTACCTTTAGGTATAGGTGCAGGAGCAGTAGATTCTGCCTTAAATAACTTTGTTGCTCTCCATTATAAAGCCAGGCATATGAATTGGCTTCACTGCTTTTGGGGAATAGGGGCTACTTCAGGACCATTTATTATGTCAGTTTATCTATTAAAGGATAATGGTTGGAGATTGGGGTATGCGACGATAGGAATTATTCAAGCAATCTTAGTAGTTTGCTTATTTATATCATTACCTATTTGGAGAAAGTTTGAAGCTCCAAATAATAATAAAGAAGAAAAGTATAGTGAAGTTAAGGTTTCTATATTACTAAAACTTCCAGGTGCTAAGGCGGCTTTAATATCATTTTTATGTTATTGTGCAGTTGAGTTAACTACAGGTTTATGGGCTAGTTCCTTTTTAGTGATGAATAATGGTTTATCAACTGAAAGGGCAGCTAAGTGGGTTTCATTTTATTATTTGGGAATAACGGTTGGAAGATTTTTATCAGGCTTTATGGCTATGAAGTTTAATAATAAGCAAATGATAAGAATTGGACAAGTAATTTGTATATTAGGAGCTGCAATATTAACTTTATCATTAACAGAATCCCTACAATTAGCTGGATTAATAGCTATAGGACTAGGTTGTGCTCCAATATATCCAGCAATGCTACATGAAACACCAAACAGATTTGGAAAGGAATTATCTCAAGGGATAATGGGTATTCAAATGGCTACAGCATATATAGGTAGTACTTTTATACCTCCATTATTTGGAGCTATATCTCAATTAATAGGCTTTAAATTCCTACCTATTTTTCTATTAATCTTTATGGTAATTATGCTAGTTTCATCTGAACATGTTAATAAAAAAGTAGAAGTTAATAATGAAATATAAGATTGATTCTATAGATATAGGAGATAAGAAATGAATAATAAATATATTGAACTTTATGGAGAAAACTTTTTGACTTTGAAAGAACTACTTATTAATTTATTTGGAGAAATAAGAAAAATAGAATATTTTACTTATGATACGGGATTAGAAACTTTCTTTTTAAAATTTGAGGATGAAACAATATGTGAAGTGAATTTACTTTCTAATATATCTACTATAGATAAATCATCAATTAATCAAAATTATATATGTTTAGCATTTCTTGATTTAGATAGGGAAACAGAAGATAGATTAAAAAAGGAATCAGTTAATGGAGGATACACATTATTAACTTAATCCAAGATAGATACTTAAATTTAAAAACTCAGCCTAGGCTGAGTTTTTATTGTTTCATTATCATTAATTTGGAACAAATTACATCCTTAATTTTTCATTATTCATTCTTAAGTATTCATTGTGCGCTATCACCGCTACTCTTCTTCTATACCAAAAAAGCTTAGAGCTGTAAAAAGACCAAAGGTAATAAATATTATTATTAAATTTTTTATTACCATCATATCATTAAACATATTTCTACTTAAGACTTTAAGTACAATAAAGATTAAAATTGAAAGTAATATAAAAATAATTATATTGCTTTTAGATAAATTTAAGTATATATGTTTTTGAATTTCTATAAGGTTTATAGTTAAACTTATTAATGAGGTTATAAATAGAGTTATTCCATATCCCATAATATTTACACCTGGTATTCCTATAAAAATAAAAAGACATACAATTTCTATAGCAGATACTATAAGTGAATTCCTAAGAATTATTCCTTGTTTATTTAAGCCATTAAGTATTCCAAACATAGTATTTGCAGTAAATAATATTGGTGCACTTAATGATGCTATCTTTATATAGTTACCTAAGTCATCTCTTTTAAACAACATCATACCTAAAGAATCTGGAATAAGATTACATATTACTGTTGTTGCAAGTCCTAATAAAAAAGCTATTTTCATTACTTTCTTTATCCTAAGTGAAGCATTGTAGTAATCACGTCTACTAATAGTTTCAGAAAGATCTGGAACTATTAATGAATTTATTGACATAATTACAATCATAGGAAAAGTAACTATAGTCAAGGCCATACCTGTAAATTTTCCTATCATACCTAATGCAGTAGTTGCATCAAATCCAGCAGCAATTAATCTTCTTGGAACTAGTAGCGTGGAAGCAGTTCCAAATAAATTTCCTAAGAAACCATTTAAACATAGAGGAAGTGCAATTACTAACACATTAAAAAGTAACTGTGAAGCTCTTTCAGGTTTATCATAAGATTTAGGAGTTTCTTTAGATAATTTTTTGTAATATAGAAATAATAAAATCAAACTCTGTAATTCTCCAATAGCTAAAGATAAGTAAGCTAGGGTAACTAAAGAAGTTATTGAAGTTGATTTAAAAGAAAAAATTAATAAAGTAATAGTAATTATTCTCATGGCCTTTTCTAAAATGTCTATAAAGGAAGGTACTACAATTTTAGAAATACCTAAGAAGTAACCTTTTAAAATATTAGAAAGAGCTATAAATACCATAGCTGGACAAGTAATCCTAATAGCATTAACAGTTCTAATATCATGAATTCCATATTTACTTATGTATGGTGCTAAAAAGAAGACTAAAGCTCCTATAGCAATTGCCCAAATAACATTAAAACCAGCTACAGACCTAATAGTTTTACTAATATTATTGAATTGTCCTTTGGCTTTATATACTGCAGAAGTTCTGGAAATTGCTGCAATAATTCCAGCTGTCATTAGACATATAAAAAGATTGTAAATAGGCATAACTAAACCATAAAGGCCAACTCCAACAGGACCTATAAGATTTGATAAGTAAATAGAAAAAATAAAGCCCAATATTCCAGTTGTAATATTCGACGTTGTAAGAAGGATAGAATTTCTTAAAAAGCTATCTTTCTTCAAAGTATTCACCTCCAATCAATACATTTATATCTATTCTTTCTTATAAGAGTTTATGCAAGAAGAAAAGTAAAGAGAATAAATAAAAGGTTAAATGAAAACAAATATTATAAATAATAAATAAAACTGTTATAAAATAATGCCTTCATAAATATAAATATAATGTAACTTATGTAATATGGAGGTGTTTGTTTATGGGTAAGACAATAGTTTTAAATTTATCAGATATAAAATTTAAAGGGAATATCTTAGATGTTGGCGAGAATTTTGGAGTTATTTATAATTTATCGAAAGAAATAATGAATGAGATTTCAGTAGATTATGTTAGTGAAAATAAAGATGGAGAACTAAAGGAAAATGAATATGATACCTGTACAATGTTTTTCTCTTTAAGTAAGATGTGGAATGGTTTTAGTCGAGCGAAGATAATAGAGGAAGTTAGTAAATATATAAGGGTTGGAGGAGAAATATATATTTGGGATATTAATAAAGAAGTGCGTGACATGATAAATAATAAAATAATCGCAGTAATGCCATCAGGGAAATTTAAAGAGTTTGATTTTAAAAATTTAAACCCTATTATTAAATCAAATATGGAGGAGAATAAAAAACTCCTTGAAAAATCTTATAAAATAGAAGAAACTAAATTATGGGAAGATATTCATTTCATTAGGGGTAAAAAAATATAAAATTCGTCAAAAATGAAGGGAGATAACATATGAAGATTTTACTTACAGCTATTAATTCGAAATTTGTTCACAGCAATTTAGCTGTTAGATATTTAAAGGCTTTCACCAAGGATATGGATTATGATTGTAACATTAGAGAGTTCTCAATTAATGATAGAGAAGAAAAGATATTAGAGGAAATAATAAAAGAATCACCAGATGTAGTTGCATTTTCTACTTATATTTGGAATATTGAAATGATAAAAAGATTATCTAACTTAATTAAATTAGTAGATGAAAATATAGAAATCTTATATGGTGGGCCTGAGGTATCTTATGATAGTCAAAACATATTAAGAGAGCTTAATGGGGACTATATTATTGAAGGTGAAGGAGAAAAAACTTATAGGGAATTTGTGGAATATAAGTTACAGGAAAGAAGCTTAGAAGATATTAGAGGATTATATTATAAAAAAGATAATAATATTTTCTTTAATGGGAAAAGACCTCTTATGAATATGAATGAAGTAGTCTTCCCTTATGAAGAAGATGAAAATTTAGATAATAAGATAGTTTATTATGAATCAAGTAGAGGTTGCCCATTTAATTGTAGCTACTGTTTATCTTCAACAATTCATGGAGTACGTTTCTTAGATATTGAAAGAGTAAAAAAAGAACTTTCTTATTTTATTAAAAAGGAAGTAAGGCTTGTTAAGTTTGTTGATAGAACCTTTAACTGCAATCACAAATTTACAATGGCTATTTGGGAATTTTTAATTAATCAAGATACTAAAACACAATTCCATTTTGAAATATCAGCAGATCTTTTAAAGGATGCAGAGTTAGAATTACTTAGAAAAGCTCCGAAAGATAGATTCCAATTTGAAGTTGGAGTTCAAACAACTAATGATGAAGTTTTAAATAGAATTAATAGATTTGTTAATTTCAGTGATATAAAAGAAAAGGTAGATGAACTTTTAAAGCTAAGAAATATAAAGCAACACTTAGACTTAATAGCAGGTTTACCAGGAGAAGATTATAATTCATTTAAAAGATCCTTCAATGATGTATATAGTATTAATCCAGAAGAGATTCAATTAGGATTTTTAAAATTATTAAGAGGGGCATCTATAAGAGAGGAAGCAGTAGCATATGGAATGAAGTTCTCTCCATATCCACCTTATGAAATATTAAAAACAAAGGATTTAAGCTATGAAGAGTTATTAAAGCTTAAAAAGGTTGAAGAAATGGTAGATAAGTACTATAACTCTCAAAAGTTTAATAACATAATAAATTATTTAGTTAAGCAGTTTGAAAATCCTTTTGATTTTTATTATGAGCTTGGAAAGTATTTTGACAAGAAGGGATATTTTAATAGAAATATCGGAAACAGTGAATATTATAAGGTATTTTTAGATTTTAATATGGAAATATTAAAAGGAGATAAAGATATATTAAATGAATTACTAAGATTTGATTACTTAAATTTTAATAAGAAAAGAGGGATACCTGACTTTATAGGAAGAAGCATAAAGAGGGACGAAGAGGAAGAAATAAAGGATATGCTTAGGCATAAATATTCATTTAAAGAGTATTACTTAGAGTCTTTTGATATTGATATACAGACATTTTTAAAGGATTCGATAATTCTTAAAAAGAAGGACTATTATTTATTTGGTTATGGAGGTGATATTATCCATATAACTGAGGAGATAAAAGAATATTAAGAAAAGTTAAATAATCTTAAAATATTGAAGAGAAAACAATTACAATACACATAATATAACGGTTCTTTCTTTAAACTAGGAATAAAATTGTTGAAAAAAATAGGAAACAGTGTATAATATATAAT
>NZ_JAWGSV010000019.1:0-22567 GCF_032552055.1 Clostridium sp. | reverse complement strand
GTGTAAAGATTCTAACTTCTTTAATCTATATAATAATTTTGAGGACCAAAATAAAGGTTTACTTACAAAAATAAGGGAGGTGATATTATGCCAAATATTGTACTAACAAGAATAGACAACAGATTGATTCATGGACAAGTTGCAACTCAATGGTGCAGTTCTATTGGTGCAAACTTAATTCTAGTTGCAAATGATGTTGTAGCCGAAGATAAACTTAGACAAGGTCTAATGGATATGTGTGCACCATCTTATGCATCAACTCGTTATTGGACAATAGAGAAAACTATAAATACTATTCACAAAGCTAGTGCTAAACAACTTATATTTATAGTTTGCGAAAACCCTTCTGATGTATTAAGACTTGTTGAAGGGGGAGTTCCTATAAAAAAGGTCAACATTGGAAATATGCATATGGCTGAAGGAAAAAGACAAGTTGCTGGATCAGTTGCAGTAGATGACAAAGACGTAGAAGCATTCAGAAAGTTAAAAGAACTAGGAGTAGAACTTGAAATAAGAAGAGTTCCTACTGAAAGTTCTGAAAATATCGAAAAGATTTTTAAATAATACGGAAGGAGAATGCCACATGGATTTTAATATTATACAAATTCTGTTGGTTGCAGTATTTGCTTTTATAGCAGGTATTGACCAATTTAGTTTCTTGGAATCATTATATCAACCAATCGTATCCGGAGCTGTTGTTGGAGCAATTCTTGGAGATTTAAACACTGGACTTATAGTTGGTGGTACTTATCAATTAATCCAAATTGGAAGTATGCCTATAGGAGGGGCTCAACCTCCAAATCCTGTTCTTGGAGGAATAATGGCAGTAATATTTGCTATTTCTTCTAAATTAGAGCCATCGGCCGCCGTTGGACTAGCTGTTCCATTTGCATTAATTGGGCAATATTTTGTTACTTTCTTATTTACACTTATGTCACCATTAATGTCAAAGGCTGACAAGTATGCTGATGAGGCAAATCCAAAAGGTATTGAAATGATTAACTATGGAGCAATGGCTGCTTTAGGATTAGCATTTGCAATTATAGTTGTTATAGGATTAATCGGTGGTAATGCTGCTGGTGAAACTTTATCAGCTTTATCAGACAAATACCAAGGAATTATGAATGGACTTAGCGCCGCTGGTAAAATGATGCGTTATGTTGGATTTGCAATTTTATTACGTATTATGTTATCAAAGGACTTATGGGGAATTTACTTTGCAGGTTTTGCAGTTGCAACTATTATAGGAAGAATAGAAGGTTTATCTGGATCAGCATTATTATTAATTGCGTTTATCGGAATTGCAGTTGCTATCTACGACTTCCAAACTAATGTAAAAATGAAATCTGCTACAGCAAATATAGGAATAGGAGGAGACGACGAAGATGGAATCTAATACTACATTATATAATGATTTGACTCCTGCACCAAAACTTGATAAGAAAACTTTAAATAAAATGGTTTGGCGTTCATTATTCTTACAAGCTTCATTTAACTATGAGAGAATGCAAGCTGGTGGTTGGTTATATGGAATATTACCTGGACTTGAGAAAATCCATACTGATAAAGAAGATCTTTCTAAGTCTATGAAACATAACTTAGAATTCTTTAATACTCATCCTTTCCTTGTTACTTTTGTTATGGGTATAATATTATCATTAGAACAACAAAAAGCTGATACTAATACTATAAGAGCTGTCCGCGTTGCTGCAATGGGTCCTTTAGGTGGTATTGGAGATGCTATTTTCTGGCTTACATTAGTTCCAATTACTGCTGGTATTACAGCCAATATGGCTATTGAGGGCTCTGTGGCTGGTCCAATATTATTCTTATTAATATTTAATGCTGTTCAATTTGGAATTAGATATTGGTTAATGCATTGGTCATATAACTTAGGTTCAAAGGCTATTGATATTTTAACTAAAAATGCTAAAGAATTTACACGTTCAGCTTCAATGCTAGGTGTATTTATAGTTGGAGCTCTTACTTCAAACTATGGTGCAACAAGCTTAACTATTGAAATACCAAATGGAGATGCTGTAATTAATATTCAAAATATATTAGACGGTGTTCTGCCTCAAATGATTCCACTACTTATGACACTAATGTTATACTTCTTAATTAAGAAGAAAAAATGGACTCCTGTTGCTTGTATAGGCTTATTACTAGTAATAGGAATAATTGGTGGATTCTTCGGAATACTTGCTCCTTAATATAACTTAATAAAGAAAAGAGGATATGTTATTTACACTAGCAGTCCTCTTTTCTTTATTATTATTGACTTTATTAGCATAACTTAATCATATATATATTAAAATAATTATACAATTTATTGTATTATTTTAATCTGATGATTTTATTAACTACTAACTTCACTGATTATTCTTCTTACTTCTATATTTATAAATTGGAAATCCTATAGTAGTAATAATAATTCCACCTAAAGCTATAATAGGTGATGTAAGTAACTGATTTATTACAACAAATCCTCCTCCTAATATCGCTACTAAAGGAATTATAGGATATAGCGGAACTCTATACGGCCTATTAAGATTAGGCTTACTTTTCCTAAGTATAATTACTCCTATAAAAGTAAGTACATAAAATACCCATATTGCAAATACAGTTAAATCACTTAGTAGATTAAATTGTCCTGTTAAAGCATATATGCTAGCAAGAATTGAAATTAAATATATAGCGTTATAAGGTGAACTCCCCTTATTTACCTTTATAAGCATTTTGCTTCCAGGTAATAATCCATCTTTGCTTAATGCATATGCAACTCTAGGACCAGTTAATAAGTATCCATTTAATGTACCAAATACAGATATTAATATACCGATAGAAATTACCTTACCTCCAATTGCTCCAAAAATTTTTGTTGCTACAAGAGATGCTGGTGATGTAACCATCGCTAAATCACTTGCTGGTGCTACCCATAAATAAGCAATATTAATAGCTAAATAAACTGCCATTACTAATGATAAACCACCTACTATAGCCCTTGGTAAATCCCTACCTGGATTTTTCATTTCTCCAGCAATAGCTCCAACATTTATCCATCCATCATAAGCAAATAATGTAGATACTAGCACTTGCCCTAAAGTTGTTATAGTATTCACACCACTTCCCACCATTGGATTAAATACTGATGTGCTATTCCCTCTTATAAATCCAAATATAATAATTAATACTAATGGAACTAATTTCCCAACTGTTGCTATAGTTTGAATATAGCCTCCAAAGGATGAACCTATAGTGTTTAAGAGCGCAGTTAATAATATTATTCCTACTGCTATAGGTAATACAAGTATCATATTATCTGAAGTAGAGCCTAAAAGCTCTGAAGATTGTTGTGCAAATATTACAGCACAAGCTGCAATAGTACCAGGAAAAAATAAAACTGTTTGCATCCAACCAGTTAGGAAACCTAAGCTTTTTCCATATACCTCTTCAATATAAATCATCATGCCACCAGTCCTTGGTATAGCTGCAGATACTTCAGTAGCTGTAAGCCCTCCAGCTATAGTAATAAGACCTCCTAAAACCCAAGCTATAAGCCCAAGACCTGGAGCCCCATTAGTAGCAGCATATATTGCCTGTGGCTTAAAAAACACCCCCGAACCTATAACTACTCCAACAACTGTAGACAAGGCAGCTAAAAACCCAATATTCTTCTGAAGTTCCTTACTCATATTTTCCTCCCTAATACGTTAATAATATATAATTAGTATTTACTTATTTTATTTATTCCATTAGTAAAACTAAATAAAAGTTAAAATCTTTATTTAACTTTAAAAAAAGCTTATACTTAAGTAAGACTTTAAATCTCTGATTTAGCTATTCGAACTTACTCATTCGAACGTATGTGAGAAGGAGTTTCCCCTAAGACTCTAAATCTCTGATTTAGATAGCTGAACTTCAAATATAAAAATACATTGAGGAGTTTATATATGAGAAAAAAAGATATACTTGAACTAAAAAAACGTTTAAAGAAAGATTATTGTACCTTTACTAAAATGTGTGGTTGCTACGTTAGTGGAGAAAAACATATTATTTTAAAATTTAGAGAAACATTTTTAAATTTAGATGAAGATGAATACTTTAAGTACTTGGAAATTGCTAAGAAAGTTCTTTCTGGTACTATAGGAAATAATATTTTAGAGCTTAACTTTCCATTTAATGATGACCTTATAAATGAAAAGCAAGTTTCTCTTATGCAATTAAAAAACAGTCAGCTTAAGGATGACTCCCTATTAGATGATTTTTATAACTCTATTATTGAAAGCTATGATTATACTGGTAACTTTTTAATACTTATTTTTCATGATGCTTACGATGTCATTACAAAGACAAAGGATAACCTAAAGCTAGATGAATCTGAAGAAGTATATGAATATGTATTATGCGCAATTTGTCCTGTTTCGCTTTCAGATCCAGGCCTTAGATACTTTGAAGAAGAAAATAAAATAAAAGCACGTATAAGAGATTGGGTAGTTGAAAATCCAACTAACGGTTTTATATTCCCTGCATTTATTAATCGTAGTTCAGATGTTAACTCCATTATGTATTATACAAAGAATGCTAAAGATACTCATCCAGAGTTAATGGAAAATGCTTTAGGTTGTTATTCAAAGCAAACTGCTGCTATTCAGAAGGATACCTTCCAATCAATTATTAAAGATTCCTTCGGTGCTGATGAACAAAAAGCAGATAAAATATTTATGGAAGTACAGGATAATTTAAATAATATTATTGATGAATATAATGCTATATACGATGATCCAGACTCTGAACCTATAACATTAACAAATAAGGATATTCAAAATCTTTTAATAGAAAGTGGAATCCCAGAAGAACTTACTTCTAAGATAGAGAAATCTTATGTTGAATGTTTTGGTGATGACCTTCCATTAGCAGAAAACTTAATTGATACAAAAGTACTTAAAGCAAATGAGCAAAGAAAAAGAGAAGAAAGACTTGAAAAACAAGTTGAGATTTTACAAAATAGACTTGAGCAGGTTAAGCAAGAAGTTGCTATAGATAAGGAATCTGCTACTTTATCAGATAATAATGATGACTCTGCTTTAGAAGATTCTGTTGAATCTAATTTAGAAGAATCTAAAGATAATGATTTAGAAGAAACAGTAGAAGCTGTTACAGAAGAAACTCAAGAAAATATCCAGTCAGATGATAAAATTGATTCTGAATATGATGTTATACTTCATGTAAAACCTGAAAAAATACCTCAAATAAAGTCCCAAATGATTGATGGGCAAAAATATATAGTTATTCCTATCCATGAGAATGAACAAACTACAGTAAATGGATTAGATGATTTAATTTAAGCTATAACAGATATGGAGCTGTCTTTAAGATAGTTCCTTTTTTGTTTATGATTCTAAATATCCAATTAATTTGATGTAATAATTTGGTTTTGGTATAATATTCTAAAAGGGTAGGAGGT
The DNA here is from genome assembly GCF_032552055.1 of Clostridium sp. Classification (GTDB taxonomy): domain Bacteria; phylum Bacillota; class Clostridia; order Clostridiales; family Clostridiaceae; genus Clostridium. The sequence continues at coordinate 17,100 of NZ_JAWGSV010000019.1, read as the reverse complement.
AATAATATGTTTGAAAAAAACAGTTATATAGAAGATATACAGAAATTTAAAAAGATACTTTCTTCAGAAGCAGATAAGTTACTGTCTACTGAAGATTTATCTGTAGTTTATATAGGTAGAGAAACTTGTCCGTTTTGTCGCAAATTTGCTAAGAAATTAAGTGGATTAACTGATAAAATCAATACAACTATTTATTATGTAGATAGCCAAGATTCTTCAGATGATAATCTTAAAACATTTAGATCAAAATATAATATAGTAACTGTACCAGGTTTTATTGTTAGAAAGAATAATGAAGTTGAAGTTCGTTGCGATTCTTCCACTCCAGAAGATGAGATATTAGATATGTTAAATAAATAATATCCTAATATTCTCAACTTTTAATACAACATATATAGAGCTACTATGACATTTATACTTGAAATAAATATAAATGTCATAGTAGCTCCTTTAACTTTAATTAACTACTATTTTTTATTTTTATTAGCTTCTGTGGATGAATATATTATAGACTCAAAATCATTAAAACAATTACAATTCTTTACTATATTTCCAATTGAATTATCTGTAAATAGAGCAATTAAAGCTTCATATAATTCTCTGAATATTTTTTTGTCGATTTTGTTAATAGCAATCATTAATACTATATTCACATGGCTTTCTCCCCATCGAAATCCATTTTTACTAATTACAACAGCGATTGTAGTTTTAATTGCATTCATATGTACACTATGAGGTATTGCGATGTTACCAAATGCAGTTGAACTTGCTTTTTCTCGTTCTAAAACATTCTGTAAATAATCATCATTAACACAGCCTTGTTCTTGCATCAATTCTGAAATATTTTTTATTAAATCCTCTTTCGATGATTCAACAGGATCTAAAAAAAACAAATCTTTATTGAAAAAATAGTGAAAGTTTTTTCTCAATATGCAATTTTTCGCATTTTGTTGTATTTCATCAAGAACATTGTACATCTCTTTTTTATTAATCTGAATTGCAAAAGGAGAAATATTAAAAATCTTATAATTAGGGCTTTCATCAATTTTTATTGTAGTAATTAATAAATCAAATTTTAAGGCTTCAAGTTGGTATGGAAATGAAACTACTGCAACTATATTTAAATGATTACTAAAATTAATTAATATTTCATTATATAACTTTGTCTGCATTCCCATATATTCTGGACATAAGATAACACAGCGAATCTTCTCATCATTCACTTTTTTTCGTTCGATTTCTGCGCCTATATGTAAAGCAATAAAAGCAATCTCATCTTCAGGAATTTCCATTTTATTTAATTCTTTTAGTCGAAGTGATATATAAATACCAATATCATAAATAGTCGGACATTGTTTCCTAATATTTTCTACCATAGGGTTTTTTGTGAAACTATTATTTTTGCTTCTTTCAAAAAGATTCTTCAAATGCAAAGCAAAAGGTATTAAGAATGTATCATTTAATAAATCAAGCAAGTACACTTCATTAACAGAAGTAATAATTTTATGCGTGATATTTAAAATATCATCCCCTACAAATTTTTTTAAATCACTCATATTTTTAGACAAAGATTGATTTGCATTTGTTTTGAAAAGCATATATATTTCGAATTTTTCGTTTTCATTTAAACATAGATTAAAAGTACTTTCTAAGCTCTCACTAATATCATTCACAAGAGCTCTTTCTATCTCATCCTCAATTGTAATATTGTTGTTTGACTGAATAGAATTTCCATATAAAACACGATCAATTAATATCATTAAATGCAAAATTATATTTGATAATGAAAAGTCATTTATATAGTAATTATATTTTCTAAATATAGAATGGATAATCTGATTTAGTTCATCAACTCCATCTTCCTGAAAACAACTTTTTAAAACTGTTAAATCTATAAATTTATGATTTGCTTCTTCAAATAAAAAGTGACTAATTAATTTACGTTTATGTTTTTCTTCACCTAATATTCTAAGCTGATCATTTTTACAGACAAAACTAATATGAAACTTCGAATAAGCCTGATTCATTTTTGTTATATCAAGTTTTAGTGTTGAGTAAGATATATACAATGTTTCACATAATTCATATAAATCTAAATGTGGTATATGTTCAATTAATAGTTTCTTAATAATATAAAATGAGCGATCTAAATAATTTTGAGGAATTTCACTCTTTTCACTCATAAGTAGCTGTTTTGCAAGTTCTCGATTGACTTGATATCCAGAATTAGTAGATAAGATTACCTTAGTTTTACCCTGTAAATTAATTTCATTAACATAGTTTTTTATTGTTCGAACACTAATTTGCAGTTGCTTAGCCAATACTGTTGAGGTAACGGGATTATTTTGTTCTAATAAATAAGATACTAATTTTATTTGATTCGGTTTCATAGGTTGTCTCCTTTTTAATCTTCGGTAATAAATGAATCTACTGTAAATTATATAAAGCATAAATAAATCATTCTACTATAATTATACAATAAATTGTTATTTTTTCACTTTAAGAATTACACTGAGCGGTGCAAAACATAAATTGCAGACTAAAAAAAAAAGATGCATAATGAAAATGTCGAAAGACACAAATGTTTAAAAGGGAGTGTTAATATGAAAGAATTGAAAATTTTATTATGTTGTGGAGCTGGAATGTCAAGTGGATTTCTTGCACAACGTACAAGAGGTGTCGCAAAAAAAAGAAATATTTCTGTAAATATTGAAGCAAGAAGTGCTTCAGATATTGCAAGCTACATGAATTCAATTGATATTTTAATGGTAGGCCCACACTATGAAAATGAAAAAGCTAGTTTTGAAGAAATGGCAAGGCCTTATAATGTCCCAGTTGTTATAATTCCACAAACGATATATGCAACTTTAAATGGAGAAGCATTATTAGATTTAGCAATATCAACAATTAACGGATAAAACGTATAATTAGTTGAAATGCATAAAAAAAAGCTAAGATACCACCCCTAGCTTTGAAAAGATATACATCTTATCAAATATATTATACAGCATTTTATAAAATAATAAAAGAATTAATTATTTATAGAGAGGAAAATTTATTATGAAAAAGTTTATGAATTGGCTTTCAAATTCCTTTGCGCCAGGTATGAATAAGATTTGTAGTAAACCTTGGATTGCTGCAGTTTCATCTTCTATGCAAAAAATAATACCATTTATCTTAACAGGTTCAGTAATTTATTTTTATAATGTATTTAGATCTTACATACCTCAATTACCAGATTTAGGTATGATTGCAGACTATAGTTTTGGACTAATATCATTAATTATTGCATTTATGGTAGCACAACAAGTTATGGAGAAACTAGGAAAACCATTCTATACTACAAATTGTGGATTGGTTGCCATTGCAGTACTAATCATGTTTGTCATGCCTACATATGATGAAGCTGGAAATATGATTATTACCGGTGGAAGATTAGGAGCAACTGGTATTGCAGTTGGTATTTTTGCTGGATTATTTACAGCTATAATTTTTAATCTTTATTCTAAATTACATGTATTAGAAAACTCAACAAAAATCCCTGACTTTGTAACAGGATGGATAAATTATATTATTCCTACTATAATTACCTTAGGAATTGGAATGATTCTTACAAGAGATTTAGGAATGGATATTTTTGAAATGGTATTATGGATATTCTCACCATTACAAAGTTTTGGACAAACTTGGTATGGATTTATATTACTTTGCTTTATTCCTGCATTCTTATATACAATGGGTATATCTTCTTGGTTATTTGGAGCAGTTTCAACACCAATATACTTAGCTGGTATACAAGCAAATATTGAAGCAGTTGCAAATGGCCTTGCACCAACAAACATCGCTACTAGTGAAACCGTATTCACAGCTGCACTAATTACAATGGGTGGTATGGGAGCAACACTTGGCCTTAATGTATTAATGGCATTCTCAAAATCATCTCGTTTAAAAACATTAGGAAGAATTTTTATTGGACCTTCTATTTTCAACATAAATGAACCAATTATGTTTGGAGCTCCAATTGTATTTAATCCAATATTAATGTTACCTATGTGGATTAATACCATTGTTGGACCAGCAATTGTATACTTTATTATGAGAATAGGTTGGTTAAATATCCCAGCAACATTAAATCAAGTTGGACAGGTGCCAGTGCCTATTTCAACAGTTATGATTACACAAGATATGAGAGGAATTCTTTGGGCTGTTGTATTATTCATTGTGTACTTAATGATTTGGTTCCCATTCTTTAAGGTATATGAAAAACAATGTATGACTGAAGATGGTGAAATACAAGAAAACTAAATTAAAATAAACAAAAAAATTGAAAGTAGGTTTAAGTTATGTCTAAAATAGTAGAAGAATTTGAAGAAAATGAACTAGTTTCTGTTGCAATGCAAATTATTTTACATGCTGGAGATGCTCGTTTAAATGCAGAAAAATCACTTGCACATGCGAAAAAATTTGAATTTGATAAAGCTAGAGAAGAACTTGCGAAAGCAAAAGAAAATATTCGTTTAGCTCATGTATCCCAAACAAATGTTATTCAAAATGAAAGTAGAGGGATATCATATTCATATAGTTTATTATTTACTCATGCACAAGATACACTGATGACTATCAATAGTGAAGTACGTATCGCAAGTGAACTAATTGATATCTTGGATATAATAAAAAATAAATAGCTCATTAATTAACACATTAATTATAAAGTGCATAAGCAGAAATGTTTGTGCACTTTCTTTATTTTCTAGTGAAAGTTTGAGCTACTCTTCTTTCCCTCCTTTAATATCTCATTTCTATGTTGAATCAAATAAAATATTAATCCGTAAATCTAATTACTTTCACCATAAAGTGCAAAACATGAGTTGAGAGAATATTCAAATATGTCTCATAATATATATATAAATTTAAACATAACATTCTATGAACGTATTTTCCTCGAATGGCAGTTTAATTTATTAAATAATTAAAAAGAAAGAGGAGGATTAAATTTATGACAAGTAAAAAATTTCCTGAAAATTTCCTTTGGGGAGCAGCAACAAGTGCTTATCAAGTAGAAGGTGCAGCTTATGAGGATGGGAAAAAAGCTTCACAACAAGACATTATCAACAAAGAGAACTACAAAGAAAGAGGCTTTGCAACAGCTGATATTTCAAGTGATCATTATCATCACTATAAAGAAGATGTTGCTTTAATGAAAGAAATGGGATTTAATACTTACCGTTTCTCAATATCATGGTCTCGTGTATTCCCAGATGGTGTGGGAGAAGTAAATGAAAAAGGAATTCAATTCTACCGTGACTTAATCGACGAGCTAATCAAAAATGGTATTGAACCAATTATTACATTATATCATTACGACTTACCTTGGGCATTAGTTGAAAAATATAATGGATGGATTAGTAGAGAAGTTGTAAAAGATTTTGAATACTATGCTAGATATATAATCAATGAATTCAAAGATAAAGTAAAATATTGGACAACAATAAATGAACAAAGCATAATCGTTCAATACTGGACACAAAAATGTTTTATTCCAGAAAGTATGAGGGATAATAATCAATTACGTTATCAAATTAACCATCATATGAACTTAGCACATGCTATTGCTTGTAAATTAGTACATGAGCTAGTTCCTGGAGGATTAGTAGGAGCTGCTATTGGATATGCACCAGTTTATCCACTAACAAGTAAACCAGAAGATGTAATGGCAGCACAAAATGCACATGATTTAAGAAATGCATATTATTTAGATATTTATTTCAAAGGATTCTATACAAAATCAGCTCAAATTTATTTAGAGCAACATGGATTAGCACCTGTAATTGAAGATGGTGATATGGAATTAATTAAAGAAGGATATTCTGATTTCTTAGCATTAAACTACTATGCAAGTGAGTGTGCAAAAGCGTGTCCAGAAGATGAAACAATGCGTTGGTCAGGAGTAAATTGGTCAGGTAAAAAAGGAGCCATTGATGGATTTGAAACACATCCAGGATTCTACCAAATGTGTAAAAACCCTGAACTAGATACAACAGATTGGGATTGGGCAATAGATTCAACTGGATTAGAATATATTTTCCGTGATATCTACACACGTTACAACAAACCACTTATGATAACCGAGAATGGATTAGGTGCATTTGATACATTAACTGAAGATGGAAAAATTCACGATGACTATCGTGTCAATTACCTAAGAGATCATGTAAAAGCAATGAAAAGAGCCATTGATTATGGTGTAGAAGTATTAGCTTACTGTCCTTGGTCTGCTATTGACTTATTATCTACAAGTAACGGTGTGAAAAAGCGTTATGGATTTATTTATGTAGATAGAACAGATGATGATCCAAAGGAGTGTAAAAGAATTCGTAAAGATTCCTTCTACTGGTATCAAAAATTAATCAAATCAAATGGAGAAGATTTAGTATAAAAAGGAGTAAATTATATGAAAAGAACAACAGGATTTCCAAATCACATGCTTTGGGGTGGCGCATCAGCTGCATGTCAAAGCGAAGGAGAATTTGATAAAGACGGAAGAGGATTATCTACATCAGATATTCATGCGTATGATAAGAACATCAACCGTGCAAAAATAACTAAAGAAGGTGGAGGAACACTAGAAGGAATTAAAAAATTAATTGCTGATAAAGAAAGTTATTTCCCAAAGCGTTATGGCGTTAACTTCTATCATACCTATAAAGAAGACTTAGCATTACTTCAAGAAATGGGCTTTGAAACATTCCGTACAAGTATTTCATGGTCAAGAATTTTCCCAAAAGGAGATGAATTAGAACCAAATGAGGAAGGCTTAAAGTTTTATGATCGTCTAATTGATGAAATCATTAAAGATGGAATGGAACCAATTATCACTATGTCACATTACGATATTCCTCTTCATTTAGTAACTGAATATGGAGGATTCGCAAATCGTAAAGTAATTGATTTCTTTGTACGCTATGCCAAAGTATTATTAGATCGTTTTAAAGGCAGAGTAAAATATTGGATAGTTTGTAACCAAGTAAATTTAGTACCTACTGTACAGTTTGGATCACTAGGAATTTATGAAGATCAAGCAGAAAATATGGAAGAATTAATGTATCAAGCAGTACACAATCAATTTGTAGCTTGTGCTAAAATCAAACAATTGGCACAAGAAGTTGATCCTGAAGCAAAAATAGGTACAATGTTAGCAGACTGCACATTCTATCCAGCATCTTGTAAACCAGCAGATGTTGTATTCACAATGAAACGTAACCGTATGCAATACTTCTTCTCAGATGTGCAATTACGTGGTGAATATCCTGGATATGCTCTTCGTTATTTTAAAGAAAACAAGATTGATATTAAAATGGAAGATGGGGATTTAGATTTATTAAGAGAAAACAAGATGGAGTTTTTAGCAATCAGTTATTACTACTCTAGAATTCTTGATGCTGAAAAATGCACTATGAATCCAACTGATGCGCTACAAAATCCAAATCTAGAACCAACACCATGGGAATGGCGTATGGATCCATTAGGATTTTACAACTGTTTATCTCAATATTGGGATCGCTATCAAGTGCCTTTAATGATTGGTGAAAACGGATTTGGAGCACTTGACACCATAGAAGAAGATGGAAAAATCCATGATCCATATAGAATTGACTTCTATAGAAAACATATTGAGCAAATCAATGAATGTTTAAAAGATGGAGTTGAGATATTCGCATATTGTGCATGGGGACCAATTGATATTGTAAGTTCATCTAGCGCAGAAATGAGCAAACGCTATGGATTTGTTTACGTTGATCGTGATGATTTAGGAAACGGAACACAAAAAAGAATTAAAAAAGATTCTTTTGAATGGTATAAAAAAGTCATTGCTAGTGATGGAAAGGACTTAGAATAATTTATAAAAATTAGTATATATTTTAATGATAGAGAGAATAGATAATTATCTATTCTCTCTATTCTTTCATTAATTATTCATTAAGATATATTCTCATTCATAAACTTGTTTTTTAGTATTACAGCTCTAATAGCTTCATATTTAATATAGTCTGGTAAACTCTTTTTAATAACTTGAATTTTATCTATTCCATTTTTATTAATAGAGTTTAAAATTATATCTTCATTTTCTTTATCATAGTACTTATCTAGGTCTATCTTAATACTATAATCTCCTGTTATCTTTATATAATCTGTAACATATCCTAATATAGTTGAAATTGATACTTCCATATCCTCTGATATATCCTCTATCTCCTCCCCCATATTAAGTCTATCTAAGGCTATTTCAGAAGACGCCCTAGTTTCTCCGTCTATAATAAGCTTTTTCCTCTTCTTTTCTTTCCACGTAGGTTCAATACCTTTTTCAATAATATAATTATTAACTTCTTCAACTATTTGCTGACCATAGCCTTCAATCTTCTTTGGCCCAATTCCGCCTATATCTTTAAGTTTATCTAAATTATCAGGATATCTTCCACTTATTTCTTTTAATGTATTCTTACTTAAAACCATTGATACAGGTAGGTTAAGCTTTTTAGCTAATTCTTCTCTTATTTTTATAAGTTTTTCTAAAAGCTCATTATCACTATTCACTTCAAAGTAATCATCTTCTATTTCTTCTAATTGTACTTCCTCTATTGCTACTTCCTTCTTAATATTATTTGTAACTACATAGTCTCTAATGATTTCTATAAATCTTTCACCATATCTCTCATACTTAACCTCTCCAACTCCTGATACTTGAAGGATTTCATCCTTATTTATAGGATACTTTATACTCATCTCTCTTAAAGTACCATCACCAAATATCATATATGGAGCCTTCTTTTCTTCTTCAGCTATTTCACGTCTTAAGTATTTTAATTTATCAAATAAGTCATTATTCTCTACTTTATTACTTTCAATATTAACTTCCTTAAGTAAAACTTCAACCTCACCTTTTATAACTTTAAAAGATATATTGTTTAAAGCCACAGTTGAAAATTCCTCATTAACATCTAAATATCCATGAGCAATTAATATATTTATAAATTCTTTTAATCCATCACTTGAATATTCTTTCATAATCCCATAAGTGCTTATTTCATCAAAACCAAAATTAAAAAGTTTCTTATTTTTAGACCCCCTAAGGACATCTACAATCATGCCTACTCCAAAGCTTCTCTTCATCTTATAAATACAAGACATAACTTTTTGAGCATCTATAGTTTTGTCTTTAACCTCACCTTTATTTAAGCAATTACTACAATTATCACATTCCCCTTCATAGGAATCTCCAAAGTAATTTAATATATATTTCCTATAACAGCTATTTATATAAACTAAGCTTGTCATTTGTTGAAGCTTCTTATATTGATTATTCTTTCTTATTGGATCTTCAGTACTAACTTCTATTAAGTATTTTTGAGTAATAACATCTGCTGGTGAAAAAAGCATAATACATTCACTGGCTTCACCATCTCTCCCAGCTCTACCTATCTCTTGATAATATCCTTCTACATTTTTAGGCATATTATAATGAAGGACATATCTTATATTAGGTTTATCAATACCCATCCCAAAAGCATTAGTTGCAACTATAACAGTAATTTCATCATTTATAAACTTCTCTTGATTTTTAATTCTCTCATCATTAGAAAGGCCTGCATGATATTTTCCTACATTAATCTTATTTTTCTTTAATAAATCATATATACTTTCTACTTCTTTCCTTGTTGCTGCATATATTATTCCAGAGTCATTAATATTATTTTTTATATAGTTAACTAAAAACTTCTTTTTCTCTATACCTTTAACTATATTAATCCTTAAGTTTTCTCTATCAAAACCCGTTACAAATACCTTAGGCGAATTAAGCTTTAATAAATTTACAATATCACTTCTTACTTCTTCTGATGCTGTTGCAGTAAAAGCTGTGATAATTGGTCTTTCTATAAGCTTATCAATAAATGTTGAAATTCCTTTATAACTTACCCTAAAGTCATGTCCCCACTGAGATACACAGTGAGCCTCATCAATTGCTATTTGTGATATCTTAATCTTAGTAATTGCTGTAATAAACTCATTTGAAAGAAGTCTTTCAGGTGCAACATAAATTATCCTATATTTATTATTCTCAATACCATTCATTATTTCATTAAACTCGTACATAGATAATGAACTATTTAAAAATGCAGAATTAATTCCAGTAGAATTTAAGGTATCAACTTGATCTTTCATAAGTGATATAAGTGGTGAAATTACTATTGTTACTCCATCTAAAATTAAAGATGGAATCTGATAACAAATAGACTTTCCCCCTCCTGTTGGCATAATTGCAAGAACATCTCTACCATTAATTATTTCATCTATTATCTCTTCTTGCCCTCTTCTAAAATTCTTATATCCAAAATACTTTTCTAAAATTTCTAATTTATCAACTGACAATGCTACTCTCCTTATTTATCCTTCTATTTTATTATCTTAATTATAGCACTGTATCTCTAAATATATTCATTAGTATTTTAATTTACTATATTTATGCTTCTTGATGTCTCTCTTATTTTAAAATAAATCTAAATTAACAATTTCTATAATAGTCACTTCGCTCTTTTATACACTTTGTATATTCCTTATAAACCATAAAAATACAATAAAAAAACCGCACCTATTTTAAGTACGGTTATAAACAATTATATTAAAAGTAAAATTAAATATCAGGTAAGTGAAAATATAACTATATGACTATCACATATTTATATTAAAACCCTAGATAATAATAAACGTATTTCCTCTAATCTACTTAATATTAAAATAAAAGATAATTCCCATAACACTCCATATTAGTAGAGATATCATAGATTCCTTCCCTAATCCAGCTGGGGACATTGGAAGTAGTAATAATAATATAAATAAAATACTTATAATCACCCCTAATATTGAAAATACCTTACCAGATTTCTTTTCAGTCTTTCTATATGCAATATATGAAACATAAAGATATGCTACTGCCGCTCCAAGAGATGACATATCTACAATCCATATTATAACTTCCCTACCAAACCAAGGAGCTATTAGACTTATAGATGTTAAAAATAGTATTGCATTTTTATATACTCCACTTTTATTTACCTTTCCCATTTTATCTGGCAACATCTTATATCTAGCTACAGATCCGAGTAATTTTGAGCTACAAATCATAAATCCGTTAATCCCACTCCATACTGCACCACATAGCGCCATTATAAGCATAAAGAATGCTACTTTCCCTAATATACTTAATACAGCACTACCAGTTGCCCAATCAAGGACTACCGCCTGTTCAGGTGTATAAGCTAAAGCTGTTATTATATTTAATATATTATATATTAATGTTCCTATAATAAGCCCAGTTACAGCAACTATTGATGCCTTTTTAGCTGAAAATTTATATTCATTACTTAATTGAGGAATGGCATCAAATCCAATAAAAGCAAAAGGTGTTATAGCAAATACCATAGCTATTGCCTTTATATCAAATGAATATTCTGTAATATAAGTTTGAACAAAGACTTCTCTTTCTCCCTTAAATATCATTCCTATAAAGACTAAAATAACCATTGATATTAGTACTACTATTATAACATTCTGTATCCTAGTAGACTCCTTTAATCCTTTTATATTAAAATAAGCAAAGATCAAAATAATAATGCTAGCTGCAAGTATTTCACCTATATACACATTATATCCTGCAACATTATATAGATATCCAAATTCTAAAACTCCACCTACTAACTTCTTTATAACTAATGGAAAAGCAGTAGCATTTAGAGGAATCATTGTAAAATAAGCTAAGGTAAGGAACCATCCAACAATAAACCCATGTTTTTTGCCTAAATTATTATATGTAAAGGCAAATTCTCCCCCCTCTTCATTTTGATTGGACATCATAACTTCATAGTTTCTTTCAATTACAATAATACATAATGCTCCTAGTATAAGTCCTATAGCTGTATTTATTACTCCAGCTTCCTTTAAAAACTTAGTTCCTGGTAGCATAAATGATCCCCAGCCAATAATACCACCTACAACAATAGAAAATACATCTAACCTATTAAGATATTTTTTCATACCTTTTTCCTTTCTACTTTTCTTTAGCAACAAAACCTATGCAGAATTAACTACATAGGCTTGTAAGATATTTCTTATATTATATTATCATGTTATTGCTATCTATGCAGGTATATTGAATTTCTTAACTAATTTAACTCCTAATAAACCACCTACAACAAGTGTTACTAAAAATACCCATCCTGATAATGAAAGGTTAGCTATTCCTGAGAATAAAGCACCAACGTTACATCCTCCTGCAAGTTTTGCTCCATACCCCATTAATATACCACCTAAGCCATAGAATGCAATATCCTTAACTTTAAAGTTTACAGTTAGCTTCCATCTTCCAGCTAGTAACATACAGATAGCAGCCCCTAAAATAATACCTATATTTCTTACTGAAACTGGATCATTTAATATTCCTTTACTAACTACTTCAGCACTTCCCTTAAATGCTTCTATTGCTCCAAAGTCAATACCTAGCTTACTAAATAACCATACTCCCCAGTGAGTATATGGGCCTGATGCACCCCAACTTGAATTAGTTGTATTAATTATAAATATAAATAATATTGCTATTAATGCAGCTCCTGTAAAGAAAGACCATCTTTCAACAAAAAGCTTATGATATGTTTTGATACTTAAAACCTTATATTCATTTTCTTCTTCAATTGCCTTTTCCCATTCAGCATATTCTTCTAGCTTAAGAGTTCCATCTTTCTTTCTCTTATTTTCATATATCTTAACGATAAAATATAGTCCTAAAAGTAGTAATAATGAAACTAATACTGCACCAACATATCCAAAGGTATCTGGTAAATAAACAGTTAATGAATTCTTATATAAGAATGTTTTCTTTAATGAAGGTAAATTCCAAGTACCAAGCATTCCTCCTATACAGAAGAAGAAAAGAACTATTAAACCTCTTACTGATCCTTCACCAGTATCTGATAATGTACCTGAAGCACATCCTCCGCCTAGTACCATACCAATTCCAAATAATATTCCACCAATTATAAATCCTAATGAAATTGCAGATACACTTCCTGTACCAGGGATAGTAGCAACATCTTTAGCAGCTCTAAAAGCAGCCTCAGCTCCACTTTGTGCTCCTGCATAATGAATTCCAGCTGCACCAATTACAGTTATAGCAAATAAGAATAGTAATGCTTTGCTTAGCTTTCCATCACCAGTCATAGCTATCTTTCTAACTCCACCAGCAAATCCGAATCTAGATCTTTGTAGTACATAACCTAACATTAACCCTGTAATTAGAAATAATGCTAACTTACTTTTATCTGCATAATTGGTCATAATAAATGCAGTAATTGCAGCAATAATTCCAAATCCTATAAATACTTGTCCTTTTTTCATGATATCCTCCTATGTTAATTAATTATTTATTTAAAGTTTATAAACCCCTACTTTTATTCAGAGGCTGCTTTACAAACAGCCTCATTAAAAATTGAAACTTGTCCCAAAGTACCTTTTATTAATCAAAGTTGTAATCTGTAACTATCTTCTCTCTCCCACTTATCATATCGTTATAGTATTCATAGAAACTAATTCCCATAAATCCACCTGAAACATTATATATATTATCAAAACCTAAATGTCCTAGAGTTAGTGCTGCATTATAACTTCTTTGTGCACTTCTACAATGTAAATATACTGGTACATTCTTAGGTATTTCATTAACTCTATCTCTTAATTGACTTAATGGAACATTCTTTGCTCCTTTGATATGACTTAATTCATACTCATCTTCTTCTCTTACATCTATGATATAAGCTCCACTTTCTACTAAGTCTCTTACTTCATGTACATAAATTTGTTTAAATGTTCCTTGCAGAAGATTAGTTGCAACTAATGCTGCATGATTAACAACATCCTTTGCAGTTCCAAATGGTGGTGCATAGCAAAGTTCTAAATCTGCTAAATCATAAACTGTTCCATTAAACTTAATTAATGTAGCAATTACATCAACTCTCTTATCTGCATTTCCTCTACCTATTGCTTGTGCTCCTAATACTCTTCCTGTTGGTACTTCAAATATTAATTTAAAATGAAGTGGCTCACTTCCTGGCATTAATCCTACTTTATCTTGAGGTATTACTCTAACAACGTCATAATTAATATTTAAGTTAAGAGCTTTAATTTGGCCTTCTGTTAAACCAGTAGATGCTCCATTATAATCAAATACTTGTATACATGATGAACCAATAAATCCAGTATTTCTAACTGGTAATCCATTAATGTGATCTGCTACTGCTCTTGCTTGCTTTTGAGCTGGTCCTGCAAGTGGAAGCTTAGTTATGCTGTTTGTTAATGCATGATGAACTTCTATTGCATCTCCCACAGCATATATATCTTTATCATTAGTCATATAATTAGTGTTTACTTTTATAGCACCTGTTTGTCCTATTTCTAATCCAGCTTCTCTAGCTAAGTCTGTTTCTGGAGTAACTCCAATTGCCATAACTACTGCATCTGATATTATCTTTTTTCCTGATTCTAAAACTACTGTATCTTTTTCGAAAGAACTTACCTTGTCCCCAACTATAAGATTAACTCCATTGTCATACATAGCTTTATGTAAAACTTGTACCATATCATAGTCAAATGGCTTCATTATTTGATCCATTGCTTCTACTAAAGAAACATTATATCCTGCCTCTTTTAAGTTTTCTGCAACTTCAACTCCTATAAATCCTCCACCAATGACAGTAATGTTTTTGCTTCTACTTTCTTTAATAAATACGTTAAGTTTAGCTATATCTACTACATTTCTTACTGTAAATAAATTCACCTCATCAATCCCTTTAATAGGTGGAACTATTGCTTTAGCTCCTGGTGAAAGTACTAGCTTATCATAGCTTTCAACATACTCTTTTCCATTAACAACATTTCTTACTGTAACTTCTTTCTTTTCCCTATCAATTCTAACCACTTCACTAAATACTCTTGCATCTATTCTATATTGGCTAAAGAATTTTTCTGGTTTCATTAAAACTAAATCTTCATGATCTTCAACTTTACCACTTAGATGATATGGTAAACAACAATTTGAAAATGAAACGTGTGGACCTCTTTCAAACATTATTATTTCAGCATTCTCATCTAATCTTCTTAATCTAGCTGCAGTTGATGCTCCCCCAGCAACCCCTCCAACAATAACTACTTTTTTACTCATACCATTACTCTCCTATCTATATTAAACAATTACTTTGACTAATCAGTATAGATTGTTAAATTTTTATCCTTCTTTAGGATAACATATAATAACTCATTAGGTGTAATAAGTATTCCTTATCTACAATAAGCAAATGTTATATACCTTAAAAAAGTATATTCTATACATCTTCAACGTAAGTTTTATATATCTTCAAAATTTGACATATATTATATGGTTAATATAGAATATAATAACTATGAATTTTAGAGGAAGTGAATAAATGAATCTAACTTACTTACGTTCTTTTTATATAACTGTAAAGTGTAATAGTATATCTAAAGCTGCTAAACAGCTACATTTAACTCAACCTGGGCTTAGTATGCAATTACAAAGCTTAGAAAATGATATTGGTGAAAACCTTTTAAACAGAAGTAATAAGGGCGTTGCCTTAACTGAGGAAGGTAAGGTAGTCTTTGAATATGCTGAAAGTATGCTTTCATTGCAGGACAACCTTGAGCGTAATTTAAAAAATCTAAGAAACAAAAAGTCTAAATTATTTATTTCTTCATGCAAAAGCATTGGTGAACATATATTACCTTGTAGCATTTATACCTTTAAAGAAATCCACTTCAATATAGATATATCAATGGAAATAGATAATTCATCTAATGTTATAAAAAACCTTATAAATCATGCTACTAATATTGCTATTATTCAAGATATGGATGTTCCTGATAATATTAGTACAACTCCTATAATGCCTGATAAACTAATTTTAGTTGGAGGTAGAAATATTAATAAGAGTTCTATTTCTATAGAGGAGCTTACTAAATTACCTTTAGTTTTAAGGGAAGAAGGATCAGGAATTCTTGCTTTGCTAGAAAAAGCTCTTCAAAACAAATTCGTTTCATTAGATGACTTAAATATATTAATTTCCTTAAACTCTCTTGAGTCTATAAAGTCATCAGTGGCTTCTGGTAGAGGGTACTCCTTCCTTCCAGAATCAGTTGTTACCCACGAACTTAGGACAGGTGCTTTAAGACAAATTACTATTGAAGGCCTAGAAATTCCATATAATTACTATATAGCCTTTAGAAGAAACTATAATTTTACAGATCACGAAGAAAAGTTTGTGCAATTTTTAACATCAAATAAGAGATGCTTTTGTTATTAGATATAAATAAAGGGGCTGTTTGTTAAACAGCCCCTTTATTTTTTATTACTAATTATTTACTTTATATTGTGAGATATCATCTTTTTTATTTTTTCTACTTTATTTTTCTAATTAAGAATATACCTGCTAAGCTAAAGAAAGGTGCTAATACTGGGAAGATAACATTTATTTCATCAGAAGTTTGTAGAACTGTTGTCTTATCTTCATTATTGTCAGTATTATTATTGTCCACTATAGGCCCTTCTTCTGACTTATAAGATTTATTCTTAAATGCTTCTTCCCATTCTTTTATCTCTGAAGCTGTTATTAAAATTTCTCCATTATCTTTAACTACTAACTTTCTAGTAGCATCTGATTTTATATAACCCTTTGGTGCTGATTTTTCACTTATAATATTAATCCTACACAATAGCAATAAAAAAAGCAGTTCTATAAATTTGAAAATTAAATAAGAAAACGTCAAAAAAGGTTGCAGTTTAAACTACAACCTTCAACAATCTAAAATTATCTTCTATTTTGTTCTTTTCTTGCTCTTCTACAAGATACACATCTTGTTGGCTCATTTTCGAATCCTTTTTCTTTATAGAATTCTTGCTCTCCTACTGAAAATATGAATTCGCTTCCGCAATCTCTGCATGTTATTGTTTTATCTGACATAAATATTCCTCCTGAAATTAAAGAT
>NZ_JAWGSV010000018.1:0-22958 GCF_032552055.1 Clostridium sp. | reverse complement strand
TAATTACTGTTGGAATTAATGCTATTACCGCCCCCGCCATTACTGGACCAAATATAGATGATTCTCTATCCTTTAACATTGTTATACCTACTTGAATAGTACGCATTTCATTTTGATTTGTAACTAACATTGGCCATACATATTGATTCCACATGTTAACAAATGAAGAAATGAATATTGTAACTGAAATAGGTTTAGTTATAGGAATTAACACCTGAGTAAAAAACTTAATATTTCCACATCCATCTATAGCTGCTGCTTCTCTTAAACTCTTTGAAAAAGTTAAGAAATTTTGTCTAAATAAAAATATATTAGCTGCTGAAACTAAGAATATTGATGACATACCTAAGTATGTATTTACAAGACCTAACTTAGAAATAGTTTGGAAGTTAGAACCTATAAGAACATCAGGTGGAATCATAAGTGTTGTCATAGTTAGCATAAACAATACTTTCTTAAATCTAAATTCGAAAAATGAAAACCCAAAGGCTGCCATCATACCAATGATTACTCTTGAAATACTAACTATTAACGCTACTACAAATGAGTTAAACATATATCTAATTAAATCAGTTCTCATAAATGCTGTTATGTAGTTCTCAAACGTCACAGTATTAGGTAATAAATTAGGTGGATTTGATAATATATCCTCCGCTTCCATAAATGAAACAGAAATTGCATATAATATTGGAAAAAGTATAATTAATGCTACAATTATACAAATAATTTGAATAAAGTAATCGTTCAATTGTTTTCTTTTCATTAATATTTTACCCCTTTCTTTTCCCAAGCAAATCCTATCATTGTAAATATAAACGTAATAATAAACGCTATTATTGCTGCTGGATTGGCATCAGTAAAGTTTCCTATTCCTGTTATTTGATTATATATGTATTGTATTACTGTTTGAGTTGAACCATAAGGCCCACCATTGGTTAATATACTCATTAAACTCATCATCATCATTCCATATGCTAAATCTGTTATTATTAAATAGAACATTGTTGGTGATGTTATTGGTAAATATATTTTTATAATTTTTTGTAATGCAGAAGCACCCTCTAAATCAGCACTTTCTATTAATTCTTCTGGCACACTTCTTACAGCTGATAGCATAAAGATAAATGCATATCCTGTAGATAACCAAATTTGAATTATAGCTAGAGCTATCATTGCTACTTTAGGATCATTTAGCCATTGTACATCTATTCCAAAAAATCCATTTATAAATCCTAGAGAAGGAACATATAAAAGTTGGAATATCATAGCTGTTACTGAAGAAGCCATAGCCATTGGTATTGCAAAGCTTGTCTCATAAAACACAGATGTCTTTCTCTTTTTATTAGCTAACAATGCTAGTAAAAGACCAAATACCTTAGAAATAGGTACTGTTAATATTACAAACCAAATTGTATTACCAATTGACTTTATAAAGTTTTCATCTTTTAATACATACTTGTAATTATTAAATCCTACATACTCATGTAAATTTCCAAATCTATCTACTATAAAAAAACTATTTACAAGTGTTTTTATAAATGGATAAAATACAAATACCACGAATAGTAAAAAAGCAGGTGTTAACCATAAATATGGTTCTATCTTTTTTATAAAAGTCTTATTTTTGTTCATTCTACTTTTGTCACACTCCATTTTATAACTTATAGAATTTCTTAACTGCTTGTAGCACACCACCTGCATTAGGATAATCACATACATAGTCTGCTACTTCTTTTAGCTTTGGATCTGCATTCGATACTGCTACTCCAACTCCAACCATATTTATCATCTCTATATCATTTTTTGCATCTCCTATAGCCATAATATTCTTTAAATCTATATTTAAAATTCTTGCTATATTAAGTACACCTTCAGCTTTATTGGTAGATGCAGGCATAATATCTACAGATCTGTCATTATATTTAACGATATTTAACATATCTTTATATGGTTCTAATTTTTCTAATACGGAATCGATACGTCCCTCTGGCAATGGGTCTATTATTAAGAGCTTTTGTATACTTGCAGTATCCCATTCTTCCCCTTCAGGCTTATATATCTCTTCATATCTTCCAAACTTCTTAATTTGATTTCTTATGTAATCATTATGTCTATATGATTTGTTTGATATACCATCACTAGTTACAATTACCATCTCAAGCTCATCAGCATATTCTATAGCTTGTCTTAAAATACTGGCTTTCATTGTAGTCTCCCAAATGAAATTGCCATCTTTTACAGCTCCTGCTCCGTTATTTACAACTATAGGTAAATCTACTTCAAATTCATTAATAAAATCATGAACCTCATCATAACATCTCCCAGTAGCTAATGTAAAAGGTATATTATTTTCTTTTACAAAGTTCTTAAGCTTATGAAACTCTTCTTTTAACTCTTCATTTGTATCTATTAAAGTTCCATCGATATCGCTTACTATAAGCTTAATATCCATACAATTACCTCCTCTTCTATGATGTAAAAGTTCTTACTTTAAGCCCTTTAATATCAGAGCACTCATAGTCCTCACAATATTCCATCACTTTATTCTCTTCTGTATATGTAACTCTTTTAATAAATAATATTGGTTCACCTTCTTCGATGGGCAACTTCCCTTCAATTTCCTTCGGACAAGAAATTGCTCTTATTTCCTCATCAGAGTATTTCGGAATTAAATTAGATTTTACTCTAAGAAGTTCAAATAAAGATTTATTATTTAAATCTTCTGATTGAAAATCTATATCAGAAACTAACTCACAATTAAGATAACTAGTCTGATAGTTTTCTGCTATCCCATCAACTTTTCTAATTCTTTGTATTTTTACAATTTCATCTCCTACATTTATTTGTAGTTGCTTTGCAATTCTGTTGTCTGCCTTTTGATAATCCATAGCATCAATTACAGTTTCAAATTTATGGGTTTTCTTACGTGGTGACTCACTAAATGATAACTTTCTTCTTTCACGCTCTTTATTATTACGCATTTTATTTACGAAAGTTCCCTTCCCTTTTTCTGTATAAAGTACTTGTTTTTCTACTAAATCATCAATAGCTCTTCTAACAGTTGCTCTACTTACATTAAACATCTTTGCATAATAATCTTGTCCATTTATCATATCCCCACTCTCATAAACCCCACTAAGGATATCTTGTACTATACTTTCCCTTATAATTTTATACATAGCTATATTTTTAGACATTTACTTAAGTCTCCTTTTAAATTAATATAGAATACCTCTTAATTTAAAAATATTCCCACATGGCGTGCCATGTTGTAATATAATCATATGTTACTCTAAAACAATATTATATTATCATTTTAAAATATGGCATGCCATGTTATTCCAAAAATAATATGAACTAAATATTTATTGAGTTACTATAATATAATACCATCCTTTTTTACAAAGTACATTAAATATATGTAAAATTTTAAATTTATTTTAATAAATTTTATTCTAGTTATAAAATAAAATTGAACTGTGTATCCTTTTATTAAACATAAATATTACACAGTTCAATTTTAAATTATAATTTTTAAATTTATTATTTTAATTTTTATTCTATAGATCCAAACCTTTCCATTGGAGACACTCTAAATAAGGCTTTTCCTTCAACTTGTCCTATTTTAATAACACCAAAACCTCTACTATCTTCACTTACTTCCCTATTATCACCTAATACGAATAATTCATTTTCATTGACTTTCAGTGGAAGAGAGATGTTTTTATTATAAGTTTCACCCTTTGCATAGGCTTCATCTAATTTTTCACCATTTACATATACAAAACCATTTCTTATATCAACTTCATCTCCTTCCACTCCAATTACCCTTTTTACATATCTTACTCTTGTATCTGTAACATATTTTAATGAAGCAACTTCTTTCATAAATATATAACTTTCTTCTAGAATATTGCCCTTTTCTTCATTCTTAATAAAAACTATTATATCTCCTCTTTGTGGATTTTGAAAATTATAACTTAACTTATCTAACAATAGTCTTTCATTACTATAAAGTGTATTTTCCATAGATTCATGTTCTACTTTAGCCATAGCAAAAACCTTAGTATTTATTAATGATGCTACTATCAAACTTCCTACTACAGTAATAGCAATACCTTTAGATTCCTTTATTAATGTTTTAAATTCCAATTATTCCCCTCCATAAACTCATTCTTTAGAATAGACATTATATATACATTATGAAATTCATTATTTATATATAATGCATCTCGCTTTATTCCCTCTTCTGTAAAACCAGCTTTTTCATACATTGCTTTAGCTCTTGAATTATAATCAAAAACTTCTAGCTCTACCCTATGTAAATTCATTTCATTAAATGCAACTTTTAAAGCTTCCTTTGTAGCTTTATATCCAATTCCCTTATTAAAATTTTCTTTATTAAATATGGCAATTCTAAAGCCGCAACTTCTATATTCATCATCTATATCCATAAGAACTACTTCACCTAATATATTATTTTCCTTACCCCATATAAGAAAATGTCTTCTTTCATCATCGCTAGTACTTTTCTCTACAAAAGTTTTTATTTCTTCTTTAGTTGGATAATGGGTAGTCCCTGTATAATAAAACATATCTTTATCTGGATTTTTAAATCCAACTTCCCAATATTCATTTGTATCTTCTATTGTCAATAATCTTAAGTTTATATTCATCTTTACTCTCCTATTTTAAAATCTCTTTCATTTAAAGCTGATTTTATTGATTTTTCATGCTACTTTCAATATCTTCCATACTTTCTTTTATAGTCCTTTTCACTGCAAATTTTATCATAAAATATAATATAATAGCCGGTATTGCATAAAGTAGTATTAAAATAATAGTTTTCATTAATTATCCCTCTTTAACCTCAATTCCACCCTTAATATTATTTATTAATTCATCTATATTTGTTTCTTCTACAATTTTATATATTGCAGTTTTATACCTTCCATTTTCACTACCGTAAAACCTTAAATATTTATTATCAAGAATTGTGAACCCTAATTTTTCAGAAAAGTTTTCTGAATACATTCTAACTTCAATTTCACTATTTATATCTTCTTTAATTTTACCTTCTTTTATTTTTATACTTTTTAGTTTATCTATGAAAATATTTATTTCGTTCATATCTTTGAATTTATATTCTTCATTATTAACTATTATATTTATAGTTGAAAATTCTGTATTATTATATTTATCAAGAACTAACTCGTAAGTAGTCCCACTTCTAGGAAATGTAGCGTAAATATATAATCCTACAGAAATAATCAATACTGAAATGATAAAATATTTAAATTTAAATTTCATATTACTCTCCTTTCTTCTTAATGATTATTATACACTATCAATTATATTATTTAAAATTTCAACTGTTTATTTTTGGTATTTTTATAAATTTATGATAAAATTATATTGATAATTTATAATTGGGAGGCTACTTATGGATAATGTTTTAAGTACGGTTATGGAGTACTTACCATATATTATTATTGCTTTAGTAGTAATAATACTGTTCTTATCTTTCTGGAGAAGAGTTCCAGCAGATAAGGCTATGGTAATCACAGGCTTAAGAAAAAGAGTCTTATTGGGCAGAGGAGGATTAATGATTCCACTATTAGAAACAGCTTCTACTATTTCATTAGAAAATATATCTATGACCACAGATGTAAGTGAAGCACCTGCAAAACAAGGTATATTTGTTAATATTGTTGGTACTGCTGTTGTTAAGGTCCGAAACGATTCTGAAAATGTTTTAAAAGCTGTTGAACAATTTTCTAATGGAGGGGAAAAAAATACTGTTAATGTTATTAGAACTATAGTTGAACAAATATTGGAAGGTAAACTTAGGGGTATAGTATCTACTTTAACAGTAGAACAAATTAATGAAGATAGATCTTCTTTTGAGCAAAGAATTGAAGATGATATTAGAAATGAACTTGGTTCCATGGGATTAATGTTAATTTCTTATACAATATTAAAAATTAGTACTCAAGGAGGCTACTTAGAAAATAGAGCTAAGCCTCAAATTGCAGCTGCTAAGTCTGAAGCAGATATAGCAGAAGCTGAAAGAAAAAGAGATACTGAGATAAAAACTGCCATAGCTACTAGAGAAGGACAAAAGGCAAAGCTCGAATCTGAAACAGAAATAGCTCAAAGTGAAAGAGATAAAAAAATTAAGCTAGAGTCTTTTAGAGCAGAGCAAGATAAGGCAAAGGCTAATGCTGACGTAGCTTATAAATTACAAGAAGCTGAAAATAATGCATTATTAGCTGAACAACAGGCTTCTCTTGCAGAAAAGGAAGCTGTAGTTGTAGAAAAGAAATTAATTGCTGAAGTTAAGAAGCCTGCAGATGCTAAAAAGTATGAAGTTGAAGTTGCTGCTGAAGCTCATAAAATTCAAGCAATTAGAGAAGCAGAGGCTGAAGCTGAAGCTATAAGAGTAAAGGCAAGCGCAGAAGCTGATGCTAAAAAATTACAAGCCCTTGCTGAAGCTGATGCTATAAGAGCAAAAGGTCTTGCTGAAGCTGAAGCTATCAAAGCTAAGGGTCTTGCTGAAGCTGAAGCTAAGGATAAATTAGCTGAAGCTATGGCTAAATACGGAGAAGCAGCAATAGTTGAAATGGTAGTAAATAGATTACCAGACGTAATGAAGGAAGTTGCAAGTCCACTAGAACAAATAGATAAATTAACTGTTATAGATAATGGTGGCAGCCAAGGCGCTTCAAAGGTTTCAAAAATAGTAACTGATGTAGCTGCTAATGGATTTGAAGTTTTAAAGGATTTAACAGGAATAGATTTATCTAGCGCCTTAAAGAACTTTGTTAATAAGGATAACCTAAATATAAATCCGTCTTCAATAATAAACGAAGTTTCACCTGACTTATCAGAAAAAGAGACAAGTTCTAAAGCAAATTCAGCAAATAATGAAAATGCTATTGAAATAACTAATCTTGAAGAAATAGATGATTAAAATTTTATAAATAAAACTATCAATAAGGAGGCTGCATCTGCAGCCCCCTTATTAATTTAATTCCCAAAGCTCTAAAAGGAGTTTTTTCCACAATTCTTCATTTTTAATTCTTAATTTTTCATTATGCGCTAGCGCTATTACTATATCTTTTTACTATATTAACTATAACTTCTACAGCTTTTTCTAAAGATTCCACTGGCACATACTCATACTTACCATGGAAGTTTTCTCCACCTGCAAAAATATTAGGAGTTGGAAGCCCCATAAATGATAATCTAGCTCCATCAGTTCCTCCTCTTATTGGTCTAATATTAGGAGTTACATTAGCTTCAATCATTGCTTCTTTTGCATTTTCAATTATATGCATTACAGGTTCTATTTTTTCTTTCATATTATTATATTGATCTTTAATTTCAGCTACTACTGTACCTTCACCATACTTTTTATTTAATTCTTTTTCAAGTTCTCTTATCTTATTTTTTCTTGCTTCAAAAGTATCTGTAAAGAAGTCTCTAATTATATAACTTAAAGTAGTATTTTCAACAGTTGCTTCAATATCTGTTAAGTGATAAAATCCCTCATACTTTTCTGTCTTTTCTGGAACTTCATCTAATGGAAGACTATTAATAAATTCATTAGCCACCATTATAGAATTTAACATCTTATCTTTAGCATATCCTGGATGAACGTTAACTCCTTTGATTTTAACTTTTAATCCTGCTGCATTAAAGTTTTCAAATTCAAGTTCTCCTATTCTTCCTCCATCCATAGTGTAAGCAAAGTCTGCTCCAAAGCCTTCAACGTCGAAGTGATCAGCACCTTCACCAATTTCTTCATCAGGAGTAAAACCTATTTTTATATCTCCATGCTCTATTTCAGGATGATTAATTAAGTATTCAACTGCTGTCATTATTTCAGCAAGTCCAGCCTTATCATCTGCTCCTAAAAGTGTAGTTCCATCTGTAGTAATTAATCTTTGACCTACGTATTGCTTTAATTCTGGTGAAAACTTTGGAGATAATACTTCTGAATCATTTAATTTAATATCTCCTCCATCATAATTTTCTACTATTTGAGGATTAACATTTTCTCCGCTATAATCCGGTGCTGTATCCATATGAGCTATAAATCCAATTGTAGGTATATCTTTATTACAATTTTTCTCTAATGTAGCATAAACATATCCAAAC
Organism: Clostridium sp.; assembly: GCF_032552055.1. Taxonomy (GTDB): domain Bacteria; phylum Bacillota; class Clostridia; order Clostridiales; family Clostridiaceae; genus Clostridium. The sequence continues at coordinate 14,795 of NZ_JAWGSV010000018.1, read as the reverse complement.
TCACTTATTCTTGCATCTTTTAATCCTAATTCCTTTAATTCATTACATAACTTCTCAGCTAATACTAATTGTCCCTTAGTGCTTGGAGTTACTCTAGTTATTTCATCTGATTTTGTATTTATTTTTACATATTCTAAAAATCTTTCTTCTACTTTTTTCATAATGTCACTCTCCATTTTCTATTTATATTTTTCTTTAAGATAAACCTATATCCTACTTTATAAATTTATTAACCCATAAATTAACTACAAATATAGTCTCCTAAAAAGTAAAAATTATACTTACATATATTATCTTATACACTATATTTTAGCACATTATTATAAAATATTTATATCAATAATTATTAAAACTTAGATTTCTTTATTATATAAGTTCTCAATTTGTAGTTATCCTATATTTATATTTGTATTCATCAGACATCCTCAGATGAGAAATAATACTTTTCTTCATCTTCCTCCCCCCATAATAGTATCCATAGCTTTAAGATTTATAGTTTCTAATATTAGACAACACTAATCAGTATTCCTCATAAAGAAAAGCCTAGTGATTAACACTAAGCTTTTCTTCTCTATTTTATATGGACTTATTATGGTAAATACTTAATCACTTAAATATCTTGACTTAATCTACATTGCAGTTAATCCACCATCTACAATGAATTCAGCTCCTGTTGAATATCTTGATTCATCTGAAGCAAGATAAAGAACTAAATTTGAAACTTCTTCAGGTTTAGCTATTCTCCTCATTGGAATTTGATTAGAAAGCTGCTTAATTGCTTCATATGAGTCTCCTTCAATAACCATTGGCGTTTCTATTATTCCTGGATGCACTGAGTTAACCCTTATTCCAAATGGTGATAATTGAAGTGCTGCTGCCTTTGTCATTCCACGAACTGCAAACTTCGTATCTGTATAACCAATTGCTCCACCTACTATACCATTTATAGATGAAATATTTATTATTGAAGCAGTTCCTGCTTTTTTCATCGAAGGAGCTACTGCTTTAATTCCAAGAAAAACAGATATCTGATTTATATCTACAATTTTTCTGTATTCCTGCTCAGTTATTTCTAAAATAGATTTATTCATGGATATACCAGCATTGTTCACTAAAATATTAACTGGTCCAAATATTCCTTCAGTTTCTTCTATAACTTTATCCCATCCTTCAGCATTGGTAACATCATGTTTAATAAATCTTGCATTACCACCCATTTCTTTTTCTAATATTCTACCTGCTTCTTCATTTAAGTCTGTGAAAACAACCTTTGCACCTTCACTTACAAATAATCTTACATGGGATGCACCCATACCTCGTGCTCCCCCTGTAATAATAGCTACTTTATTTTCTAAACGTTTCATTAATAAATCCTCCTTATTTGAATCTGAAATTATTTTTAATAATTATTATACAATAATTATTATCCATTAATTTTTATAGAAAAAGTTGTCTCACTAAATTGTAGTTCAACAACCTCTTCTTCTATCTTATATGCTTCAATTTATCCACTTATTAAGCAATAATAATTAAATTGTATAAGCTCTTTATGTTTATTTAAAATTATACTTAGTCACTATTGGTTCTCTTCCAGTTAATATATCATTATAATATTCATAGTAAGATAAACCTAAGAAACTTCCTGTTATATTAGATACATTATTGTATCCAAGGTTTTGAAGCGCTAATGCAGCATTATAACTTCTTTGTCCTGTTCTACAATGTAAGTAAACTGGGACATCCTTTGGTATTTCATTTACTCTATCTCTTAATTGACTTAATGGAATATTCTTAGCTCCTTTAATATGTCCATTTTCAAATTCCCTAACTTCTCTTACATCTACTATATAAGCATTATCTTCAACTAATTTTCTTACTTTATCTACATTAACTTGCTTAAAGTCTCCCTCTAAAAGGTTTGATGCTATATATCCAGCATAATTTACAACATCTTTTGCTGTGCTAAATGGTGGAGCATAACTTAACTCTAAGTCTTTTAAATCTTCTACTGTCCCACCTAATTTAATAACTGTAGCTATTATATCTACTCTCTTAGTTACATCGCCCTTACCTATAGCTTGAGCCCCTAAAACTTTTCCTGTTGGAACTTCATATATTAATTTAAAATGAATTGGCTTTGCATCTGGCATAATACCTACTTTATCATTAGTAATTAATCTTACAATATCATAGTTTATATTCATATTTAATGCTTTTATTAGTCCTTCATTCAATCCAGTTGATGCTGCATTAAAATCGAATACCTTAATGGCTGAAGAACCAATATAACCTTTGTTAATACCTCTTTTTCCATTAATATGATCTGCAACTGACCTTGCTTGCTTAAGAGCTGGACCAGCTAATGATAGCTTTGTCATAGAATGAGTTAATGCATTATAAACTTCAATAGCATCTCCAACTGCATAGATATCATTATCACTAGTTTTATAATTGCTATCTACTTTAATAGCCCCTGTCTGTGCAATTTCAAGACCTGATTCCTTAGCTAAAGTTATTTCAGGAGAAACTCCGATAGCCATTACTACAGCCTTAGATGTAATTTTCTTTCCTGAATTTAAAACTACTTTATTCTCTTCAAAGTTTTCTACCTTATCTCCTACTATTAAGTTAATTCCCTTATCGTACATTTCCTTGTGTAAAATTTGTACCATATCATAATCAAAAGGTTTTAATATTTGATCCATAGCTTCAATTAAAGAAACATTATAACCAGCTTCTCTTAAATTTTCAGCAGCTTCAACTCCAATAAATCCACCACCAATTACAGCTATATCTTTTGCTTCAAGTTCTTTAACATATCTATTTAATTTATCTATATCTACAACATTTCTAATAGTAAATACATTAACCTTATCTATTCCTGGTATTTTAGGTACTATTGGTTTTGCTCCTGGAGATAAAATTAACTTATCATAGCTTTCCCTATAAATATCCCCAGTTAAATAGTTCTTTACTTCTATTTCTTTATTCTTTCTATCTATCGAAAGAACTTCACTACTTACTCTAGCTTCAATATTATATTGTGCTTTGAACTTTTCTGGACTCATAAGTACAAGTTTATCAGCCTCTTCTATTAATCCACTTAAGTGATATGGAAGAGCGCAGTTTGAAAATGATACATGAGGTCCCTTTTCAAACATTATTATTTTATCTTCTTCACTAAGTCTTCTTAATCTCGCTGCAGCTGAAGCTCCACCTGCTACTCCACCTACTATTAATATTTTTTTCATTAAAAACCACCCTTTCAATTAATAATTAACAATTAACAGCTAACAATTATTTTAGTAATTTCTTATGAATTACTAAAATAAAATTTCTAAGACTCCTTAGGGAGTTTTCTACTTCATTCTTAACTCTTAATTCTTTATTCTTCATTTTTTCTTTATAAAATAGCCAATCTATTTTCTTTTACTTCCTGCATATGAGCCAACTCCACCAGCAACATTTACTACATCAAATCCTAAACCTGTTAATTTACTACAAGCTCTTTGACTTCTACCTCCTGATTGACAAACAATATGGTATTCTTTATTTTTTTCTAAGTACTTATCTGGCTCTTCTAAAAGCTGTCCCATTGGAATATTCTTAGCTGTTTTTATACTTCCTCCTCTATATTCAAATGGTTCTCTAATATCTATTAGATCAATCTTTCCTATTAAATTATCAATATCATTTACATTTATAACCTTTGCTGTGTTCTTATTAAATAAACCAAACATCTTATCATCTCCTAAATTAATTTTTAACTTATATTAATTGTACCCTATATTCTTAAATAGTTATGTGACTTAATCACAAGAGATAACTTCTTGTAGTTTTTATATATTGTTTTTATAAAAATAGAGGTAGATATTCTCAAATTGGAATATCTACCTCTATATTTTTAATTCTTAATTAAATAAGAACTCATCTATTAATTTTTCAGTATCCTTTGGTTGCCACTTTCTATCTATTAAATTCAGACCTGAACTTAATACTGGATGAAGCTCATCATAGCTTTTCTTTGTTTTATCCTCATATATAATTCCTATAGGAATACCTTCATCACCAAATTCTTCTACCTTTTCTAAAGCATTAAATTTACTACTTGCATCATAGCTACCATCTAATTTATATATTCTGTCCTTATACCATTTAAAAGTATTGATTTTATTAAAAACTATACAAGGTTGCATTACATCTAATAAAGCATATCCTTTATGATTTATTGCAGCTTTAATCATTTCTTTTAAATGTACTTTATCACCTGAGAAACTTCTAGCAACAAAGGTGGCACCTGCACTAATTGCAAGAGCTATAGGGTTTAAAGGTTCTACATATACTCCTTCAAATTGCATTGATGTAACATGTCCTTTCCCTGTAGTTGGAGACCCTTGCCCTTTTGTTAATCCATAAATTTGATTATTATGAACCATATGCAGCATATCTACATTCCTTCTTATGCAATGAATAAAATGGTTTCCACCCTCCCCATAAGAATCTCCATCTCCACTAGTAACTATAACTTTTAAATTCTTATTTACCATCTTTATAGCTTGGGCTGGTGGCAATGCTCTTCCATGCAATCCATTAAATCCATTAGCCTTAATATAATGGGGGGTTTTAGCAGCTTGGCCTATTCCTGAAACCATCACAATATCTTCTGGCTTTAATGAAAGTTCTGCTAGTGCTTCTTTAAGAGCAATTAAAATCCCAAAGTTTCCACATCCAGGACACCAAGCATTTTCATCATTACTTTTATATATATTTAAGTCTAGCATTAAATCCCCTCCTTCTCTAAAGCATCTATGATATCTTCTCCATTTAATTGTCTTCCATCATATTTTAAAATACTACCATTCATTAATATTCCTGTTTCTTGTGTTATTAACTTTCCAAACTGTCCTAGATAGTTTTGTTCTACATTTATTATCTTCTTTGCCTTTGAATAGTATTCTCTTAAATTCTTTTCAGGTAATGGATATAAATCTCCAAAACTTAATGCTGATACTTTTTTAGAATTTTTATTTAACTCTTCAATAGCATCTTTTAATGCCCCATAAGTTGAACCAAAACCTACTAATAAAATTTCAAAGTCTTCCTTTCCAATAAATTCAGGTTCTTCCACTTCTTCTTTAAGTAAATTTAATTTTTTCATTCTCTTTTCCATTTGGGCATTTCTTACTTCAGCTTCCTCAGTAATATGTGATTCCTCTGTATGCTCATCACTATCTACTAATACTGTTTGTCCCTTATTATTTCCTGGTATCATTCTTTTAGAAATTCCATTACTAGTAATTTTATATCTCTTATATTCTTCTCCATCTAATAAATCATTACCATCATCTATATAACTTTCTATTTTAACCTTACTTAAATCATACTTAGGTATGATAACAGTAGAATCTGCTAAATATTGATCTGTTAATAATATTACTAATGTTTGATATTTATCTGCTAAATTCAATGCCTTAACAGTTTTATAAAAGGCATCTTCTGCATTTCTAACACTAATTACCGCTCTTGGGAATTCACCTTGTGCAGCAGTTAAAAGAAAGCTTAAATCACTTTGTTCAGTTCTAGTTGGAAGTCCTGTAGCAGGCCCTGGTCTTTGTGAATCAACAACTACAACTGGTGTTTCTGTTATTCCAGCTAGTCCAAAAGCTTCAACCATAAGTGATACTCCTCCACCTGAACTCCCTGTCATTGCTCTAGCCCCTGCATAGGATGCTCCAATTGCAAAGTTAATTGCAGCTATTTCATCTTCTGCTTGATCAACTACTATATTTGTATCAACTTGCCTTTTTGCTAAATAAGTCATTATACTAGTAGCAGGTGTCATAGGATAAGCTGAATAAAAGTTTAATCCACCAGCTAGTGATCCTAATGCTATGGCATTGTTACCATCTATTAATAAGTGATTAGATAAATCCTTCCCTTTTAAACTATATTTAGACCTAATTAAATGATATCCTAATTTAACTGCTTCTATATTTTTATTTTTTATATCTTCTGGAAGCTTATTACTAAAATAATTAAAGGTATCTTTTATATCTATTGAAAAATATTTTAAAACTACTCCAGCTGCAACTGAAGTAAATGCCTTTGATAATCCTAAAGATTTTGCAACATCTAAAAGTCCTAGCTTTAATACTTTATTTTCATCACTTTTTATACTTTTATCTGCTATTATTATCCCATCATCTTTTAACCTATCTTTATGATAAATTATTGTATTTTCATCTAAAGCTAATATTAAATCTAATTTATTTTTATGAGAATATACTAAATTTTCTCCAAATCTAATTTGAATAAAATTATGACCTCCTCTAACCCTTGACATATAGTCTTTATTAGAGAAAGTATATAATCCAGCTTTCTTTATTGATTTTTCTATAAAGGTACTTACAGTATCAAGGCCTTGACCAGCACTTCCTCCAATAAGTATATTGAATTCCATTTATATTACCTCCCTGTCTAATGAATTTTTTAAATATAATTTGTGGTAATATTAAAAACCCTTTCTTCGAATACCTCCTCAATAATTAATCTTAATTCTAAGGCATCTTCTAAAACATATGTCTCCATAGTCTTATCCCCATTATATAAATATATTTTCTTTATATTTTCCCCCTTTATATTTCTATAGATTACCGGTCTTGAAAAACCTTTTTCTTCATCTATTAAAAAAGCACTATATAAATTATTTTCACAGATCCAAAATGCAAAAACTAATCCTCTTTCTTTAACTAATATACAAGATTTTATATCTATCCCCTTAAATAATTCAAATTCATTACTATAATATTTTTCATCTTTATTGTAAAAAACCTTATAATTAATTGTCCTTAATTTATCATATTCCTTTAGGAATAAAAAATGACACTTTTGGTCTATAGGTAAAAAACTCATATCTTCATATTCATAGTTTTCCATTATAATCTCTTCTTTAAAATGTATCATTTCATCTTCAATATCTAATTTTCTTATAATTAAGTTTTCTCTTGAAAAATCCTTTGTAGAAATAAGTATAAAATTATTTTCGCTATTTGAGAAAATCCTATAATCTAAATAATTTATATTATTTTCTCTAAGTATGATATTATTAGATTCATACTCTAAGTACTTATTAAAATTTACAGAAATTATTTCACCCTTACAACAGTCTATATCACTATATAAAAACCTAAGCTGCTGATTATTTTCATAGCTATAAAAATTAATAGGAGATATCTTATTGTACTTCATATAAAGTAATGCCTTAAAAGACCACTTACCTTTTCTTAATTTATACAAAATTATATCTCCACATATATCCTGACATATTAAATTTATTGATGAATCTTTAGAATAAACTATATTAAAATGCCTAAATGCACTTTTGTGAATAATCTTTCCTTCTAACCTTTTACCATCTTTTATAAGCTCATAATAAATACCTATGCTTTCTTTGTATGAAAATTTTAATAAAATATTAGGTTTATATCTGACTAAATAATAGCTATTCTTTCTATTTTCCATTAGTGTACTCTCCTTTATATCTTACTGATTCTTCATATATAGGAAGATTTATAAGTTCCTCTATAGTTGCATAAACTGATATTGAAGTGCTTATATCTAAATTAATATAGTTGTCCATTATATCTGGATTTTTTAATAAACTAGTTGATGATTTAACTGTTATTTCTATATCTTCACTACTAAACTTATGAGAGGTATATAAAATAGCTTTCATTTTTCCATTTAAATTTCCCTTAAAGACCAACCTCTCCCTATCTTCTGTAATTGCTTTTATATAGTATGGAATATTGAAATCAAACCTAAATGTAATATAATCTTCTCTACCTTCTATTTTTTCATATATTTTAGTATTATCACTTATCTTGCAACCTTCAAAGGTTACTACTTCTATATTTAATCCCTTATACCTATTTAAATCCGCCTCTACTTCAACCTTATGGAAAATTATTTTTTCATTATAAGTAGATAAAAGTTTCTTAGCTAATATGGTACATCCTTCTTCATTCTTCCATTTATCTTCTATACTAACTGTTAAAATTTCTTCATTTACTATTCCCTCTGTTATTATTCCTACATCATAAGGATTAGAATTATTTTCACTTATACTAAATGTATTAATTATCTCTTCTCTATTTAAATCAATTATATCTAGGGATCCTTGTCCATCACTTCCCTTACTAATTACTAAAAGTAATTCCTTATCTTGAGATAATTTTATTCTTTGGGGAATTTCAGATGATGGTTTTATTGAGTTTATTATTTTCTTATTTACTATATCAATAAATTCTATAGTATTAAGCCCAATATTTACTGCGTAAAGTATATTTGAATAACCCTCTAAATAAGATATAACTGAGCCTTCTCTAAAATTTATATATGATGTACTTTCATCTTCAATATCTAAAATAGATATGCTCCCCTTATTTTCCTCTCTTTTTATCCCCTTATTTGCAATATAAACATACTTACCTGAATCACTTAAAAGAATATAATTTGGTGTATCTCCTATATCATTAAATACCTTTATAAGCTTATGTGATTCTGTATCATATACATTTATTTTATTTTGAAAAATATCTAATGCATATAATCTCTTTCTTCTTTTATCTATACATATACTATCTACAGCCATAAATCCTTTTATATTATCAATAAGATCACCTGTAATTAAATTATAAATACCTATTGCTTCTGTATTGCAAGCATAAATTTTCTTTGAGGAGAAATCCACCTTAATATTCCCATTGTTAGGCATATAGAATTTTTTGCTTTGCTTAGATTTAAAATCTATAATAGTAACTGTACCATTCCTATCAGTAGCTATATAGACATTGTTTTTTTCATCTACTGCAATTTCATGGGGTCTTGATCCAACATTAATTTCATTTACAATAGTCATACTATCTCCATCAATTACAAGGACTTTTTCTAACCCTATACTAGATACATAATATAATTTTTTACTTATTGAATTAATCATGGATACTCCTCTCCCTTGTATTACTCCACTAATTCATAATCTTCACCTTTACTAGTTTTAATAATTTTAAATACTGCCGTTGGATAAATGTTATTTCTATCTAACTCTAATCTAACCGTTTCCTTATCTTCTTCTCTAATTTTCAAGGCTTGAGTACAGCTTATATTAACCTTATTTGGAGCTGTGACTAATTTACTTTTTATACTTTTTAATCTTAATCTATCATAAATATATAAAGCTCTATGATGAGAAGTAAAGACTATAATATAGCTAAAATCATCTTTTATCATAATTATTCTCCAATCCATCTTTAGATTTTACTATTATTTTATGTTCATATTTATAAAGGTTTCTAATTCTATGATCTTCTTTTTAAAATCCTCTCCATTACTGACTGATTTCTTTCTATTTCAAGTTCAGTATTTAATCTTCTATTTTCTTCTAGCAATAATGATATTTCTTTTTTTATAACTAAAATTTCTTCCTTTAAGTCATTTATTATTTGTTTTAAATTAAAAATGTACTCCTTATTCTCTTCCTCTAACCTCTTATACCCTATTATCTCCCTTGTTAAGTCTTCATTTTCTTCTTTAAAAATATTAACTTCATCTCTTAAAGAATTATTACTTTCATTAATAGAAATTATATCCTCCCTTAAAGTAGTTTCTTGAAGCTCATACTTTTTTAGTCTTCCTCTTAATAGGCTTATTTCACTATTATATTTATCTAAAGAACCTTTAATCTTGATATTTTCTTCTTCTTTTATTTTTAAAATTTTACTTACTTCTTCATAATCACCTTGTAACTTTTTTTGTAGTTCAATAAAAATGCTAGAGTTTTCCTCTGCTTTTCTTTTCTGTTCTAATGCTCTTGAAAGCTGAATTTGATACTTTTCTACGTTTTCTTGATTTTTTCTATCTAATGAAGTTAAATAATCAACTTTTTGTGCTAAAACTCTATTTTCTTCCTTTACTCTTCCTAGTTCCTCTTTAAAAACCTTAGTTTCTTTATTATTTAAAATAACTTCTGTCTTTTCTTTACGGGAGTCACTCTTAACTGTATATAAAAAATCCACTGGATCGTATATAAATAAATCTAGCCCCTTAGTGCCATAAACACTTCTTGAATAAATATAATTTGTGCCTTTATCATCTAAAAATATGTTATACCTACCAATTTCTTCTGCACTATTCTTTATTGCTGATGTAGGTTCATCCCACTTATCTCCACTAAATAATGAATAATATATACTATCATTTTGTAACCATGTTGCAAAAATTTTATCATCTTTATTAAATATTAATGAATCTCTTATATCTTCTTTCCCTGAATAAATATTAAGATAGTTTAGGTTTTGATGAGAATCTACAATGACATGATCCAAGTGATAAATAGAGTTTTCTTTAGATTTATTTAAAATATGAATTCCCGTATTTTCTATTTTAACATCAAAATATATTTCCTCTCCCTGAATCCCATATAGCCTTTTTGACTCTCTCCATCTATTATTTTGAAATATTGAATAATTAAATGAAACCTCGTCACCATCATCTGATAAATAAAATAAGCATATATCATTTCTATATGTTGTTTTTATAGAATAATAATCATAAATACCCTCTCTTAAAATGATATCCTCTACTTTAGTTACATTAGTTTTAGAACCATTCCATAAACAATGAAGAATTAAACCGTGATCACTACCATCATTACTTATAACAGAATAAAAAATATGCATATTTGATCCAATAATAACCATTTTTATATTTTCTATTTCATATTCTTTATTTTCTAAATTATATATGGTTTTCCCAAGCCACTTATTATCCTTCATTGTACAATATCTAAGTTCTCCTTTAGTATTTCCGTACACTAAATGGATACCTCCACCATCTTCTATGAATATACTATAGGATGTAGCTTTAGAATCTATAATACTGCTTTTCGTCCATTTCCCTTCACTATACATAACAGTATAACTTAACTCGCCATCATCTTTCATTGAAAATTTCCATAAGTTATTCTTATAATCAACATAAACCCATGAATATACTCCTTTCATGGTATCCTCTCCTTTAAAAGTACTATTACATAAAATAAATGCATAATTTCCTTATAAAATTATATTAATTCCAGATGATTATTATGCAGATAATACATGATAAAAAATTCCAAATTATTCTATCTTTCATATCACCACTTTTTCATTATTTCATATCATATATTGTAAGCTGTAGAATGCTTATTCTATTATTTTATAAAGGAGGATATATATGTCCATTAACTTTAAGAAATTCGTTCCACGTCCTGGACTAGTAAATAAGCAAGGCCGATTGCCTGATCCTGCTGAATTAGTATGTATTGAAGTTCCTAAGGTATTCGATCAATGTTTAATTAAAAGATGTTTAGTTTATGATGAAGGACCAGATACTGAAACAACTGATTGTGAATTAAGAAGTGATCCACTTGAGAATCCAAAAAGATATATTTCAAGTAAAGATTTTAAAATAAAATTAGTTTGTTTAGAAGAAATTCCTTTAAAGAAACATCCAGGCTATAAAAAAATTATAATAACTTATACAATATCTTTCTACTCTGATTATATTGATTGTGATGGAAAGACTAAAACTGAATTCTTTGAAATAAACAGAACTGATGTTATAGGAAAATTCTATTGTCCTGACTCAATAGTTGAAACTACTAATACATCTGATGAGTATCCAAAAGATACTAATATTATTAAACTTGAAATGGTTGCAGAAGCATTGAATGGTGAAATAGTACAAGATGAGCATTGCAATGAAGTTCTAGATATAACACTCGGATATTATATAGTAGTAAAATGTGAGCTTATAGTTCAACTTCTAATTCCAGCTTATGACTATTGCCCAGTACCAAAAGAACCTTGTGAAGATATTCCTGATGAAGATCCTTGTGAGATCTTTGAAAGATCACCTATTCCTAAGTTCTATCCTGATCAACATCTAGATCCACTCTTCCAAGATGATCAACAATCTGATGATGATGAATTAGATTAGCCCTATTTTTTCTACTTATAAAGTAGTGTCGACATTATAATCTTTAAATAATAAAGTACTTAACTAAGAAGAAAAGGAACTACTATAAATCTAAAACTTTAGTTTTATAATAGCTCCTTTAATTTTTTATAGCTTATATATTTTTCTTATTTATTTCTTCTGCAACCTTATTTGCAAGTATATACTCGTCCCCCACCCCTTTTGCTTGCTTCAAAATAGTAATATTACATCCTATTTTTTTGGTTCACTTACCGCTGCAAGTCCTGCTTCTCCAGCACCTACAATTGCTACTTTTATATTTCCATTAAATTTATTCTTACATATCTCTTTTATATCTTTAGGAGGATTCATAAGTTCTATAATACTATCTAAATCCTCTATTCTGCCCTGCTTCATTAGTTCCTTTTCCAATATATCATGTCTATCATGATCACTAGGATTATTTTCTATATGTTTATTATTTGAATTACTCTTACTTTCCATAACTTCACATCCTAATGTTTATTACATATATTATTTATATGTACTCTGCTTCCTTTATCTCAATTTATATATCTTAATTATATTCTTAATTAACTCCTCAATATCTTTTGATGTATTAAAACATCCTGGGCTTATTCTAACTGTCCCCATATACTCTGTTCCAATAGATTTATGAATTAATGCTGCACAATGATAACCAGTTCTAACAGCAATTTCTGCTTCATTTAGCTGTTCTCCTACTACTGATGAATCTACTCCTTCAATATTAAATGAAACTACTGCCACTCTATTATATATAGACTTATTTCCATATAATTTTATAAAAGGTAGCTTACTTAATTCTTCTAATAATTGTTTAATTAATTTAATTTCTTCATTATATATATTTCTAATTCCAATCTTTTTTATAAATTTAACGCCTGCACTAAGGCCAGCTATTCCTGGGGTGTTACTAGTACCACTTTCAATTATATCTGGCATTTCCTTTGGTTGAACCATAAGATTAGAACTGCTACCTGTTCCCCCTTCTTTAAAGGGTTTAAGATTTATTCCTTCTTTTATATATAACCCGCCTGTACCTTGTGGTCCAAGCAATCCCTTATGCCCTGGAAATGCAAGAATATCTATATTATCTTTTTCAACATCAATATTTATGCTCCCAGCACTTTGAGATGCATCTAAAATAAAAATTAATCCATATTTTTTAGAAATTTCTCCTATAGTTCTAATATCCTGAATACTTCCAAGAACATTTGAGGCATGATTAACTATTATTGCTTTAGTATTTACTTTAATTTCTTCCTTTATATCTAAAGGATTTATAAACCCTCCTTTATCAGATTGTACTATTGTTACGTCAACTCCTTGCCTTGACATAGAGTTTAAAGGTCTTAATACAGAATTATGTTCAATTGTAGTAGTAATTACGTGATCTCCCTTCTTTAGCACTCCTTTGATAGCTATGTTTAAAGCTTCAGTTGCATTGCTAGTAAAAGCAATATTTAATGAATTTTTTATATTGAATAAGCTACCTATTAAATCCCTACACTCCATTATTTTAAGTGCTGATTTAATTGCCATATCATGTGATCCCCTACCTGGATTAGCACAATAGTTTTTCATACAATTTATTACTTCATCATATACCTTTGAAGGCTTTGGAAAAGATGTAGACGCATTATCTAAATATATCATTTTACCACCTTATTTAAATGCTTTAATATATTATATTAAGTCTAATAAATTTTAGTTCTTTTAAAATAAAAACCTATCTGATAAATATAATTTTTATTAAAAAATCCCGAAGTAGAAAATCTATCTTCGGGATTATTTTAGTCTATAATATCTATTTTTTATTTTTCTATCTATCTTCGTCTCTTCTGCATTTATGACAACTATTTTTACAAGTAGATATTGCTCCAAGTGTGGCATTATTAAAAGTTACAATACCTGAACCTGATGCATTTGCAGTAATTGTAGCTTCTACTGTGTAAGTGCAGCCATCATTTTCACGTGAATCAGAATCACAAACAAAGAATGATAATGGCACTGTAGAATTTGCAGCAATGTTCAAAGTCCAAACTGGTCCAACATTAACTCGAGTAATTCTCCTTTCACATTGTTTAAATACTCTTATAATTACTGTACCTGCGAATCCATTTGCAACAGTAGAAATAATAGTTGCAAATTCTAATTTAGTAATTGGGTCGCATATACAAGAATTGTCTACATTAACTGAAGTTACAACCTCAGTTGCTGTTGGAGCAGCAGCAGTTACAAGAATTTGAGTTGAACTTGGACATCCACACTTTATAATTGTTGGACATTTTTTTTCATCTTCACGCTCTCTTCTATTACAATCATTATATCCTCTTGACATTGAATTCATAAATTGAATCCTCCCTTTTATATTATAAATTATTTGTAATATATTATTTATAGTTTTTCTTGATATTTATTTCTATAGTTATAATCTTATTTTAAAGTCACTTATTCAAAGATATCTTTTAGGGTGTACTAAAGGGTTACAATAATTTCTTAAAGTTAATTGATACTTTTCTCTTTTAGTTAAAAAGCCTAATACACTAAATCGATTATCTATATATTATATATTATGTAAAAACTCTAAAGATGTTCTTTTAATTTGTCATATTTTCGATATTGTAATGTGATAATTAAAAATATACTTATTTTTAGGTTACATTTTTACATTGCTGGTTTGAATATATCTGATTAATCATATACAACTCCTTCTTAAAATAGCTCTTTTTCAT
>NZ_JAWGSV010000017.1:0-23398 GCF_032552055.1 Clostridium sp. | reverse complement strand
CTTTAAAATAAATAATATTTTTAGATAATTATCTTTTTAGATGTATAATATATTTAAATATTTACATTAAAAGGAGTGAATTGCAATGAATAAAATAGTTTTAGCTGGAGGATGCTTCTGGGGAGTAGAAGAATTCTTATCTAGAATTCCAGGAGTTATAAATACTGAAGTTGGATATGCTAACGGGAGGACTGAAAATCCAACCTACGAAGATGTTTGTTATAAAAATACTTACTTTGCTGAAGTATGTAAAGTTGAATATGATGATAGCAAGGTCTCTTTAGAAACTTTACTTAAAGAATACTGGTCAATTGTAGATCCAACAGTTTTAAATAGACAAGGACCTGATGTTGGTAGTCAATATAGAACTGGAATATACTATATAAGCGAAGCAGATCTTCCAACTATCCTTAAAAGTAAGGAAGAAAACCAAAAGAATTATGATAAGAAAATTGTCACTGAAATTACCCCATTAATAAATTACTATAAAGCAGAGGAATATCATCAAAAATATCTAAAGAAAAATCCTAATGGCTATTGCCATATAAAACTGTAATATAAAGCTATAATAAAAAACTCAGCTATTGAATCCTTCTATATCATTTAGATATTGATAAGTTCAATTTGCTGAGTTTTTATTATATATCTGCTATATTTTTATTAATTACTAGTTAGCTATGATACTAGCTCTCATTTTGTCAGTAGCTTCTTGTAATGATGTTTGCCATTCTTGAACAGTTTTACTTCCATTCATAACTGAATCAATAGTTCCAGCATAAACGTCAGAATAAGTTAAACCTTCTACTGGTTCAGTTGCTGCAAATACTCCGATTAAAGCTTTTGCACCATTATCATACATCTTTAAAAGTTCTACTTGTAATGGATCTAAGAATTCAGCTGCTATTTCCATAGATCCAGCTACTGGAACTACACCCTTAGCATCTTGTGCTATTATCTTAACTGCTTCATCACTGTAAAGGTATGCCATAAATTCTTCTGCTAATTCTACATTTTCTGCATCCTTAGGAATATACATTTGTTCAATAAAGCTTACTGAATATTGATCTCCACCCTTTTCAAATGCTGGATAAGGCATGAATCCCCATTCAAATCCTTCTGCTCTTGGAGCATCCTTCATTTCTTCTGGTAACCAAGTACCATTAGGGCTAAATAATACTTTATTATCTAAAACTAATTGTTGGTTATTCTTAAAACCTTGGTTATTAGCATTAGCTACAACTGTTGGCTCTAAGTAATCTTTAAGTTTTCCAAAAGTCTCAAAAGTTTTATTAGCAGCATCAGATGTCCAAACACCTTCAGCATAATTCATTGCATCATCAAATGCTTTTTCACCACCAGCAGCTGCTAACATTGGTGGTATCATACAGTCTAAGTATCCTGCAGTTGGATATGCCCATAATGATATACCGTCAGCTTTTGCTTTATCTCCTAAAGCAAACATTTCATCCCAAGTAGTTGGAAGCTCGTACCCTTTTTCTTCAAATAATCCCTTATTATAGAATAATCCTGTTGGGCTATAGAATAATGGTAATAAATAAGATTTTCCATCTCCATATGGATTAGTCGCATAACTATCTATAAATCCTGGAAGTAACTTTTCCTTAACTGTTACATCTTCACCAGGTACCTTTGTATCTAGTACCTTTGATAAATCATGTAATCCTTCTTCCTTAATCAATGTTTCTGTTAATGCATCTGGTCTACCAGTAGCTAAGTATATAAAATCCGGAACATTTCCAGCTTGTATTTGTGGACGAATAACTTCTTCTATATTAGATTCAACTGTTAATTCTACAGTTACTCCCTCATGTTGCTTTTCGAAGCCTTCTTTTAGTTTTTCCCAATAAGCTTTCCCATATCCACCTTGGAACGCAGCTACCTTTAATACTTTGTTTTCTGCAGCTCCACTATCAGTATCCTTACCGTCCCCATTACTTCCACAGCCTGTTAAAGTAGTTAGGGCCATAAGTGAACTTAATATCAAAGCCAATGTCCTTTTTTTCATTTTTATTCCTCCCTTTTAAAACTCATTTAAATACCATAATGTTTATAAGTTAATTTTACATCTTTGTAAACGTTGTTAATATAATATTTTTGCTGAATATTATATCTATGTTGCTAACTATTTGGACAATAAAATTCTATTGAAATTTCTTATTGTAGATATATAGCTCAGAAACTACGCCAATAAGCCCTATGATCATCATTGCCAAACCTGAATACCCAACAATTGAATTACCTTTAACAACTAGAAATATAAATATAATAAACGCAATAAACATAACAATTTTTTTTAACATCTCAATCCCCCCTAGGGTTTTAGTGAAAATATTATTTTATATCCATCCATCTTATTTCAGTTGGCTTAAGTTCAACTTCTATAAAGTTACCTTCACCATCATAAACTTTTGTCACTTGCTTTTCATTAGAGTTATTAATAACTGCATATCTCTTTGATTCTATATAAGCTGACACTTCACAATATGAGTTATCTGCATACCATTTTTTCATTTCACTTTCTTTATTTGCTGCATAGAAGCAAGCTCTATTTAATATTCTAGTATTTTGTATTGAATAAGGCAATCCTGCTATATATACCGCACGTCCTTTTCCATATGTGTTAGCAGACATAAGTAAGTCGCCATTTTCATACTTAATTATTTCTGTATTTTCACTTAATGAGTATATATTCTTTTGACCTTCTCCAAAATCTATATCTTCAAATACATCTTCTGTAATAAAGTGAGAAGATACTTCTTCTTTAAAATACTTATCTGTACTTAATGAGAAGCCTAATTCTTTATCAACACCTAGTGCATTAGCTAATTGGAAGAAATGACCTCCACTTAAAGCTGCTGATGGTTCACCAATTCCTACAAATCCACCACCATTGTAAATCCACTCTCTTATAATTGATGTAACTTCTTCATCTAACCAATTTTCTCCACCACTAAAGGCAGTACCAGCATCCCCTGCATTAATTATTACATCTATATCCTTAAGAGTATCCTCATTCTTAATATCCTCAAAGTTTATAAATGAAACATCTAAGCTCATACCACTTAAAGCTTCTATAACTCCTAAATATGAATATATTTGTTTATACCATAATGCATGTGCAACCATATGAGTTTGCCAAGTTCTTAATTTACCCCAGCAATTTAATATTGCTACTTTTAATCCACAATAAGGCTTATTTCCATCAATTGTATCATATATTTCTCTGAATTCATCACAAACTCCCTCTATATAATCTACAAACTTAGGGAACTTATATGCTAATGATAAGTATCCACCGTAACCTATTCTATCAACAGGTTTTCTCATTATAGCACGTCTAGCTGTTAACCAATTTTCTCTTGCTTCTATAGTTGGGTCATTTCCTTCATGGAATGTATCTGGGAAGAAGTAAGGTAAAAATCTTCCTTCAGTGTATTTAACACCTGGGATATCAGCAATCATTCTTAATGTTGCTCCTCCACCTACTGAACCAACTACTGCATCAAGTCCAATGCCTTCAAAATATTTTCCATAAGGTTCTGTACCTATCCAGTTATCCCCCAAGAACATCATAGCTTCTCTACCATGTTCATGAGTTATATCTACTAACTTCTTAACATTTTCAGATACAAATTTTTGGGTAAAGTCCATATAATCTAAATAAGTTTTACTTGGAACTCTGAAAGAACTATTATAGTATCCTTGATCTATTATATCTTCTGGTCTTAATTTATACCCTTTAACCTTTTCAAATTCCCTTAACCCATCTGCGCTTACACTAGAACTATAACCAAACCAATCAACATACTTTTCTTTTGCTCTATCATTGAAAACTAATGTAAAATGATAGAAGAAAGTTGTAAATCTTACCACATCAGCATCTGGATTCTCATCTAACCATTTATGCATAGCTTCAAAAATATATTTGTTAGTTTTAGGCTGTCTTGCATCAAATGGCATTTCATGAGGCTTGTCTCCCCAATTATTTGTAATATGATTATACATTTGTGTTGGATCCCATATGCAATATGCTAAAAATGAAACTGTATATTCATGCCAAGGAGTAACATTATTAATAGTCACTTCTTGAGTTTCTTCATTATAACTCCAACTATCTAGAGATACTACTTCACCTGTTGTTCTATCTATTACTTCCCAGAATTCCTTTACATCGTGGTAACTATCTGGCTTAACTTGTTCCTTAAAATATCCTTGCATTATATCAATAACTAAAGTTTCACTTTCAGCTAAATGATGTTTTGACATTAAGTAAGTTTGTTGTAATTCTTCAGGATTCTTTTCTGCCCACTCATTATCTCCACGAGCAACAAAATATGTTGAATAAACCTTTCTAGCTAAATCCTTTATGTTTTTAGGAAGCTTAAACCCATCACAGTCTCTTATAGCATCTGCTCCCCACTTTTCCGCTATCTCCATCGTTTCTTTAATAAAGTTATCATCAGTTGGAATTGTAATTCTACCCTTATTCATTTTTGTCCTCCTTATTATTCCTTAATACCACCTACGGTCATACCTTCTGTTAATTTCTTTTGTACTAATATATATAAAATCATTGTTGGTATCATAACGATTACTAGTCCTGCATATAATGCACCATAATCTGTTGCTGTTTTTTGTACTTGCATTAAGTTTATTAATCCAAGAGGTAATGTCTTTGCCTTATTTGGCAATAGTGTTAAAGCAATTATATATTCATTCCAGAATCCAAGAAAATTAAATAATATAACTGTAATTATACTTGGCTTTGCCATAGGCATTATTATATGAATTAATGTTTTTAAATTACTACATCCATCTACATAAGCGGCTTCCTCATAAGCCTTAGGTAATGATTTAAAGAATGTTGTAAGAAGATGTATAGTAAATGGTAATGCTGTTGCAGCATATATAATACTTAAAACTATCCTACTATCTAAAAATACAGTCATACTAGCTGGAAGTTCAAAAATTCTTCTAATATACTTCTCTCCATCTAGAACTAATAAAAATATTGGAACTACAATATAGTTAACATTTATAAATAATCCAGCTGAAAATAATAAGTTTAAGAACTTTTTAGTTTTAAATTCAAATCTTGATAATACATAAGCTGCTGGTATAGAAACAACTAATAATATTATTAAAGCTAGTCCAGTTACTATAATGGAATTTATAAAATATTCTCCCATGTTAGCTTCCACAAAAGCCTTTTTGAAGTTTTCAAAATAAAATCCTTGAGGTAATGCCCATGGATTTCCATAGAATTCTGATTTATGTTTAAATGATGCTAGGATTGCCCATCCTAAAGGAATTAATATACTAAGAGCAAATATACCTAAACATAAATAAGTAAATATTTTTACAAGTTTTTCTGTTGATATCTTTTTGTTTGACTTCTCCATATTAATCCCCCCCTTAAAATTCAATTACATCTCTTTTAGTTGCTTTACTAACAAATAAAGATAAACCAAATGAGAATATAAATATTACTACTCCAATAGCCATTCCATATCCATAGGATGAATTAGAATAAGCTTGCTTGTACATGTAACTTAAAAATACTTCTGAAGAACCGTCTGGGCCTCCTGCAGTCATAACCTTTACAAATAAGAAACTCAAATTTATGGTACTTATTATAAAGAAAGTTAATGTTGTTCTAATAACGTTCCATACTAAAGGTAATGTTATTTGGAAAAATTGTTGAAACTTTGAAGCTCCTTCTAAGTCTGCAGCTTCATATAAACTATCTGGAATACTACTCATACTTGCCATGTACATAACCATGTAATATCCTACAGCTTGCCATATCATTGCAAAGGCTATACACCATATTACAATCTTTTGATCTCCAAGCCACATCCTCTTTAGGTTGTCCAATCCCAATGCACCTAATGAGGAATTCACTATTCCTTTCTCAGGATCTAAAATTGCTGAGAATATAGCAGATATTACAACTACTGATAATATGTTAGGAAAATAAAAAACTACTCTAAAGAAGTTTTTAAACTTTGTATCCTTTCTAGTTAATACAGCAGCTGATGTTATTGCTAGAACCATAGTTATTATAGTTACTATTACTAATAAAAATATTGTGTTTTGAAATGCTTTAATAAAATTGGTGTCTTTTAGCAATATAGCAAAATTGTCAAATCCTACAAATTTCTTGTTGTTTGATAATCCACCCCATTTAAATAGTGACATCCAAAATACATTTATAGTTGGAATGACCATAAATACGGTGAACAGTATAAGTGCAGGAATAACGGAAAACCCAATAAACACCTTGTTTACAGTACTTTTTTTACGCATCCTTATCGACGCTCCCCTCATATTCTCTCTATGTCTTTACATTTATTTTATCCTTTTGTAATCTTTTACACAATAATATTGTTGCTTTATTTTTGTGTAAAGTTGCTATCAGCAACAAGTTATATTTTTATATATCTTGTGGTATAATATATTTAATTGGTTTTTATTGGAGGTATAAAATGGGTAATACACGGTATTTGATTGATAAAAATAATGCTGATCCTAATTATGAGCTTCTCTATATTAGTAAATCAAAATTTGAAAACGATTGGCATAGCACTGCTCACTTTCATCCTTTTACTGAAATATTCTTTATTACTAATGGTCAAGGTACCTTTTTACTAGATGATAAGATAGTTAAGGTAAACAAATGGGATCTTATCATAATCAATCCAAATTGCTTACATACTGAAAAGTCTTCTCTTTCAGATGTTCCATTGGAATATACAGTCCTTGGAGTGGACAACCTATTGCTAAATTTTCCTGAGTCATATAGCTTAATTGATAATGATAGGCAAATTAAACAATATATAATTAAGAATTGCTTTAGAGACAAAGATGTAATATTAGATTATTTTGATCGATTAATATTAGAAATTGAAAATAAAGCCTTTAATTATGAACTAGCCTGTAAAAGCATATTAATTCTATTTATAACACACATTATTCGTAACACTACATCCTCCCTATTCATAGAAGAATCTCAAGAAAAATTAAATCTAGAATGCATGAAAATTAAAAACTATATTGATGCACACTACTCACAAAATATAACTTTAGATTTTTTATCAGACCTATCATATATGAACAAATTCCATTTAGTTCATACTTTCACAAAAGAAATAGGAGTATCTCCTATTAATTATGTAATAACTAGAAGAATACAAGAAGCAAAAAATCTACTTGCAACTACTAATTATTCAATAAGAGATATAGCCTCAATTGTTGGATTCTCTAACTCTTCTTACTTTAGTCAAATGTTTAGAAAAGTTTCTGGAGTATCTCCAAAAGGCTATAGAGTTGAACATTCTGTCTTAGAAAAAATCTAAAAAAAATGAGCTGTCTATAAAGGCAGCTCATTTAATTATTATTCTCTAAAACTCCTATAGGATTTTTTCTTCAATTCTACATTAATTAATTACAAATCATTCATTATAAATTATTAATTATGAGTAGCAACTATTCTTCAATTTCTAAAATAGATTTAACTACTTCTCCACCTAATATCATTCCAGCTACTGGAGGTACAAAAGATATACTTCCAGGTATTTGTCTCTTAGATGCACATTTCTTAGTTCCACCTGTACAAATACAGCCAGTTTTACAAGTTACTACATCTTCTTCTCTAGGCTTTCTTGGTTTTTCTTCTGAATAAACAACTTTTAATTTCTTTACTCCTCTTTTTCTAAGCTCATATCTCATAACCTTAGCAAGTGGACAAACCTTAGTGTCATATATGTCTGCAACCTTAAATTGAGTAGGATCTAATTTGTTTCCAGTACCCATTGATGCTATTACATTAATTCCTTTTTCATAGCAATACTCAGCTAATGCAATTTTTGCAGATACTGTATCTATAGCATCTATTACGTAATCAACATCATCAGGTATTAATTCACTTAAGTTCTCTGGCGTTACAAATATTTGATGAGTAATAACATTACACTTTCTATTAATAGAGAGTATTCTTTCCTTCATTACTTCTACCTTTACTTTACTTACAGTTTGATATGTTGCATGTATTTGTCTATTTAAATTAGTTAGGCATACTGTATCATCATCTACTAATATTAAAGTTCCAACTCCAGCTCTAGTTAAAGCTTCTACAGCAAAGCTTCCTACACCACCAACACCAAAAACCATAACTTTAGCATTCTTTAGCTTTCCTAGTCCATCATTCCCTATAAGTAATTCTGTTCTAGATAATGGATGTTGTATCATTTATGTTTCTCTCCTTTTTATCTACCTTATAAAATATATAAATATAATATATCTTATTTTAGACTATTATAAAGCTTTAAACAACAATATTTTTCTTTCAAATCTTCTAAATTTAACAAATAGCGTAAACTTATATTATATTTAAATGAGTTAAATAATATGGTACTATATTAAAAGATTATGTTTTAATACATAAACATTAAGGAGGACAATTTATGATTTTAGGTATTGTAAGTGCTATGCAAGAAGAATTAGATCTTCTTCTAAAGGATATGACTATAAATGAAGAAACTAAAAAAGCAAATATGACTTTTTACAAGGGAACTTTAGATAATAAAGATATTATAGCTGTAGTATGTGGGATAGGTAAGGTTAATGCTGCCGTTTGCTCACAAATCTTAATATCTGAGTTCAATGTAACTTCTATAATAAATGTTGGAGTTGCTGGCGGAATAGGTAAAGATATCTATCCAGGAGATGTAGTTGTAGGAACTAACTTAGTTCAACATGATATGGATACAACAGTTTTCGGAGATCCACATGGTCAAATACCTAGATTAGATACATTTGACTTTAAATGTGATGAAGCTTTAGTTAAAGCATCTTTAGAAGCTTGTGAAGAAATAAAAGAAATTAACACTTTCTCTGGCAGAATAATTTCTGGTGATCAATTTATATCAAGCGTTGAAAAAATTCAATGGTTTGAAAAAGAATTTAATGCTATGGCTTGTGAAATGGAAGGAGCTAGTATTGCTCAGGTTTGTTATTTAAACAATATTCCTTTTGTAGTTATTAGATCTATTTCTGATAATGCTAATAATGGAGCTCATATGGATTATGAAAAATTCATTCCTATAGCTGTTAGAAACTCAACTATATTATTAAAAAACATAATACGTAAGTTGTAATAAAGACTATAATAAGAAATACATATTATCTTACATACGAACTACCAAGATCCGAATCTAATGTAAGATAATATGTATTTTACTGTTTTCTCAAGAAAAGACCAATTCTTATTTTATGAAATTTTTTTAAAATGTAGGTTAAAAAGCTTTAAACTTATCTTTACTAACACCACAAACTGGACATTTATCTACTTGATCTCCTATTTCAGTAAAGCCACATATTGGACAGATATAAATAGTTTCATTACCTATATCTTCACCTTTTTTAGCTTTATCTTGAGCTTCTTTAAATAATTTTGCATGTATTTTTTCTGCCTCTAAAGCATAATGGAATGTTCTTTGCGCATCCTTCTCATTTTGAAACTTAGCTGCTTCTAAGTAAACTGGATACATTTGATCAATTTCATGTAATTCACCATCGATAGCACCTTGAAGATTTTCAACTGTATTAGTATGACCAAATACTGCCCCTGCAGTTACAGTCTTATCTTCAATCGGCTTATTCAAAGCATTAAAATGATTGTTAGCATGGCACCACTCTGCATAAGCTATCCCCCTAAATAGTCTAGCTATATTAGGAAACTTTTCCTTTTCAGCAGCATTTGCCCAAATAGTATATCTCATATGAGCCATACTCTCTCCACCATAAGCTGAACATAAAAAATCTACTGTCATTGCATTATTTACTGACATTTTTAAACACATCCTTTCAAAATATATATATATGTTTCAATAAATAATATACATTTTAAGTGCCTATATCATTTTGAGTGAAAAATAATTTTAAAATGTAAATTACATTAATTGAAAGCATATATATCTTTTAATTTTTATATAAGTTGATTTTGTATTTACTTAACTGAAACATTTTTCATCTGAACTAATTTAATAAAATGTAAAAACTTTATTACAACTTATATATCTTAATTATCCCATAAAAGGTAAATTTAATTCACTTATGTATAAATTTCTTAAAAATAAATAAGAGTAAGATTTTATGATTAATATGCCATGAAACCTATAATCATTAAATCTTACTCTCTAAAATCATTTATTTTTAATTTATCTATTTAAGCTTATGAATAAATAGCCCACTTCTAAGCTTTGGTTCAAACCAAGTAGATTTTGGTGGCATAACTTGATTTGTATCAGCAACGCTCATTATATCACTAACTTCTGTTGCATACATTGAAAACGCAACCTTCATATCCTTATGAACTCTTCTTTCAAGCTCTTTTATCCCTCTAATTCCACCTATAAAATCTATTCTATCTGATGTTCTAACATCTTCAATTCCTAAAATAGGTGTTAAGACATTGTTTTGCAATATCGCAACATCTAAGCTATTTATCGGATCTTCAGCATTATAGCTTCCTTCCTTAGCTTCAAGTAAATACCACTTATTTTCTAAATACATACCAAAAGTATGCTTATCAGTAGGCTTCACTTGTTCATCTCTTTCTGAAATTATAAACTTTTCACTTACCTTATTTAAGAATTCTTCTTCAGTAAGTCCATTTAAGTCCTTAACTACTCTATTATAATCCATAACCATAAGGTCATTATCAGGGAATGCAACTGCTAAGAAATAGTTGAACTCCTCCTCTCCTGTATAGTTAGGATTTTCTTCTCTTCTCATAAGTCCAACCTTAACTGCTGAAGCTGATCTATGATGACCATCTGCAATATATAGGTTTTCTATTTCTCCAAATAGTGCTACGATTTCTTTTACTATTAATTCATTATCTATTACCCATACTTGATGTCCTATTCCATCTTCTGAAACAAAATCATATACAGGTTTTCTCTTAGTTCCTTCTCTGGACCATTGTTTAATAACTTCAGAAGTTACTTCATCTTCTCTATAAGTTAAGAAAATTGGACCTGTATTAGCATCACAATAATTAACATGATTTATTCTGTCTTGTTCTTTATCCGCTCTTGTAAACTCATGTTTCTTTATTGCATTGTTTATATAATCATCTATTGATGCACAAAATACTAATCCAGTTTGAGCTCTGCCATTCATTATTTGCCTATAAATATATAAACATGGTTTTTCATCTTGGATAAATTGTTTTTCTACAATCATTTTATCAAGATTTTCTCTAGCTTTCTCATATACCTTTTTATCATGCACATCTATAGAAGGATCTAGATCTATTTCCGCTCTATCTATATGAAGAAATGAATATGGATTACCCTCTACCATTTCCCTTGCTTCTTCGCTATTCATAACATCATAAGGAAGTGCTGCAATCTTTGAAGCTAATTCCTCAATGGGTCTTATACCTTTAAAAGGTCTAATTGTTGCCATCTATATTCCTCCTGTTTATCTGTAGCTTACTTTAAAAAATTCTTTATTACTGAAACTACTTCATCACCAATTCTATCTTGCGCTTCAAGAGTTGATGCCCCAATATGAGGTGTACAACTTACTCTTGGATGATTTACTAAAGTTTCATTAGTGTTAGGTTCAATTTCGAATACATCTATTCCTGCCCCTGCAATCTTTCCACTATTTAAAGCTTCAAGTAAAGCTGCTTCATCTACTACCTTACCTCTTGCACAGTTAATAATATATGATCCATCCTTCATTATGTTTAATTGTTCTTGTCCAATTAACGCACCAGCATTCTTATCATATGGTACATGAAGAGAAATAAAATCAGATACCTTTAATAAATCATTAAGATCTAAGAAATCATAAACTAAATCATCTTGTTTCCCAAACATATCATTGTAAACTACAGTCATTCCTAAAGCAGTAGCCTTATTAGCTAAAGCTCTTCCTATTCTACCCATTCCTATAATTCCAAGAGTTTTACCACCAATTTCAACGCCTTCATATTTCTTTTTATTCCATTCACCATTTCTCATAGTGTAGTTAGAAGTGCCTACAAATCTTGCAACTGCAAACATATGAGCTAAAGCTAGTTCTGCAACTGAATCTGAACTTGCATTTGGAGTGTTTCTTACTTCTATTCCAGCTTCTTTAACTGCAGCTACATCAATATTATCTATACCAACACCTGCTCTAACTACTAACTTTAACTTTCCACCCTTAGTAGCTTCAATAACTTCCTTAGTAACCTTAGTTGCTGATCTAACTACTAAAGCATCAAAATCTTTAAGAACTTCTCCTAAAACCTCTTTATCATAGTGCTTATTTTCAACTTCAAAACCTAACTCTATTAAATTATTAATGGCCTTTTCTTGTAAGCCATCACTTGCTAATATTCTATACATTTTTTTGCCCCCTATTTTAAAAAAATCATTATATTTTCTATGCTAATAAGAGTTTAGACCTTAGTCTAAACTCTTATTTTTATATCATTGTCCAAACCTCTTAAACTAGTAATACTAAACTTTAGTTATACTATTCTAAGCCTAAAATATCATTAATATTGCTTAATAGTTCTTGAATATCTTCCATTTGACAGTCAGCCATATGAGCAATTCTAAATGTCTTTCCTTTTAAGCTACCGTATCCGTTAGAAATTTGGAAACCTCTTTCTCCTAATTCTTTATTTAATGCAGCAACATCTATATTTCTAGTATTCTTAACTGTTGTCACAGTATTTGATAAATATTTATCTTCTGGTAATAATTCAAAGTACTTTCTCCCCCAAGCTCTTACAACTTCAGCTAATTCAATATGTCTTGCAAACCTATTTTCTAAACCTTCCTTATTAAGAATATAGTCTAGTTGATAATCTAATGCATACATATGTGGAATAGATGGTGTTGAAGGATATTGGTAGTCCTTCTTTTGAATAAAATTATATAAAGATAGTAGATCTAAATAGAATCCTCTATTTTTTACTTTCTCAGCTCTTTCTTTTGCTTTGTTAGAGAAAGTACATATTGCAAGTCCTGGAGGCAATCCTAATGCCTTTTGTGATGAAGTTATACATACATCAATTCCCCAATTGTCTACTTCAATCTTAGTACCTGCTGCTGAACTTACTGTATCAACTATAAATACAATCTCAGGATATTTCTTAACTACTTCACCTATTTCTTTAATAGGATTCATTACTCCTGTAGATGTTTCATTATGAGTTACTGCAACTAAGTCATATTGTCCTGTTGCTAATTCTTTATCAACCATTTCTGGTGTTATAGCTTGTCCTAATTCTACTTCAAATAAATCTGCAGGAACGTTATTAGATATAGCCATTTCATACCATCTTTTTCCGAATGCCCCAACGGAAAATACAGCTGCTTTTTTGGCTGTACAAGATCTAATAGCCCCCTCCATAAGTCCACTACCTGAAGTGGTAGATAATAATATTTCGCTTTCAGTAAAGAAGACTTTTCTTAAGTTATCACTTATTCTTCTTTGAAGCACTGAAGCATCCTTGCTTCTATGACCTATCATAGGCCTTGATAGTTGCTCTAAGACATCAGGTCTTACTTCAACTGGCCCCGGAATAAATAGCTTTTTGTGCATCTTGTTTCTCCCCCATTTAATATTTTTTTATTGCTTATTAATTGCTTATTTTATTGTTAATTTTACTACTTTTTCATATCATTAACAACTACTTTGTTAAAACTTTTGAAATAATATTCAAAATTCTACAAATATTTCACCATTAATGTACATATTCATAGCCCCAAATATTTTTTTATTGTGTTATAGTAACTAAACTTCTACATCTTCTTGCTTTTTACTATCTTTTAATATATCTCTTATCTCTGTTAATAGTACTTGTTCAGCAGTTAATTCAGCTTCAGCTGGTGATTCTTCCTTAACTTCCTCTTCTTTATTTCTATTTATTTTAGCTAATACCTTTATAAATATAAATATAGAAAGTGCTATTATTAAGAAGTCAACTACATTCTGAATAAATATCCCATACTCTAAAGTAACTATACCTCCGCCTACTAGGCTGGTATCAAATTTATAAACTAAATCTTTAAATTCAACTCCACCTATTAGTATTCCTACTAAAGGCATTATTATATGCTCAACTAATGAAGAAACTATCTTATTGAAAGCTCCCCCCATAACTACCCCAATTGCTAAGTCTAGTATATTCCCCTTCATAGCAAATTCTTTAAACTCTTGTAAAAACTTTTTTCCTTTATTCTTCATTTCTAATCCTCCTTATTTATATTCCTCATCAAAAATTAAAACAGATTCTGTCTCTCTGCAATATTTAACACACATACATTGTCCTAGATGCCTTGGACACTTATAACATAAACAACTTTTATCATCTCCATTACAACTTTTCTTATAATAAGGACAATATTTACAATTAACTCCGTTTCCAGCTGGCATAATACACTTCTCCTTCTTTTGCATAATATAATGTTACTTTAATAAAAATATTTTACCATATTTCAATTAATTATTAGTAACCATTTTATACTTTTCTCATATTTTGTTTATATAAGAAGCTTTTAACTTTTTTGGTATAAAACTTCTAACTCCCATCTATATAGACTAATGCTGTTGAAAATGAATATTCATTATACAACAGCTTTTTCTTTACATTAATTATATCTAATCCTTAAATCTTAAAATCTAATACTCCTTATTTAGATAATCTTTAATATATATGATAAAAAAAACTCCCTTAGGAGTTTTCAAAGCTAAATTATTTTTAGTAATTCTAAGGAATTACATAAATAACTCTTCATTATTAATTATAAATTGAGCTGCCCTTGGGCAGCTCTTAATACTCTATAGAAACATTTGAAATATAACCAGAAAAATCACTCCTGGTACACCTAAAAATCCTGCTATTAATGCAGTAACCCAATTTATTGCTATGGCAAAACCAAAGTATGAACCTAGAACATTAGCTAAGTATAATAATACTATTCCAATTACACCATTTATTAATATTTTTAATGGCCATTTTAAAAGCTTAATAACTAAATATAATAATACCAGTCCTATCAATCCATATATTATTAAATTAACATCCATAACATCCCCTCCAGTCTATTTTATTCTTTAGTATAACATATTATTCTATCATTCTTAATTCACGCCTCTTTGCAACACTTATTAAATAATCATATCTTGTTCTTGCTGTATCTTCAGCATATATGGCTAATTCAACTAATTTAGGATCACTTACATAATCAAATAAAGCTCTAGCTACTTCCATTTCTGAAATAGTTTCTTTAATATTATTTAATAGAGCTATATCCTCTTCACTATACTCTTTTTTACTTTTCTCTGTATTTCTTAGTATTAGATCTAAAATTATATTTTTATTCATTATTTCCCCTCCTAAATATTGTATATTAAAGTACTATCCATTTTTAGGATAATTATTCAGAAGGAAAAAACTTTTAACCAATATTCTATATGCACTTAACACTATTTAATAAATCTGTATTCCCTACAATAAAGGTGCAAAAACTCTAATTACTGCTGCTAATAATTTCTTATACCACTTTTCATTGTAACAATCTTCTAAAGTCATTAATTGACACTGATCTAATGTTTCTAAAAAGTCTTTCTTGATTTCCATTACTGATTTAGTCTTATATAAAAATACTCCACATTCAAAATGTAAATAAAGACTTCTATAATCCATATTAATAGAACCAACTACTCCTATCTTATCATCTGATACAAATGTTTTTGAGTGTATAAATCCAGGAGTATATTCATATATCTTAATGCCTGCTTCAATTAATTGAGCATAGTAAGCTCTAGTAACTAAGTGTACATACCACTTATCTTCTATATGAGGCGTAACTATTATTACCTTAACTCCACTTTTTGATGCTAAGGTTAATGCAGTTACTAGCTCATTATCTACTATTAAATAAGGAGTATTTATATAAATGTAATCTTTAGCTTTATTTATAATATTTAAATAAACATATTCTCCTACAGTTTCGTCATCTAATGGACTATCACCATATGGCTGAACATATCCATCATCCTTAAAATGTCCTTCGTAATTAACATGTGGCTTATATTTATTATAATCTTCTTTTTCTCCACAGTTAAACTCCCAAGCTTGTAAGAACATCATAGTAAGATTCCATACTGCTTCACCTTTTAATATAATAGAAGCATCTTTCCAATGTCCAAATCTAACTACTTCATTTATATACTCATCAGCTAAATTTATACCTCCAGTAAAGGCTGTATGTCCATCTATCACAGTTATTTTTCTATGATCTCTATGATTCATAATAACTGATAAAAATGGTACAAATGGGTTAAATACTAAGCACTTAATTCCCATTTTCTTTAGTTTTTCATAATACTTATAAGGTAATGTTCTAAGGCATCCCATATCATCATATATAATCCTAACATCTACCCCTTCTTTTACTTTTTCTTCAAGAATTTCAAGAATGCTATCCCACATCTTTCCTTCTCGGATTATAAAGTACTCCATAAATATATACTTCTTAGCTTTCTTAAGCTCTTTTTTTAGTTCTTCAAAAAATTCTTCTCCAGGTGATAAGTATTTAGTGTAGGTATTTTTGTATATTGGCGCTGCTGCATACTTATTTAAATATTTTACTTGATTAGAAATTGATTTGTCTTCCTCTTCAATTTCCTTAAATACTTCAAGATTTTGTTCTAAGTATTTAGCCCCTTCTGTATAAATCTTATTTATTCTCCCTCTAAACCTTTTTGTTGTTCTTCTTAATCCAAAAATTAAATAGAACAATCCTCCAAAAACAGGTACTAAGGATACAGGTATTGTCCATGCTAGTTTAAAAGACGGATTATCTTTTTTACTCATTATATATATTACAACCACTATGCTAATAACAGTGAATAATACATATAAATAAACAAAGGATTCAGATAAGGTCCAAATAGTAAAAACTAATATGCCCACTTGAATAAGTATTAGTAATCCTACAATTACCATTCTACTAAATAGAAATTTTAATAATTTACTCATATATTCACCCTTTACTTATATTTCTTTTCTCCCTTCAAGGGCCTTAGATAAAGTTACTTCATCAGCATACTCTAAGTCTCCACCAACAGGAATTCCTGATGCTATTCTAGTTACCCTAATATCTAATGGTTTTAAAATTCTTGAAATATACATTGCTGTAGCTTCACCTTCGATATTAGGATTAGTTGCAATAATAACTTCCTTTACATCTGCACTCATTCTTGCAACTAATTCTCTAATTCTTATATCTTGTGGACCTCTTCCTTGCATTGGAGATAAGTTTCCATGAAGCACATGATATGTACCATTAAATTCTTTTACTTTTTCCATAGTCATTATGTCCTTAGGTTGTTCTACAACACAAATAACATCCTTATCCCTGTTAGGATTAGCACATATTGCACATGGATCTGAATCTGTGAAGTTTCCACATATTGAACAATATTTTATTGTTCCTCTAGCTTTAACTAAAGCATCTGCAAATTCTCTAACTTCATCAGCTGGAAGATTTAAAACGTGTAAAGCAAGCCTTTGAGCTGTTTTTTGCCCAATACTTGGCAACTTTGCAAACTCTTCAATAAGTTTTTCTATAGCTACTGGATAAAAATCCATATAATCACCCTTTCTGTTAATTAAATATATAAAAAGGCGAAGTAACTTCGCCTTTTTATGGAACTATATTAAACATAATATATAACACTAGAATAATCCTGGTATATTCATTCCACCAGTTAATTTACCCATTTTTTCTGCACTTTCTTCTTCAGACTTTCTTAATGCTTCATTAACTGCACTAAGAACTAAATCTTCTAACATTTCCACATCATCTGCATCTACAACTTCAGGTTTTATGTTAATAGAAAGTAATTCTTTCTTTCCATTTGCTTTTACAACTACAGCTCCGCCACCTACTGAAACCTCATATTCTTTAGTTTCTAGGTCCTTTTGCATTTGCTCCATTTCCTTTTGAAGCTTTTGAGCTTGCTTCATTAGGTTGTTCATGTTTCCTCCCCCAAATCCACCTGGGAATCCTCCTCTTGCCATAAAAACATCCTCCTTATCATAAAAATCTATTTTTAATTATATAGTATTTTCTTTGATTTTACTATATTTATAACATTATTAATTTCTTTTTTATTATACTTAATTAAAGCTTATTTTATCCGATCACTACCATTGCTAACACTCCTATATTCTATAAGTGGGAGCTAAGCACTGCTACGTTCCTGGATTAGTCCTTCTAAGAATCACTTTATATGATTTACTCATCCAATATATCTACCATATCAGAACCTAAAGTTTCAAGAAGCATATCTGCAGTAGACTTTTCTTCATCATTTCCTTCTTCTACTGTGAAAACTATCTTAATATCTTCTCTAAAAATCTCTGCAAGAATTTCTTGAAGTAATGCTCTGTATTCAGGTTTTTCCAACCTATCCTTATTAAACTTATATTGTTCTTCATATTCTATAGTTAGAATTCCCTTACTGCAATCTACAGGCTTTCCAGTAATTAAAGATGCATAAACAATCATCGCTCTTCTACCTTTAATTCTTTCTAATATATCCTTCCAAGATTTTTGAATATCATTTAAGGATACCTTAGAGGAATCATTACCAGAAGTATGGTGAATAACTTCCCTTCTTACTTCCTTCTTTATTTCTTTAACAACTGCATCTGCTTTAACTTTTCCATCTGCTACAGCTTCAGTTTGAACCTTTATACTTCCATTCTTTAAGGATGCTTCAAGTTTATTTAACCTACTTAAAATAACCTCATTAGATGTATCATATTCTATTTTACACATTTTTATTATTGCAAGCTCTAAGTATAGTCTTGCTTGCTTACTTATCTTTGCATTACCTTCTGCTTCTTGAAGAATTCTTATATATCTCATAACTTCTTCAGCTCTTAGCTTACTGCCTTGTTCCTTAATTAAAGTTATGTTTTCTTCAGACATATCTAATACATCTTCAGGATTATTAGTAACCTTAGCCATAAGAATATTTCTATAATGACTTATAAGATCTTTTATAAAAAGATATATATCCTTACCTGCATAAACTACCTCATCTATAATTCCTATAGACTTTTCTACATTTCTTTGATTAACTGCATTAGTTAATGCAAATAAGTGATCATTAGTTACAAGGCCTAGCATATTAATAAGAATATCATATTCTACTGCACCATTTCCCATAGAAATAGCTTGATCTAATATACTTAAGGCATCTCTCATCGCCCCATCAGAAACTCTTGCAATTAAGCTTAAACTCTTGTCATCTGCTATTGCATTTTGATCATCTACTATCTTTCTAAGTCTACCTATTATTTCATTATTGTTTATCCTTTTAAAGTCAAATCTTTGACATCTTGAAAGAATAGTAATAGGTAACTTTTGTGGATCTGTTGTTGCTAATATAAATATTACATTCTTAGGTGGTTCTTCTAATGTTTTTAAGAAGGCATTAACAGCACCTGTTGATAACATGTGAACTTCGTCCATTATATATACTTTATATCTACCTTCTTGAGGTGGATACTTAACATCATCTATTATATCTCTAATTTTATCAATACCATTATTAGAAGCTGCATCTAACTCTGTAACATCTATTGCTAGACCTTCATCTATCTTCTTACACATTTCACACTTGTTACAAGGTTCTCCATCATGTAAATCAAGACAGTTTAAAGCCTTAGCGAAAACCTTAGCTGTAGTTGTTTTACCAGTTCCTCTAGTACCACAGAAAAGATAAGCATGAGCTATTCTATCATTTAGTATTTGATTTTTAACAGTTGTTGTTATATGTTCTTGACCAACAATATCATAAAAGTTTTGTGGTCTCCATTCTCTATATAAAGCTGTATATCCCATAATATCATTCCTTATTTTTATCATTTATTTATATTATAGACTAAAGATTAAAATTAATGAAGAAATAAAAGTTAGAACTTAATAAATTTAAAAGAAACCCAAGATAACTTGAGTTTCTTCAAAATTACTTTATGCTATTCTTCTTTATAACTAAAAATTCAACAATAGTAATTACTAAACCTATAACTCCAATTAGCTTAAAAGATATTTCCAAGGAAATAATATCTCCTATATATCCACATAAAGGGAATAATAATATCATCATTAATGAGTAAAACATACTCTCTACTGAAATTATAGTTGCTCTTTGTTTGGATTCAACACTAGAATTTATTAATTTACTACTAATAGGTTGAAGTATAGAAGTTAGAAATCCTATAGATACAAAAATCAATATTGTTGTTTCTTTACTTGAATAACCCATTAATACTATCAGCAAACTGATTAACATAGATATAGAAATCCATCCTTTTGATTTAAACTTCTTATATATCTTCTCACTTAAAATTGCTCCTAAAGATGAAAGTATTCCATTAAATAAAAATATTATTGAAATACTTACCCTTGAGTAACCTGAATCACTTAAGAATTGTTGACCATAAAAATATATTATTGCTGAAAAAGTATAAATTAAAGGAAAGTACATTAATATATTTAAAAGTTTCCTATTATTTTTCAATATATTTATTGAGGTTTTAAAATGATTTATCACAGTTACTCTTTCTTCATGAGTTTCCCTTATATCAACTTCAGTAAAATTAAAAGATACAGTTAAAGAAAATACACCAATAACAATTGCAGTAATATAACTTATAGAAAAATCTATTTGAGATAAAAGTCCACCTATAAATACTGCTAACCCCTGTGAAATTTCTATTATTAAATTTAACCTACCATTAATCTTTAAATACTCATCTTCTCTTTTTAATGTTTTAAGTGTATCGTATATTAAGGCTTCCTCAGATCCTGAATTCAAATTATATCCCCAAGCTGATAATATAAAACCAATGGCAAATCCAAGAAAGGAATTTGAAAATAGCATTATTATTGCTGATATTAATGATGTTATTCTACCAATTATCATTATTTTTCTTCTACCAAATAAATCGGCTAATGCTCCAGTTGGTATTTCTGAAATAAAACCAGTAATATGAAATATTCCTTCAAGCAAACCTATTTGCGCTAAATTCATTCCCTTATACCCTAAATACAATACCCAAATAGCAGATGTTATATCAAAGGATGAAAGAAATCTATATAAATAATCATTTTTTATATTCTTTTTTATTTTATTCATTTGAATCAACTCCAATTTTCTATAATTATTTTTGAGCATAATAAAAGACCTAAGATAATTAATCTAGGCCTAATTGGAGTTACTATATTGCAACTTAAGAAATAGATTTTCTCAAATTTCCCCTAAAAAAGGGCATAGTAATCCAATTTTCAAAAAACATGCATGTTTTTGACTGTGAACTACTAGATAAAACTTCATATTTTATCTTTCTTACAGGAAATTTCATAGTCTATTTCTCCCTTCTTCCAAAACAATCTATTTTAAGCATATATTATTTCACAAATATTTACAAGTGCTTATTTGACTGTTATTTGTTAAACATCCCATATATCACCTATAATATTATTCATCATTTAGTTTACTATTCTTATCCTATGATTCAGCCCTATATACCAATATTCAAAAATTCAAACTTATCCTAATATCATTTATACTTATTAAGTTTTATAGTACAATAAATTTAAATACTAGTAAGGAGTGATATAACTTGAGTTTATATGATAAGAAATACTTATCTATAGTTAAAGATATCTTAGATAATGGTTATTATGATAATAACAGAACTGGGATGCCTACATACAAACTACCCCATCAAATTATGCAGTTTAATTTACAAAAGGAATTCCCTATACTAACTACTAAAAAAGTTGCATTTAAAACTGCTATAAAGGAAATGCTATGGATATATAGAGATCAATCAAATGATGTAACTAAACTTCAAGAACAAAATGTCCATATCTGGGATGAATGGGTAGATGAGAATAATACAATAGGTAAGGCTTATGGATACCAAATTGCAAAGTTTAACCAAGTAGATAAACTTATTGAGTCCTTAAAAAATAATCCTCAAGACAGAAGAATGATTATGTCTATGTGGAATATAGAAGACCTACCAGAAATGACATTACAACCTTGTTGCTATCAAACTTTATGGGACGTAACAGATGGTTACTTAAATTGCATGTTAATCCAGCGCAGTGGGGACATGCCATTAGGAGTTCCATTTAACACAAGTCAATATGCTGTATTAGTTCATTTAATAGCCCAAGTAACTAATCTTAAACCTGGATTATTTACTCACGTGATTAATAATGCACATATTTATGAAAATCAAGTTGAAGGAATGAAACTTCAATTAACTAGAGAAAATGAAGATTTTGATGCACCAAAGCTTTGGATAAATCCAGAAATAACGAATTTCTATGACTTCACAGCTGATGATGTTAAATTAATAGATTATAAACACCATGACCCAATTAAAATGGAGGTAAGTGTGTAATGTTATCTATTATAGTTGCCAAAGCTTCTAATGATGTTATTGGCGGAGATAATAAGCTTTTATGGCATATATCCGAAGATCTAAAAAGATTTAAGTCCATTACATCAGGTAATACTATTATAATGGGTAGAAAGACCTTTGAATCTTTACCTAAGGTATTACCTAATAGACATCATATTGTAATTACAAGAGATAAAAGCTTTAAAGTTGATTCACCTGATGTAGAAGTAGTTAATGATATAGATTCTATCATTACTAGATTTGAAAATTCTACTGAAGAAGCCTTTGTTATTGGCGGCGGAGAGATATATAAAACTCTTTTACCTAATTCAAAGAAGTTATACTTAACTAGAATTTATAAAGATTTTGATGGTGATACAAAATTCCCAAGTATCGATCTTAACGATTGGATAACTGATTATAAATCTGAAATTTTAATTAATGAAAAAGATAATTTAAATTTTGATTTTATAAATTTAATAAGAAAATAGAAAACGAGGGTATTCCTTACGGAATGCCCTCGCTTTCTTTGTCCTATTGTATGTTAATCCTATTGAAGAGTAACCTATAAATAAATAATTAATTATTAATTACATATTTGCATTAAAAAAACCCTTCTTCTTAGAAAGGCCTAAAAATTAAAACCGTGCACCCAGCTTCGACAGTAATCTATAGACGTTACTATGTAGTTAGCTCTGACAAGATTTATCCATATCACACGCAGTAATCACTTATCGCTGCTTCCTTCCGGACCTGACGAGGTTCATGCACTTACGTCGTATGGGACCTTGCCATCAACACCACTTGCATAGGCAGGCTCTACAGATTAAAGCCTAGACTGGGAATTCAATCCTGCTATAGCGG
>NZ_JAWGSV010000016.1:0-24005 GCF_032552055.1 Clostridium sp. | reverse complement strand
TATATCCATATCTATATTAAAGGAATCAATAAACTTCTTAATCTTCTTTTTACTTAAAGGTGAATCACAGAAAGTACCATAAAGCTTTGAAAATACTTTTTTCTTTATAAAAAGTTCAGTAAAGCTCTTTCCAATAGGAGATTCATAAGACCATTTTATATAATTTTCTCCTGCAACTTTTTCTATTTCATAGTTTTTAGTTTTTCTATTATATATGCGTATCATTTGAAACCTCTTATTCTTATTTTTTTATAGTATATATGTGTAAATTAATAATCTATATAGTTATTATTTTATAAAATCATAACTTAATAGAATTAATTAAGCAAAATATCAAAATTGAAACTGTATATAAACTTTAACTTTTTATATAAGCTATACAAGAATTATCATTATTTAAACAGAAATATAATAAATATAAATCAATGTAAAATACTATTACAACTCTTATATTATATTATCATAAAATACAAATAAAAATCCTTTTATTTATTAATTTTGCTTTACTTATTATAAATTATACAAGATAATTAATATGTCTGATTAATACATTTATGGGGGGGATTATCATGGAAAGTTTTGTGGAATTAATAACGCCATTAGCAATACATAGTTTAGAAGCTATGGGGATAATAATTATTATAATTGGATCAATTAAAGGCTTTTATAAGTTTATTTTAAACATAATTACTAGAAATGATTATCCTATTAAAGTTGAATTTGCTCAATCTTTAACTTTAGCATTAGAGTTTAAATTAGGAGCAGAGATATTAAAGACAGTAATAGTAAGATCTTTAGATGAAATGTACATATTAGCAGCAATAATTGTATTAAGAGCTATTTTAGCTTTTGTAATACATTGGGAAATGAAAGCAGATCTACAAAATGGACATTAAAATACGAATTAAAAGTAGGCATTAGAAGATAATGTCTATTTTATTATAATTTTAACTGAAGGATAGTAATTATTGATAAATTATAGTACAATAATTTTGTTAATAATGTAACAATTATTATACTCTTTAAAAAGTAATATAGGAGGCAAAAATGATTAAAGTAACTATAAATGGAAAAGAAGTTTTAGTAAATAATGAGGATAACTTATTAAAAGCTGCAAAAAGTAATGGAATAGACATTCCAGCATTATGCTTTTTAGAGGACTGTGGAAATGTAGGCCAATGTGGAGTGTGCCTTGTTGAAATAGAAGGTCAAGATGATTTAGTTAAAGCTTGTTGTGTAACTCCTGAAGAAGGAATGGTTATTAATACAAATACTGAAAGAGTTCAAGAAGCTGTTAAAGCTACAGTTGCAAGTTTATTAGATAAGCATGAATTTAAGTGCGGGCCATGTAAAAGAAGAGAAAATTGTGAGTTTCTAAAACTAGTTATTAAAACTAGGGCTAAGGCTACTAAACCTTTTGTTGTTGCAGATAAATCAGAGTATGTTGATGATAGAAGTAAATCTATTGTAATAGATAGAACAAAATGTGTTACTTGTGGAAGATGTGTTGCAGCTTGTAAGACTAAGACTGGCACAGAATCTATTAAATTTATTGAAGTAGATGGAGAGAAAATAATTGGACCTGAAAACTTAAAATGTTTTGATGATACTAATTGCTTACTATGTGGGCAATGCGTAGCTGCATGTCCAGTTGATGCTTTATCTGAAAAATCTCATATGGATAGAGTTAAGGATGCATTAGAAGATGAAGAAAAGCATGTTATAGTTGCTATGGCACCTTCAGTAAGAACTGCTATGGGAGAACTATTTAAGATGGGTTACGGGGTAGACGTAACAGGAAAAACATATACTGCTTTAAGACAATTAGGATTTGATAAGATATTTGATATAAACTTTGGAGCAGATATGACAATAATGGAAGAAGCTACTGAGTTAATTGAAAGAATTAAGGCTGATGGACCATTCCCTATGTTTACATCTTGTTGTCCAGCATGGGTAAGACAAGTAGAAAATTACTATCCAAATCTTTTAGGAAACTTATCTACTGCTAAGTCTCCTCAACAGATATTTGGAGCAGCTAGTAAAACTTATTACCCAATAATATCAGACATAGATCCAAAGAATGTATTCACTGTAACTATAATGCCATGTACTGCTAAAAAATATGAAGCAGATAGAGCTGAAATGGAGAACAATGGATTAAGAAACATAGATGCTGTAATAACTACTAGAGAATTAGCTAAGATGAT
Organism: Clostridium sp.; assembly: GCF_032552055.1. GTDB lineage: Bacteria > Bacillota > Clostridia > Clostridiales > Clostridiaceae > Clostridium. The sequence goes on along the minus strand of NZ_JAWGSV010000016.1, from coordinate 21,795 downwards.
TAAGGATGCAAAGATTGATTTTGCAAAGCTTGAAGATAGTGAAGCTGATCCAGCTATGGGAGAATATACTGGAGCAGGTGCTATATTCGGAGCTACTGGTGGAGTTATGGAAGCTGCACTAAGAACAGCTAAGGATTTCGTAGAAGGAAAAGACTTAGAAAATATAGAATATGAGCAAGTAAGAGGATTAGCTGGAATTAAAGAAGCTACAGTAGAAATAGGTGGAGAAAACTATAATGTAGCTGTAATTAACGGTTCATCAAGTTTATTTGATTTTATAAATAGTGGAAAAATAGAAGAGAAGAAGTATCACTTTATTGAAGTAATGGCTTGCCCTGGTGGATGTGTAAATGGTGGAGGACAACCTCATGTAAATCCATCAGATAGATTAACTATGGATATTAGAAGCGTTAGAGCATCAGTATTATATAATCAAGATAAGAATTTAAAAAAGAGAAAATCTCACGAAAATGGTGCTTTAAATAAGATGTATGATACTTACATGGGTGAACCAGGTCATGGTAAGGCTCATGAATTACTTCATATGAGTTATAAAAAATAATAAATTTAAAGCTAAAATTTAATATATTTATAGTGAAAAATAAAGTGTGAAGTATAATGTTATATTTCACACTTTTTATTTTAGCTATTTAAGCCAATGGCTTGGTTTAGTTATGTTAAGTGGTAGTTTAGTGTTCTTATCACCCTTAGCTGAATTAATTTGTGATTGAGTAAGAAATATACTTCTGCTAAGATCAGCACCACTGAAATCAGAATCACGTAAATCAGCACCAATAAAGTCAGCTCCAGTTAGATTCATACCTTTAAGGTTTGCTGCTATAAGAAATGCTCCTCTAAGGTCAGCTCCTCTTAGATCAAGTTTTCTAAGATCTTTACCCAAATAAGATTTTGATTTAGGTATATTATCTGATTTTGATGAATTTCTACGAATCATATCACTAGTTTTTCTAAGAAAAACATTAACCTTATCTCTATGGTTATCAATATTAATTTGTAAGAGTGAGTCTGCATCTAATAATGTTAAGTTATTAGTGGAATCTATTAATTCTTTAATTTCCTTTTTCGAAGTTAAATCCTTTTGTAAATTAAAAGCTTCATTAAGATACCATAGCATTTCATGAAGTTGTCTCATTACATAAAATGATTCAAACATTTTTTTGCTATGCTCAGAATTACCCTTCCAGTCATCACCATTAAATGTGATTTGTGAAATTTTTTGACCAGCACCAAAACAATCATAACTAATACATCCCTTTAAGCCATTGGTATAAAGGTTATTATGAACAGAGCATTTAAAATCACTTTTTAAGTTTATGCAAGGCTTACCAGCATCTTTATTATGGGGAAACCCATCTGACTTTGAGAAGTAAAGTGATACACAGCATAGTCCAAAGCACTTTTCACAATCTATTTTTAAACTTTCAATATAATCATTTCTGTTGTTCATATTTATTTACTCCATAGTTTTATTTTTAGTCTTTTTATATACAATATAAGTTAGAATTAAGGATATAGGTAGAGATAAAGATATATTAGAGCTAAAGGTCCTTATATAGTATTCTCTTAATTTATCAACTATTGTTACTCCCTCAATCCAGTCAATGATAACAAATAAGTTAGAATTTAAGTAACCTATAATTAGGTATGAGATAATAAGAGAAAAGATAAATGTAAAAATCACCTTTTTACTAACCATAAAAATCTCCTTCTTAAATTTACTAGTATAGTTTAATTATATATTAGTATGGATAAAAATTACATATTTGCTTGCTTGAATGAGTTAATTTTATATATTAAAAATATTATCCTAATTATTATGTTATAATCTTTTAGGAATAATTATTGGGAGAGTGGAATTTAATGAAGTATTTAGCTTGCGATCTAGACGGAACATTATTAAATGAAAACCATGGTATTAATGATGGAAATATAAAGGGTATTATTGAATTTAAGGAAGCAGGAAATAAATTTATTATTTCAACAGGAAGAAGTTTATCTTCAATATATGATTTATTTAGTAAATATCCAGAAATAGAATATGATTATATAGTAGCTTGTAATGGAGCTATAGTTTTAGATAAGGATAGAAATATAATACATAGTAAGTTCATAGGAAGTGAAGTAGCAGAAGACATATTTAAGGAATTTTTAGATAATGAAGATGTATGTGTGCATTTTGAATCTGAAGGGGAGCACTACCTAGTAGATTCTAATATACCTAACTTAGAAGATGTACCTGAAGACATGAGGGGACTATATAGTCATTTTAAAGATAGAGTTTCTATAGAAGATTTATTTAAGGATATCAATGAAAGAAGTTACTCAATAATAAGTTTATTTTCTAAAAGTGGAGATAGAAATGTTGCAGAAGAGGCAAAAAATAAACTGTTGAAAAGTTTAGGAGAGGATCTAGAGGCCTTTAGAAATCAATTTTTTGTTGATATAGCTCCAAAGGATTGTACTAAGGGGAATGGATTAAAAAAGATACTTGAATTAAATAATGTAAATGAGGACAAGCTATATGCAATTGGAGACTCATTTAATGATATATCTATGTTTAATTTAACAGAAAATAGTTTTACTTTCCATTATGCAGAAGATGGTGTAAAAGAAATAGCAAATAATCACGTTTCTAGTGTTGAGGAATGCATTAAAAAGATTATGAATTAATAATAAAAAATATTGACAGTATCAATATATTATTATAAGATTTTATAAAATGAAGAGTTTTGAATAATTATATCGCCGGATATATTATTTGTATAACAAGCATTAGAAATTTATACCGTTAGGCCTTGGGTATAAGTTATCTAGTGCTTTTTTATTCTTTATTTAGTGAATTTTTTAGATATTATAGGAGGATATTTCATTGAGAGTAGAAGCTAAGAATAATATTTTAAATGATTTTATAAAATATGTATCTTTAAATGTTTTTAGTATGATAGGACTTTCTTTTTACATACTTGCAGATACATTTTTTATAGCTAATGGGGTAGGAAGTATAGGACTTACAGCTCTTAATATAGTTTTACCATTATGGAGTTTAATAAGTGGTATTGGATTGATGATTGGAGCCGGAGGCGGAATAAAGTACTCTATCCAAAGAGGTAGGAATAATGAAAGTGGAGCTAATAAGGTCTTTACCCACTCTATAGTAATAGGAACAGTAGTAGGCGCAATAATAACTATAGTGGGAGTGTTTTTTTCTTATGATATTGTAAGGTTATTAGGTGCTGATAATGAGGTAATACCATTAGCAGGGAAGTATTTAAAAACATTATTATCTTTTTCTTGTGTTTTTATATTAAACAATATATTAACAGCATTTGTTAGAAATGATGATGAACCTAATCTAGCTATGATTGCAATGATTGTAGGGAGTTTAAGTAATGTAGTATTAGACTATATTTTTGTTTATCCTCTTGGAATGGGCATGTTTGGAGCAGCACTTGCAACAGGAGCAACGCCTATATTAAGCATATGCATTCTATCACTTCACTTTATAAGAAAGAAGAATAAATTTAAGCTTATAAAGTGTAAAATTAAATTGGGATATATTAGAAATATTATATCATTAGGATTACCATCCTTTGTTACTGAGTTTTCATCAGGAATAATTATATTATTATTTAATTTCACTATATTAAATATATCTAACAATACAGGGGTAGCAGCATATGGGATTATAACTAATATAGCATTAATAGTAGTTGCAATATTTACAGGAGTAGCACAAGGAATTCAGCCAATTATAAGTAAGAGTTTTGGAGAAGGCAATACTCATGATATAAAAGTTATATATAGGTATGGATTAATAACAGCTGTAGCACTTGGATTAAGCTGTTATGCAATATCTTTTACATTTTCCCAGGAAATAGTAAGCTTATTCAACAATGAAGGAGATGTTTTACTTTCATCAATGGCAGTTGAAGGAATGAAAATTTATTTTATAGGATTTATTATAATGGGAATTAATATAGTTACAACATCATTACTAGCATCTATAAGCAAAGCTAAAGAATCCTTTACTATTTCAATATTAAGAGGATTTTTAGCAATAGTACCTTTAATATTAATTTTACCTAGATTTATAGGAATGACAGGTGTTTGGCTTACTATTCCTTTGGCTGAAGCTATTACTATTTTAATTATTATATTTGTTTTTAGAAAAACTATTTTATTGAAGAATTAAAATAGTAAATAGTAGGTGTTAAAATTTACAATACAAGATAAAATAAAGATAATAGGAATTTGACAAATATATAAATGAAATTCATAGTTAAGGATTTTACATAATTAAAAAAGAATATATAAGGAGGGGTATATATGGCGATTAAAAGCTGTGAAGATTGCTCAAATAAGTTTACTTATGCTGATTCTTTTAAAGCTACATGGGGATTAGGGATAGTTCAGTGTGATAATTGCAACACCAAATATATTATGGGAAATGGGTGGAGACTATTAACATATGTACTGCTTATATTACCATTGATATTACAAGGCTTTTTAAGGACTTATTTAAAATCAGCTACGCTAGTAGTTATTATGGTTTATTTAGTAACAGTCTTAATAGTAGTTCCACTTTTAACGAGTTTTAATAGAAAATTAAATTAATAATAATTATAGATAATATTAGTATAAGAAAATTACCTGTAGATTTATAACAATCTACAGGTAATTGATTATGGAGGTAATATGGATAATCTTGAATTTGTAACTGGAGCTAAGGAGTTAATTGATTTAGTACAGCCGTTATGGGAAAAATTAAATAAGCATCATGAGATTAACTCAAATTATTTCTCAGATAAATATAAGAATAATACTTTTGAAAGAAGAAAAGGTAAATTTTTAAGTGATAAAACTTCAAAAGTTAAAGTTGATTTAATAAAAGATATAGATAAAAACTTATATGTAGGATATTGTATTAGTACTGTAGATGTAGACTTAGTTGGAGAAATTGATTCTTTATTTATTGAAGAAGAGTATCGTAAGTATGGATTAGGAGATAAGTTAATGCAGAGAGCTATAGAGTGGCTTGATACTAATAAAGTAAATACGAAGATTTTAGGTGTAGTAGAGGGAAATGAAGATGTATTAGAATTTTATAAAAGACATGGATTTTATAAAAGAACAATAATTTTAGAGAAAATTTAATGTATGGAAAGTGATGAGGTTAATGGCTAAAGTAGAATTAACAAATATGTGTATGGTATATGATAAAAAGAATAATAAGGTCTTGGTTCAAGATAGAATAAAATCTTGGAAGGGAATCACATTTCCAGGAGGACATATTGAAGATGGAGAAAGTATAGTAGAATCAACAATTAGAGAGATAAAAGAAGAAACAGGATTAACTATATCTAATTTAGAATATTGTGGAGTAGTATATTGGTATAATAATGAGACCGGAGATAAATATTTCATATTTAATTTCAAAACTGAAGCCTTTGAAGGAGAATTATTAGAAAAAACTAATGAAGGAGAAGTCTATTGGGTAGATAAGAGTTCTTTATTAGATCTAAATCTTGCAGATGGATTTAAAGAAAGACTGCCAATATTTTTAGAAGGTAAATATTCAGAAGGTTTTGGAATTTGGAATAGTAAAGATAATGGAATACTTAAGTATCTATAGTCAATATAGGAAATATAATAAATTTTAAAAAGGGAGATAATAGATAAAGAGTGAAGTATAGAGAATCAGGAATGCCAGAAGAGGAAATGTGGGAATCTTTTTTTAATCCCAGAGAAGTATTAATAAACATGAAGGTTAATAAGAATATAAGAAGTTTAATTGATATAGGATGTGGTTATGGAACATTCCTATTTCCAGCTAGTGACCTTGTAAGTGATAAAGTAATAGGAATTGATATTGATGAAAAAATGATAGGAATATGCAATGAAAAGGTATTAGAAAGTAGAGTATCTAATATACATTTAATAAATGGAGATATATCAAAAGAGGATACAATTAATAGAATACAGCAATACAAATCAAGTATCGATTATATAACATTATTTAATATTCTTCATTGTGAAAATCCAATAGATTTACTTAAAGATGCTTATAATATATTATCAGAAGGTGGAATGATAGGTGTTATTCATTGGAAGTATGATGATACACCAAGGGGGCCATCTATGGAGATAAGGCCTAAGCCTTCTGATATTATTGGATGGGCTAAAGAAGTAGGTTTTTCTTTAATTGATGAAATAGAAATTCTACCATATCACTTTGGACTAGTATTTAATAAATAGATAATATAGTGTAATAAATAATATGTAATTTTCATATAATTCATAAAGGTTGGTGGATTTAATGAAATCAAATAAAATTAAATATCTTATTGTTGTAGGCACTATATTTTGTACTTTAATATCAATAAATATTTTATTAAAGTCAAATGATAAGGATAATAAGAGCAATTTTATTATTAATTATGATAGAAGTAGCATTACTAATGAAGAAAATGAAGTTAGAATAACTCCTGAGAGCAAAAATATAGGAGTAGAATTTATACCTATTCCAGATATAAGTGAACCTATAACTTTAGATGCTTTATAGGAATATATAATAGTAAGAGAGGCTCCATTTTGTTTAGAGTACCTCTCTTTTATATAATAAAATTTATAGTTAAAACTATAATTAAGTTAATACATAATATTTAGGGGGATTAGGGATGAATATAGAATTTAGAGAGATTGATAGAAGTAATTATAATGAATGTATAGAATTAAAAATAAGTGAGGATCAAAAAAGATTTGTTGCTTCAAATATTTATTCTTTAGTACAAGCAGCCTATGAGCCTAATTTATATCCACTTGGTATCTATAAGGATGATATCATGGTGGGATTTATTTTATATGATTTCGATGATGATATTAATGGATGGTCAATGAGCAGATTTATGATAGATAAAAAGTATCAGAATCAAGGAATTGGAAAGCTAGCAGTACAGAAATTTTTAGATTTTTTCGTAGATAAATATGGACATAAGAAACTTTATACAAGTGCTGAAGTTGATAATATAATTGCAATTAATTTGTATGAAAAAAGTGGTTTTGAAAAAAGAGAAGTATTTGAATATGAAGCCTCAGGAGTAAAATATAGAGAAATTAGAATGGTTGCTAAGCTATAAATAAAAATTAACAATAAATAAAAAATTCAGCGAAAGCTGAATTTTTTAGATGGAGTCTGCTTATAATTTATAAAAGGATTTTAAAACAAGTACCTTCATTTTCATTATCTGAAACAGTAATTGTACCTTTGTGTTTTTTTATAATATTGTCCACAATGGAAAGTCCTAAACCTGCGCCTCCCATTTCACGAGAACGAGATTTGTCAACTCGATAAAAGGGCTGAAAAATATGTTTCTTCATTTCATCAGGAATGCCAATACCACCATCCTTTATAAGAATTTCAGCATGATTTTCTGATATCTTACTTACTTGAATATCAACATAACCACCATCAATATTATACTTTATGCCATTTTCGATTATATTATAGAATGCACGATAAAGTAATTCAATATTACCAAATATAAGGCTTTCATCACAATTTAATGATATGGAAATACTCTTATTCTTTGCAATAGTTGAAAGCTCTAAAATAATATCTTCAAATAAATCTTTAAGTAGAATAGAGCTTTGTTCCCTTTCGTCATCTATAGTAGTCATATCTAAAAGATTACTAACAACACCACGGAGCCTTGCAATTTGTTTTTCAAAAACAGATATAAGTAATTCATATTCATAATTTGAATGTGAAGTCCTTTTTCTAAAAACATCAATTTTTGTTTGAAGTACTGCAAGGGGGGTACGAAGCTCATGTGCAGCACTTGAAGAAAAAACTTTTTGAGTCAAAAATGCTTTATCTAACTTGGCTGTCATTTCATTGAAAGACTGTGTAAGTTCTGCTATTTCATCTTTAGTAGGTGGAATATCTAATGATTCAGATAAATTATGAACATTTATATTTTTGACCTTTGTGTTTAATAACTCAAGTGGTTTTAGAGCTCTTCCTGAAATATAATAAGTTAATGCGCTTCCTCCAAGAATAATAACTAACATATAAATAGTACTTTCTAAACTAAATCCTCGTTTTGCTTCTTGCAAATTTTTAGCAGGATATGAGTATGAAAACTCCGTATTTGGTTGATCATATGAATTAGTTTCAGGTAAAGTACTATCAACTATAGGTGCTGCTATAATAGAAGCATCTATTTTATTTGCTAATCGATATGCTGAAAAATTCAAAATAATTGTTAGTCCTATACAGCAAACAGTTAGTAGTAATGTAGATAGCAATGTTAGGCGAATACGTATTGATAAATTTTTAAGCATGATAATCACCATTAGTATCTGTCAGGGAGTATCCTTCACCAATTTTTGTTTCAATTGGATCATATCCTAAACTTGCTTTTAGTTTCTTTCTTAGTGATGAAATATGAACACGAATTGCTCCGCTAAAACTATCAACGCTTGAATCCCATACATGATCAATTAATTCTTCTGAACTTATTACTTTGTTTTTGTTTAATAGAAAATATTCAAGAAGTGAAAATTCTTTTCGTGTAAGTGTTATTTCAGTATTGTGTACATAGGCAATTCTTTTTGCTAAATTAGCGCTGATTTCGCGACAAGATATAATGTTATTTTCTTGCACAAATTTTCTTCTTAGCAAATTTCGTATCCGTGCTTCAAGTTCTGCAAAATCAAAGGGTTTTGTCAAATAGTCATTAGCACCAATATCTAACCCTTTTACTTTATCATTAACACTGCTTCTTGCACTGAGTATAAGCACTTTTAATTCAGGTTTTTCATTTCGTATTTTTTCTAATACTTCTAGACCATCCATCTTAGGTAGATTTAAATCAAGAATCACTAAGTCATAATTTTCAGCATATAAAATCTCGTAAGCATCTTCGCCATTATTGCAGGTATCAACTGCATAGCCATCTATTCTAAGCCCTTCTGAAATTGCATCCATTAAATCAAGTTCATCTTCTACTACAAGAATTCTCATTAAAAAATCACCTCTAATGAAATTATAGCATAGTCATGTGTTAAATCTATGTTAAGCTATTAAGTTTAAAGCAATCTCCTTATCTTAACAAGGATTTAACATGACTTCTTATAGAATTATTTTATAAGAGTTAGGAGGAACATAAATGTATATTTTAAAAAATTCTATTAAAAACCTATTCCGAAATAAAGGACGAAATATTATTATTGCTATTATTATTTTAAGTATGCTTACATTTACAGCTATTTCAATGATTATCAGTGCCACGACAGATAATGTTATTAAAGATTATAAGGAGCAATTTGGGTCAGAAATTTATCTGCAATATGATGAAACTAAAATTAGAGAAGAGCAGCAAAATGGTGGTTGGGCAGATATTCCTGAAATTTCTGATGATTTGAAAATTGCGCTATCAGATTCTGAATATCTAAAAGAAACAATGATTCATATTTTATATCAATCCTATGCTAAGGATTTAAAAGGTCTTGATCAGGAGAAGAGTGTTGGCGATAGTAATATTTACGATGGACCTGTTTCAAGTGGAGCTTATTACGAAGCGAATGTTTCTGTACACGGATATAACACCCCTGAGCTTATGAAAGATTTTAAAGAAGGAAAAAGAAAAATTACTAGTGGTAGAATGTTTAGTGAAAATAACGAATGTATTATCAGCGAAGACTTTGCAAAATTGAACGACTTAAAAGTCGGGGATAAAATTTCAATAAGTGACTGTGAAAAAGATGCTAAGTTTGTACCACTCGAATTAACTATTACAGGAATTTATTTTGATAGTACAGAAAACAAATTTGGATATGTTTCTGCTATGACCAATCCCAAGAATGATATTTTAACAACCTACGAAACAATGAAAAATTATCAAAATAATGTGGCTAAGAGAAAACTTTATACCGTTGATGCAACCTATTACTTAAAAAATCCAGATATGCTTGAAGCATTCAACAAAGAAGCTCATGATAAAGGACTTCACAAAAATTATATGATGTCAACAGACGTACTAAGCTACAATAGAATTGTAAAACCTGCTGAAAGTCTTGCAAATGTTTCAAATATTTTTCTTATTTTCGTTTTGATTATTGGTTCTGCTATTTTAATTTTATTGTCAATACTTTCAATCAGAGAACGTAAATATGAAATTGGTGTTCTTCGTGCAATGGGGATGAACAAATGGAAGGTTTTAAGAGGAGTACTTTATGAATCTTTAATAACAACAGCCATTTGTCTTATAATTGGGCTTTCTATTGGTGCAGCTACTGCTCAACCTGTATCAGATATGATAACAAAAGACACACAGCATAAGGAGCAAAATTATTTTGGTGAAGCACAAGTAGAGCAAGAAGAAATAGAGGTTTCTTTGACTCCAAAAGCTATTATTAATGTGTCTGCAATTGCTTTGATATTAGCTGTTATTTCAAGTAGTATAGGTGCTTTATATATTTTAAGGTATGAGCCTATGAAGATATTATCAGAAAGGAACTAGGAATATGAGTATATTAAAGCTAAATAATGTTTCCTATAAATATGAAGGAGGAAACAAAAGGATATTAAAAGATATAAGTTTTGAGTTTGAACAAGGTAAACTTTATACGATTATGGGTAAATCAGGATCAGGAAAAACTACTTTATTATCCGTAATTTCAGGCTTGGATTTAGCTACAAGTGGTGATGTTTTTTGGAATAACCAAAATCTTAAAAATATTAGTCGAGATGAGTATCGTGCAAAGGGGATAGGTGTAATTTTTCAAGGATATAATCTTTTGACAAATGCAACTGCTATTGAAAATATTGTGCTGTCTATGAATATTAGTGAAAATAAGCAAAAGAATAAAAAACAATTTGCGCTTGAACTTCTTGAAAAGATTGGTATTGATAGTGAAAAAGCAAACAGAAAAATACTAAAGCTTAGTGGTGGAGAGCAACAACGCATCGGAATTGCAAGAGCTTTGTCAAATAACCCAGATATAATTATTGCTGATGAGCCAACAGGAAATCTTGATCATGATACAGAAGAAAGTATTATGAAGATTTTAAAAGATCTTGCCCATAAGCAAAATAAATGCGTAATAGTAGTAACACATTCAAAGAATGTTGCCCTGTATGCAGATGAGATTTTGAGTATTACAGCAGGTAGCATAACAAAAGTAAAGAAGGGAATAGATTAAAATGTTTGAAATAAGAAATGTATCTAAAGAATATAATGGTCAATTTGCTTTAAATAGTATTTCTATGAATATTGATAAAGGTCTTAATTTTATTGTAGGATCATCAGGAAGTGGAAAAACTACTTTACTTAAAATTATAAGTGGAATTGAACAAAAATTTGAGGGGGAAGTTCTTTATTGTGGTAGAAAAATTAAAGAGCTCACTCAAAAAGAAAAAGGCTATCTTTATAACAATGAGTTCGGTTTTATATGGCAGGATTTTAATCTACTTGAGGATAGTACAGTATTAGAAAATGTGTTGCTGCCTGAATATTTAAAAGCAAATCAAAATAAAAAAAATGCGGTAAAGATTTTGAAGGAATTAAAGATATTTAATATTGCAATGAAAAAGGTGAAATATCTTTCAGGTGGGCAAAAGCAACGTGTGGCTATTGCAAGAGAACTTATGAAAAATCCAAAGGTAATTATAGCTGATGAACCTACTAGCGCATTAGATGAAAAAATATCGAAAATAACGATGGATATTTTACGAATACTTTCAAAAAGCAGGACAGTTATTGTAGTAACTCATGATACCTCTTTAATAGCAGAAAAAGACAATGTGTTTGAACTTGATAAAGGTGAACTAATTTCAAAGCCTACATCGAGTGCTACAAGAACTAAGGAGATAAAAATTCAAAATTCTCAAATGCTTTCTTTTAAAAATGCCTTTAGTATTGCAAAATCAAATATAAGAAATAAATTCGGTCGTTATTTGACTGCTACAGCATCACTTTTAATTGCAGGTGTACTTCTACTTACAACGGTTAGTGGAGCAATCACTTCAAGTGGAAGTGAAGAGCTTGATAAGTTATTTGATATTTATGGTGAAAATCTTTTAGATTTAAGTATAGCTAGTAGTTTTATTGGTGCAGGTGGAACAGATGGCTCAGAAAATAATAAGCCAAATGTTGATGTTACACAAGATATAAGTAGACTATATGATAAATACGTAAAGGATGAGCGTGTTGAATTTACAGTTTTCACTCAGGCATTTGATAATATTAAAATAACTTTAAATGGAAAAGAATATAAAGTTGAGCAATCAGGCAGTGTACCAGTTATAAGAAAAATGTTATCAGGTAAAACTCCTATGGGTAATGAAAATGAAGTTGTTGTACCAGAAAGCTTTGTAAAAAAAATAGGTGAAAATAATGATGATATTATAGGAACCGAAATTGAATTTTTTTGTGAAGTAATAAATTGGGACAGCGGTGAGCCTATTTCAAAAAAAGCAAAAACAAAGGCAACAGTTGTTGGAGTTGCTGATACTACAGTTTCCTATGAATACGAAGGAAGGAAAATGGAATATACCGTTGATGACTCCTTTTTATTTAGCAAAAGTGCATTGGATGACCTTAGAAAACAGGCAGATATAAAGGAAGATAAAATCAACTTTTTAATCAGAGCAAAAACTCCAGAAGATTTAATTTCTCTTAAAAATGAATTGAATAAACAAGGAATTGTACCAATAGGAATGTTTGAACTTGTTGAAGATTTTGTGAATTTGGATGCACAGGTAACTGAGCAATCAGGAGTTACAAGCATAATTATTGCTATGTTATCACTTATTATGGTAATCTTTATTTTCCTTATAACAGGAATTATGAGAAGACGTGAATATGCAATTTATAAGATTAGTGGATATACTAATTCACATATGTGTGTGTTGAATGCGACTGAAATTATGCTTAATATTGCTTCTTCTATTGGGATTTTATTAGTTACTTCGCCATTGATAAATATAGTAACCAATAGTATGTTTAATGTTAATATTTTAAACATGAAAACACTTTTCATAGGAATATTTTTAATACTTATAGTAGGTATTTTAGCTTATATAACTACAGTTATTGTAAGTATAAAGACTAATGCTGAAGTTGCCTTGAAGGTTGGTGATAGATAATGATTCAAATAACAAATCTATCGAAAAAATATGATGAGCAAATTATACTGGATAATGTAAATTTCAAATTGCCTGATAGTGGATTGATTTGTCTTGTAGGTGCATCTGGGTGTGGGAAAAGTACATTTTTAAATATGCTTGCAGGTTTTGATAGTGATTATATTGGCGAAATTTCCGTCTGTGGCACTTCTATCAGCGGTATGAGTGCTGATGAGTTATGTGATTACCGTAGGAATAATATAGGATTCGTTTTTCAAAATTACAATTTACTTCCGGGTTATACGGCACTTGAAAATATACTACTTTCTCATGAACTTAGTGGCATTAAAGAAGATATAGATTTGCTTCTTTATAGGCTGAATATACATGAGAAAAAGAACGAAAAGATTGAAAATCTTTCTGGGGGTGAAAAGCAAAGAGTAGCAATAGCAAGAGCATTAATGGGAAATCCTCAAATTATTTTAGCTGATGAGCCGACGGGTGCATTAGATAGAAAAAACTCTACGGAAATTATGGAACTTTTAAAAGAAATATCAAAGGAGCGCTTAGTTTTAGTTATTACCCATGATGAAAAAATCTGCGAATTTGCTGACAAAATTATTTCTATTAATAATAAGAAAATTATAGGTGAAGATATTCAATCTACATTTAACTCGCAGCAGAAATTAAATGAAAGCGATATATTTAATCTATCTACATTTAAGTTGGCGTTTAAAAATTTTAAGGTACATTTAAAACGCTATGTGGCAGTTTCACTTGCAATTTCAATTGGGGTAATCGCCTTTATGCTATCCCTTTCTTCAGGAAATCTAATGAAACAATCAATAGTTGATTTTCAGAGTAAGAATACAGCTTTTAACAATGGCTATATAAAAATAGAGGATAGTAACAACAGAGCCTTTGAAATACTAACAGCTGATGAAGGTATAGAAAATGTTTATTATCAATATCGCATCACAGATGTTACTTTAACAGTTAGCGATAAAGTTGAAGAAATGTCTGAAAAATATCCAATGCCAAAAGCAACAGAAAGTATGTCTTATGGTGTAATGCCTAAAAAAGATAAGAATCAAATTGCTTTAAGTCCAAGCCTTGCTAAAAAGTTTGATAATAATATAAAGAATCTCATTGGGAAGGAATTAAATCTAAAATATGGAGGGGTAGAATACAAGCTGACCATAAGTGGTATCTTTAATGCAGGATATGATGATTTTTTTGTAAGCTCTGACATTGAGAAGGAGTTCTTCAAGGGGATGGATGAAGAGGAGGCTTATTCTATAAGCTATGATGTGAAAAACTTTGAAGAAATTCCTTTAGTAAGTAATAGGTTAAAAGATAAAGGAATTGAGGCTAAAACTGTAGCTAATGAAGTGGAAGTATTACAAAACACATTTGAAAATCTGAGTAGATTATTTTTAATTGTTTCTATCTTAATTTTGGTTATTGGATTATTTATAAGTGTTGTATTACTTGTAAAGCTTCAAAATTCAAGATATAAGGAAATGGGACTGTTATCTGCATTAGGATCTAATAAAAGTACAATTAGAAAAGTAATTATAAATGAGAACCTTCTTTTATCGGCAATGGCGGAAGTTTTTAATATTATATTTATTGGAGCAATCTACTTATTCAGTTTTATTTTTAAATTAGACTTAATAATTACAGGTCCAGAAATTTTACTATCAATAATAGGTACAGGAGTTATTGTTATTTTCATTAGTACTTTTGCAAGTAATAAGTTAATAAGTACAGAACCAGCTGTTGCTTTAAGAAAATAATAGTCATGATTTAAGAGACTTAGGAAATAAAAAAATAAATAACATAGTTCAGCCATTGAGCAAGGAACTATGTTATTTGTTATTTACTTATTTATTTAGTTTTACCTGAAAACTCTAGGTATTCATCGTAGCTCATAGTTCTATCTACAATTGATCCATCTGCTTTTATATCAATTATTCTATTAGCTATAGTTTGAATAAATTGATGGTCATGAGAAGCAAATAAAACAACACTCTTATAGTCTCTTAATCCATTATTTACAGCAGTGATTGACTCAAGGTCTAAGTGGTTAGTAGGTTGATCTAAAACTAATACATTAGCATTTATAAGCATCATTCTAGATAACATACATCTAACCTTTTCTCCTCCTGATAATACGCTAGCTTTCTTTAAAGCTTCTTCTCCTGAGAATAGCATTCTTCCAAGGAAACCTCTTAAGTAAGATTCAGATTGTTCTTCTACAGTAGTACCTGAATATTGTCTAAGCCAGTCTACTAAACTTAAATCACTGCCATCAAAGAATTCATTATTATCTTTAGGGAAGTATGCCTTAGTTATAGTAATTCCCCATTTGAATTCTCCTGAATCTGCTTCCATTTCTCCATTTATTATTTTAAATAGAGTTGTTATAGCAATTTCATTATCTCCAACGAAAGCAATCTTATCATCTTTGTTAACTCTAAAGCTAACGTTGTCTAAAACTTTAACTCCATCAATAGTCTTAGTTAATCCTTCAACAGTTAGTATTTCGTTACCAACTTCTCTGTCAGGTTTAAATCCAACGAAAGGATACTTTCTGCTTGATGGTTGAATATCATCTAAAGTAATTTTATCTAATAACTTCTTACGAGAAGTTGCTTGCTTAGATTTAGAAGCATTAGCACTAAATCTTGCAATAAATTCTTGTAATTCCTTGATTTTTTCTTCTTTCTTCTTGTTTTGATCTTTAGCCATTTGTGATGCTAATTGGCTTGATTCATACCAGAAATCATAGTTACCAACGTATAATTTGATTTTTCCAAAGTCAACGTCAGCCATTACAGTACATACTGTATTTAAGAAGTGTCTATCATGGGATACAACTATTACAGTTCCTTCAAATCTTAAAAGGAAATCTTCTAACCAGTTAATTGATTGTAAATCTAAGTGGTTAGTAGGCTCATCTAGGATTAGTATTCCAGGGTTTCCGAATAAAGCTTGAGCTAAAAGAACTTTAACTTTTTCTCCCCCAACTAATTCTGACATTTTCTTATAATGCATGTCAGTTCCTATACCTAAACCTTGAAGTAATGAAGAAGCATCTGATTCAGCTTCCCAACCATTCATATCAGCAAATTCGCCTTCTAATTCAGAAGCTCTTATACCATCTTCATCAGAAAAGTCTGCCTTTGCATATAAAGCATCCTTTTCTTCCATTATTTCATATAATCTTTTATTACCCATTATTACTGTTTGTAAAACTTCATATTCATCATAAGCAAAATGATCTTGCTTTAAAACAGACATTCTTGTATTTGGAGCAATACTAACATCACCTGTATTTGGCTCTATTTCACCAGATAATATTTTTAAGAAGGTACTTTTTCCAGCTCCATTAGCACCTATAACTCCATAACAATTACCAGGGGTGAATTTTATATTTACGTCTTCAAATAACTTACGTCCACCAAATCTTAAACTTACGTTTGATACAGTTATCACTAAAAACCTACCTCATTTCTAAAATTATTCATTTCGTTATTATATCACAAACTAAGTATAATTTCATTTAAAGGTATAATAATATTTAGAAAATTTAATGGAAACTAAGTAAATTATTAAAATTTAGGCTTTTTTGGTATTTGACACTTAAGTAATATGGTGGTAATATTTATAAAAATGTAGTATTAGGAGAACAGAAATGACAAGAGCAGTTAACTTTAAAAGCAAAAAAGTTAATAAAAATTATTATTATGGCTATTATAGGTAGGTCTTGTATTTATAATTAATTTATAGATGCAGGCCGGTAGTGAAATTAAGGTTTGTATCTATGATGGTTGTAATTATTAGTTATGCTCGCAGTAATTTAGTTAATTGACCACATAGATAAGTCTATGTGGTGTTTTTATTTAGATAATTAACCACATAGTAAGAACTATGTGGTTTTTATTATATTTACACAAGAAGGAGAGTAGGTTATGAAGAAGAGAGAACACTTCACAAGTAGGGCAGGATTTATAATATCCTGTATAGGAGCAGCAGTAGGACTAGGGAATATATGGATGTTTCCATATAGACTAGGGCAGAATGGAGGAGCAGTATTTTTAATTCCATACTTCATATTTGTTTTAGTTTTAGGTTCTGTAGGACTTATCACAGAATTTACTTTTGGGAGGTCAGCCGAGGCAGGCTCATTAACAGGAATAAAAAATGCCTTTGCAAGAAAGAAGTTTAAAGGTGGATTATTAGTAGGAGCTATACCAGCAATAGGATTAGCTGGAGTATTTATGTTTTATAACGTAGTTGTAGGATGGATCATTAAGTATTTTACATTAAGTGCAACTGGAGAATTAAGTAGTATAGATATAAATTCATATTTTGATAACTTTGCTGGAAGTAAGGAAACTATAATATGGAATGTTATTGCTATATTTATCGCACTTATTATTGTTATTGTAGGAATAAATAAAGGAATAGAAAAAGCTAATAAGATAATAATGCCTATGCTTTTTGTAATTTTTATATTATTAGCTATTAGATCATTAAGTTTACCAGGATCCATGGAAGGTGTTAAATACCTTTTAACACCTAAATGGGAATACTTATTTAAGGTAAATACCTGGGTAATGGCACTTGGACAAGCGTTCTTTACTGTTTCCTTAAATGGATGTGGAATGGTTGTTTACGGAAGTTACCTTAAGAGGGATATGGATATTCCGAGGTCGGCATTAACTACAGCAATTTTAGATACTATGTCAGCATTACTAGCGTCATTTGTAATAATGCCAGCAGTATTTGCTTTTGGACTAGATCCAATGTCAGGGCCACCACTATTATTTATAACATTGCCAACTATATTTAAATCAATGCCAGCAGGTGGATTAATATCAACATTATTTTTCTTGAGCGTAATTTTTGCAGCTGTAAGCTCATCAATTAATATGTTAGAGGGGCCTGTGGAAGCATTAATGTCTCAAAGTAAATTAAGTAGAAGGAAGGCAACTATTTTAATATCGATAATATTATTTGTTTTATCTATACCATTAAACTTAAATATGGATTTATTTAATAAATTCTCTGATGTTATTACAATAGTAGTTTCTCCACTAGCAGCTTTAATAGTACTTATTGTATTTTACTTTATGAGAGATAAAGAAGAAGTTCTAAATGAAATAAATATGGGTGCTAAAAGAAAAGTAAATAATAAATTTATTATATTTGCTAAATATGGATTTACATCAATAACTATTTTAGTAATAATTTTAGGAATTATTTATGGTGGAATATAAATAAAAAGATATAGTAGATGGAAATTATAATTTAGTAAAGAATATAGTTTTAAATAAAAGATTCTGATAAAACTCTCTTAGGTTTTTATCAGAATCTTTTTTAGTGCTAAGGAGTTTACATAATTAAAATATCATTGCAATTTATTAGAACTAAGATTTTAGGAATAATTTTGGAATTTATTTGAAATATATTGACAATTATATTTAGAAGATATATAGTTAATTACATAAGTAATGAACCAAATAACGAGGGAGACATATAATATAGTATAAATTTAAAAGGAGGTAGCTATGAATTTAGATTTTTCTAGTGAAATACCTATATATATACAAATAGCTCAATCAATAGAAGATGGGATTTTAAATGGGATATTTAAAGAGGATGAAGCTATTCCATCCACTACTGAAATATCAGTAAAGTTTAAAATTAATCCTGCAACTGTTGCCAAAGGATTTAATTTATTAGTAGATGAAGGAATTATTTATAAAAGAAGAGGTGTTGGAATGTTCGTTTCAAGTGGAAGTAAGGGTAAATTAGTACAGAAGAGAAGAGATAACTTTTATTCAAGTTATATTATTTCACTAATAGAAGAAGCAAGGAAGCTGAATATTTCAACTGAAGATATTATAGAAATGATTAAAAAGGGGGAGTAACTAATGGCATGTATTAAGATATCTAATCTAACAAAGGAATACGGGAAGCATAGGGTTTTAGATAATGTTTCATTAACTATAGAAGAAAATAAGATATATGGTCTTTTAGGGAGAAATGGTGCTGGGAAAACAACTCTACTTAATTTAATTACTAATAGAATTTTTCAGACAGAAGGTACGATTACTATAGATGATGAGAATGTAGTTGAAAATGGAGCAGCTCTTGAAAAAATATATTTTATGACTGAATTAGATTTATATCCAGAAGGTATGAAGGTTAAGGATTTATTTAAATGGACAAAAGAATTTTATAGAAATTTTGATATGGATTATGCTATGAAATTAAGCAATAAATTTGGAGTTAATATAAATAAAAAATATAAAGAGCTATCAACAGGATATTCATCAATATGTAAAATAATAATTACTTTAGCATCAGGAGCTGAAATATTAATCTTCGATGAGCCTGTTTTAGGTTTAGATGCTAATCATAGAGATATGTTCTATAAGGAGTTAGTGGCTAATTATATTGATGAACCTAAAACAATAATACTTTCAACACATATTATTGAAGAAGTTTCAGAGATATTAGAGAAAGTAATAATAATAAAAGATGGAAAGCTTTTAGGGGATAAGGAAGTAGAGAGTCTATTAGGGGAAGCTTATTTAGTTTCAGGATCATCAGAGAATGTAGGAAAATATATAGAAAATAAGAAGTGTATTAATATAGAAACTATAGCTGGATTTAAGGAAGCTACAATTATAGGAGAATTAAGTGAAGAGGATAATAATCAAAGAAAAGAACTAGGATTAGAAATATCTAAAGTTGAGCTTCAAAAATTATTTATCCACTTAACTGGAGAGGAGGGAGTTAAATAATGAAAATCAAATCAGTTTTTAAATATAGCGTTGCAAATATGGTTAAATCAATAGGCGCTTTCTATGGAATATTTATAAGTGTATGTATATTATTAATTTTCCTTGCAAACTCTAGTGGGGGAACTGTTAGCTCATCAGGAGTAGAGTTATCTTCAGCGATATTTATTTTTATAGCAGGATTAAACAGTTTTAAAGAAAATTTTTATTTTATGAAGAGTAATAATGTATCAAGAAGGGATTTTCTATATGGAACTATACTATCAATGATTCCAATAGCATTTGGTATGTCTTTTATAGATGTAATAATTAATAGAGTACAAAATATTTTTATATCTAGTCCAACTAATTACGATATGATATATGGGAACATGAGAACATTAGGGATAATGACAGAAGTAAATAAAGGAATATGGGTACAAAATAATAGCGTTGAAACCTTATTAAACACCTTCTTATTTCAAGGCGTAGTTTATGCCTTTGCATTTGCACTTGGTTTTGTAATTACAATTTTATATTATAAATCTAATAAATTAACAAAGGTAATAATATCTGTAGCACCTGTAGCTTTAATAGTTCTTTTAAATCTAATTATTGATATATATCCAGGCATATTAAGTGGAGGAATTAAATTTATTCAATTCATATTTGGATGGAATACATTAAATCCTTATGCAGCTATTTTAACCTTTATAATTTCATTTATTAGCTTATCTTTAATTGCAAGACTATTAACTAAAAAGGTTGTTTTAAAGTAATATAGAGTTCAACTTAATATTTTTAATTTAGTATTGGAATTAAAAAATAAACAATTAATTTCTTTCAAAACTCCTTCGGGAGTTTTTTTGTTGATTTTTAACTATTCATTATTAACTTTTCGTTATACTACATAACTGATTAGCCCCAATAGTATTAGAGTAATTAACTCAATAATATTGGGGCTAATGTATTTTAATAATAAATTGAAAGCTTTATTTTATAATAAATATATGAATACACAAATAAAGTGACATAGGCTTCCTAGTATAATAAATATATGGAATATTTCATGGAAACCAAACTTGCCAAGTTGAAGTTTCTTAGGTTTAAGACCATAAATAACTCCACCAGCAGTATAAAGGACTCCACCTAATACTAGTAAAAATAAGCTGATTGGGCTTAAAACTGCTGATAAAGGTTTAATCATAAATATAGCAGCCCAACCTAGGCCTATATAAAGAGCTGTTTGTAACCATCTTGGACAGTCGAACCAAAGCATTCTAAATAGTATACCAGCTATTGCAATTGATGCTATAGTTGCAAAGAATATAGTCCCTTTAGAGCCTCCAAGTGCAATTAAGCAAAATGGTGCATAAGATCCAGCTATTAATATAAAAATCATTGAATGATCTAATTTTCTAAGCCTACTAATTATCTTATCACTAGTAATAACTCCATGATATGTTGCAGATACGCTATATAGTAAAATTAAGCTAATACCAAATATCACTACGGATATAATTGTTATAGAAGATGCATTATTAACCACACCTTTAACCAGCATTGCAATTAACGCAAAAAGTGAAAGAATGGCACCAGCTAAATGAGTTAAGCTATTTACAGGTTCTCTAAAATACTTTTCCAAAATTAACACCTCTTTACATATAGTTTTGAAAACTATGTCTTATTACTAATATAGTAATAAACCATATTTTAAAAGTCAAAGTTTAAAAATCCCTAAAATTTCAGAAAAATATATATAATTTATTAATTTTCTTGAATTATCTAATGATTACTAGTAATATTTAAATATAGATATATTAATAAGTAGTTTGTAAAACTATATGG
>NZ_JAWGSV010000015.1:0-24958 GCF_032552055.1 Clostridium sp. | reverse complement strand
CTAGCAGCTGGTGTAAGTTGCATGATGCTACTTGTAGGCTGTGGAAGTAATAATCCTGGAGAATCAGGAAGTGGAGCAGGAAAGGATAGCGAGCAAGTATTAAATACTATTTATTTTAATGTGGCAACTTTAGATGCTAATGATACCACTGATAACCAAAGTTCAACTATTCTTAATGCAGTACAAGAAGGTTTAGTAAGAATAGAAAATAATGGAGAAAGTGAAGAGATAGTTGCAGCTGGGGCAGAAAGTTGGGAAACATCAGAAGATGGTTTAACATGGACATTTAAATTAAGGAAGATGGATTGGTCAGATGGAAAGCCAGTAGTAGCACAACATTATGTTGATTCTTTCCATAGAATATTAAATCCAGATAATGGTTTTGCTTATTCATTCTTAGCATACGATATAGTAGGGGCAGAAGAATACAATACAGGTAAAGGATCATTAGATGCAGTAGGAATAAAGGCTGTTGATGATTACACTTTAGAATTTAAGTTAAAGCATCCATTACCATACTTTGTATCTAAGGTATCTTATACAGTATTCCACCCAATTAGATTAGATGTTATCGAAAAATTAGGTGATAAATATGCAAGTGAAATTACAGATACAGTATATAATGGACCTTTTAAGATAGAAAGTTGGGATAATGGTAACTCAATGGTATTAGTTAAAAATGATACTTACTGGGATGCAGAAAATGTATATCTTGAAAAGATCAATATGACAAATATTAAGGAGTTTGCTACTCAAGCACAATTATTTGAATCACAAGAATTAGATATATCAGGAGCTCAAACAGATTATATTGAAAAATGGTCTGAAAGAGCTGATGCTGGAGAATTCCAAAAGCTTACTGGAGAAGATCCAGGATCATTCTACTTATACTTTAACCAAACTAGTAAGTCAGCTGATGGAATATTAAAGAATGCAAAAATAAGAAAAGCTATTGGTTTATCAATAGAAAGAGATGTTTATACTAAGGAATTAGTTGGTAGATTCGAATCAGCTTATGGATTAGTTCCAACTGCTATATATTCTGGCGATGAAAAATATAGGGATCAAGTAGAAGGACCTTTAGTTGCTGATGCTAAAACATATGTAAATAACAAAGAAAAACTTCAAGAGTTATTTAAAGAAGGCTTAAAGGAATTAGGACTTCAAACAGATGATTTAAGCAAATATGAATTAACTTACTTAAATCAAGGTGAATCAGAATTACAAAAACAAAGAGCTGAATGGATGGCTCAACAAATTAGTGGAAACTTAGGTATTAAAATAAATGTTGAAACTCAAGGTGACTGGGGAGTTTATTTAAGTATAATGGACAAGTTAGAATATGACTTTACATTATCAGGCTGGGGAGCAGATTATAACGACCCAATGAGTTTCTTAGATATATGGGTATCAAATGGTGGAAATAACCATACTGGTTATGCTGATGCTAAATACGATGAACTATTAGCATCCGTATATAAAGAAAAAGATCAAGATAAGATAACAGAAATTTATAAAGAGTTAGAAACTAAATTAGTTAATGAAGATGCTGTTATTTCACCAGTTTATTATACTGATAAATATTCATTCTATCAAAATTATGTTAAGGATATTCAATTTACTTCATTTGGATCAGTTTATGAATTTAAACATGCATATATACAAGGGAAAAACTAATTAAAATAAAACTATAAGGCACTGTATAATGCACATCAACAAATGTTGGTGTGCATTAATTGAATTTCGAAAGGGAGAGGGTTATGGCAAAGTATGTTGTAAGAAGATTTATTGAAATGATTATAACATTATATCTAATTGGAACAGCTACATTTTTTCTTTTAGCTGCAGTTCCTGGAACAGCTATTGATAGAAAAATTCAAAAGCTACCAGAACAAACAAAGCAAATAGTTATTGCTAAATATGGCTATGATAAGCCAGTAGTTGAAAGATACTTTATTACTTTAAAAAATTATATTGTAAAAGGTGAGTTCGGAGAGTCATTAGTTCATGCTGGAGATACTATTTCAAGTATTGTTGAGAAGAAAATGCCAGTATCAGCAAGGCTTGGAATACAACAAATAGCAGTAGGAGTAACATTAGGAGTTCTTTTAGGAATTGCTGCTGCTATGAAAAGGGGAAAGATTACAGACTATACCATTCTGGTGGGAGCAATGATACTTGCATCGGTGCCATCGTTAGTACTATCACTTTTATTACAAAAGTATTTAGCTAAGGGGCCATTATTTAATTTACCTATAATAGGTTGGCCGAAAGGGGCAGACCTCTGGTTTGGAGGATGGAAATACACTGTATTACCAACTATAGCAGGAGCTGGAACATATTTAGCCTATTATGCAAGATTAATGAAAACTAGCATGTTAGATAGTATAAATCAAGATTATACACTTACAGCAAGATCAAAAGGTTTATCAGAAGTTACTATAGTTAAAAGACATGTTCTTAGAAACTCTTTAATTCCAATAATTACAGTATTGCCAGTAGCAATATCAGGAGTAATTTCTGGATCCTTCTTTATAGAGCGGGTTTTTGCAATTCCAGGAGCTGGACAATATTTTATTCAGGCTTCTAATGATAGGGATATTCCGATACTTATGGGATTAACATTGTTATATGCATTAATTTATCTAATAACAATATTTGTTACAGATATACTTTATACAATAGTAGATCCACGAATAAGATTAGTGAAGTAAGTTGAGGTGAGGCTTTATGAAGACTTTAAAAGATAAAAGATTTGAATTTGTAGATTCTTCTACATTAGATAGTGACTTAGTTGTAAGACCTAATATTAGTTATTGGCAGGATGCTTGGAGAAGACTTAAGAAAAATCCTGTTGCAATGGGAGCCTTATTTGTATTAATAGCAATTATTTTATTAGCTATATTTGCTCCAATTGTTAGAAATTTAGATTATCAAACAGTTGTAACTCAAAAGAAAAACTTAACCCCAAGCGGTGAATTTTGGTGGGGAACAGATGCAATGGGAAGAGATTTGTTTACAAGAGTTTGGATAGGAACAAGAATCTCTATAAGCGTAGCTATTATTGCAACTGTAATAGATATAGTAATTGGATGTTTATATGGTGGTATAGCAGCATATATGGGTGGAATAGTAGATGAAGTAATGATGAGGATTGTTGAGGTATTAAATAGTATCCCATATTTGATAATTACATTACTGATCTTAGTTGTTTTAGGAAATGGATACTTCCAATTGATGATAGCTTTATGTTTAACTGCATGGACAAGCACCGCTAGAATGATAAGAGGACAGATTCTTCAATTAAGGGAAAGTGAGTATGTTTTAGCAGCTGAGGCTTTAGGCGCATCTCCATTAAGAATAATATTAAAGCATTTATTACCAAATACAATTGGATTAATAATATTAGATGTTGCATCCACAATTCCAAGCGTAATTGTTTCAGAGACAATACTTTCATTCTTAGGACTTGGATTAAATATTCCAGCCTTTAGTTTAGGTTCATTATTATCAGCAGGACAACAAGCTATGGCATTTTATCCTTATCAATTATTATTCCCTACAGTAGTTTTATGTTTATTAATACTTTCATTTAATGTTCTAGGGGATGGTTTAAGGGATGCTCTAGATCCCAAATTAAGACAATAGGAGGTATATAAGGTATGGAAAAGTTAGTTAATAAAAATGAATCAATTTTAGATGTTAAAGATTTAAAAGTATCTTATCATACTTATGCAGGAGAAGTTCAATCTGTTAGAGGAGTATCTTTTGATGTTGCAAGGAGAGAGGTACTAGCTATAGTAGGAGAATCAGGCTGTGGGAAAAGTGTAACTGCTAGAGCGATTATGTCTTTAATATTAGGACCACAAGGTGAAATTAAAGATGGTAGTAAGATACTTTATAATGGTGAAGATATATTAGGTTATGATAAGAAAAGAATTAGAGAATTTAGAGGTGGAGAATGTGCAATGATATTCCAAGATGCACTTACATCTCTTAATCCAACTATGAAAGTTGGTAATCAAATAATAGAAAATTTAGTAGCTCATAGAAGCATGGATAAAAAAACTGCACGAGAAGAAGCAATAAGAATCCTTGAATCTGTAGGAATTCCAAATGCAAAAGAAAGAATAGATCAATATCCACATCAATTTTCAGGTGGAATGAGACAAAGGGTTATGATAGCTATTGCTGTTGCTTGTGAACCGAAAATTTTGATAGCAGATGAACCTACAACTGCCCTTGATGTTACAATTCAAGCACAAATCCTTGAATTAATTAATGAGCTAAAAGATAGATTAAATACAGCAGTAATATTAATTACCCATGATTTTGGAGTAGTTGCTGGAATGGCAGATAAAATTGCAGTAATGTATGCTGGACAGATTATAGAAAGTGGTGAAAAGAGAGAAATATTCTATAATCCTAAACATCCATATACTTGGGCACTTTTGAACTCAGTTCCTAAACTAGGTTGGAAAGGGAAACAATTACTAGATACAATAAAGGGGACACCTCCTGACTTAATTGCACCACCAAAAGGCTGTGCATTTGCAGCGCGTTGTAAGTATTGCATGAATATTTGTTTAGAGGAGGAGCCAAAGGAGTATTCATTTGGGGATATACATAAAGCGAAATGCTGGTTATATAGTGAAGAGCTACCTGAGGAGATATTAGAAGAAATTATGGAGGAAAGAAAAAATGGCTAATGGAGATAATGTAATTTTAGAAGTAAAAAATTTAAAAAAATATTTCAGAATTGGAAATAAAGATATTCTAAAAGCAGTAGATGATGTTTCCTTTGCCATTAAAGAGGGAGAAACTTTAGGTTTAGTTGGAGAATCAGGATGTGGTAAGACTACTTGTGGAAGAACTGTTATTGGTTTATATGATAAGACAGATGGGGAAATATTATATAATGGAAAGCCAATAGATGGATTAAAGGGAAAAGAAAAAAAGCAGTTTAATAAGGAAGTTCAAATAATATTCCAAGATCCATATGCATCATTAAATCCAAGAATGACTGTTGCTGATATTATATCAGAAGGAATAGATATTCATGGGTTAGCTAAATCAAAAGCAGATAAAGATAAAAGGGTTTATGAGTTGCTTGAGCATGTAGGATTAAACAAAGAACATGCAAATAGATTTGTTCATGAGTTTTCAGGTGGACAAAGACAGAGAATAGGTATAGCTAGAGCCTTAGCTGTTGAGCCAAAATTTATATTATGTGATGAACCTATATCAGCACTAGATGTATCAATTCAAGCGCAAATTGCTAACTTATTAATTAAATTGCAAAATGAATTAGGGTTGACTTACCTTTTTATTGCTCATGACTTATCTATGGTTAAACATATTTCAGATAGAGTAGCAGTTATGTATTTAGGTAGTATGGTTGAATTAGCAGAATCAGAAGTATTATTTAATAATCCTAAACATCCATACACAGAAGCTTTAATGTCAGCTATTCCTATAGCAGATCCTGATATAGAAGAGAATAGAAGTAGGATTATGTTAGAAGGAGATGTACCTAGTCCAATAAATACTCCTAAGGGATGTAAATTCCAAGGTAGATGCAGTAAGTGTATGGAAATATGTAAAACTGAAGAACCAGAATTTAAGGAAATAGAAAAAGGACACTATGTAGCTTGTCATTTATATTAATTAGATTTTAGGAGATAAACAAGTGGAAAAATTAATTAGAGTTATTAAAGATTTTATTAAATGCATATTTGTTAGCAGTTGTATTTCTTTTGGAATTATCATTATAGTTGGAATAATTTCATTACTAGTATCGAAATTTGATTGGAGACAATCCTTAGAAGTTGTAAGAAGTGCAATACTTATAATTGGATCATTAGGGATAGTTTTAGGGGCCCTTTTAATACTAAAGAAAAGAAATGAAAAGGAATTGCAGTTTAAAGATCAGTGGCAAAAAAAATATAGTATATTTTCCTATAGAATTGTTGTAATAGTAGATAGCTTCATAATTATTTTATATGGAGGAGTTATAGACTGGCTTATAATAAGCTTTGTACATTAAAATTATAATAAAGGAAACGAATCAAGTAGTATAATAAACCTTTTAAAGAAATAATAAATATCTCTTATTGAAAATGGATTTTACTTATGGTATAATAACCTCAAGACGGAGAACAATAATATTATTAAGACAAAGAGGTATAAATATGAGTGAAAAAATAAAAACTTGGTTGTATATTATATTTGGAATAATTTTAATAGGAATAGTTGCATCTTTAGCTTTTAAACTTCTATTTTTTCTACTTCCAATAATAATAGTATTATATATCTTTTTTAAGGTAAGAAATTATTTTAGAAAAGGTAATAGCAGTTCAACAAATAGTTATACTAGAGAATATAAAAAACCAGATAATAATATAGTAAGTAGTGTTGATGATACTGTTGGAGAAGTAATTGATGTTGACTATGAGGATGTTAATAATTAGATTTGATATAGAGACTCAGCTTAGGCTAAAAAATTTTTAAGCTTAGGCTGAGTTTTTTATAGGGGGAGATAAAAGTGAATTTTAGAAAATTAAAAATATTTTATGAGACTGCTATCCATTTAAATATGACAAAGGTTGCAAGAGATATGTATATAAGCCAACCTTCTATTAGTCAAAGTATTAACGAACTTGAGCAGGAATTAAATGTAAAATTATTTGATAGAATAGGAAAAAAGTTATTCTTAACTCACGAAGGAGAAATATTTTTAAATTATGCAAGAAGAATATTAAATCTATATGATGAAGGAGTAAAAACCATAAAAGACTGTTCATTAAATGCAGGGGGGAAAATTGTAATAGGAGCTAGTACAACTATTGGTACATATATTTTGCCTGAAATAATAAAGGAATTTTCAGCAAATTTTAAGGGGGTGGAAATCTCATTAATTATAGAAAATACTAAAACTATAGAAAGATTAATACTTGAAAACAAAGTAGACTTTGCTTTTGTAGAAGGTGAAATAACTTCTGATGAAATAATTAAGGAAACGGCATGGAAAGATGAATTAATATTTATATGTGGGGATTCGAATAATTTAAAAAAATATGATTTAATTGATGGAAAGCTTTTAGAAAATGAAAAATTTATTATTAGAGAAGAAGGAAGCGGAACCAGGGATCATACTGAAATTTTTTTAAGAAAAAATAAAATAAAGTTTAATAAGTTTTTAGAACTTGGAAGTACAGAAGCTATAAAGAAAACAGTAGAGGCAAACTTAGGTGTAGGGTGTTTATCCTATAGGGTTGTGGAAGATAGAATTGAAATGGGCAAGTTATTCAGTTTTAGATTAAAAGAAGGCAAAATAGAGAGAGATTTATATTTAATTGTACATAAGGATAAATTTATTTCTAACAATATGAGGAAGTTTATAGAGTATTCTAAAAATACTGCTATATAGGTAATTGATTATTATAATTATAAAATAATAATATTTTGCTTTTTAAGACATAATATCTATAATAAGTTTAGACAAAATTATAGATATTGAGGTGAGACTTTGAAAGATTTAAAAAACATTTGGAAGGGATTATTTGTTTGTCTGATTATTGGTATTATATCTGAGTATTTAGGTGGAATATTTGAAAAAGTTGGTGCAGCAACCTTTGCCATATTTATTGGAATAATTCTTGGAAATACAATTTTTAAGGATAAAAGTTATGATGATGGAACTAAATTTGCAGAAAAAGATTTACTAAACTACTCTATAGTATTAATGGGAGCTAATTTAAATCTTGGCCAAATTTTAGGGCTTGGAGTTAATGGATTATTATTTGTTATTCTTCAAATGGCTTTAACTATAATTGCAACTTTTTATATAGGGAAAAAGCTTAAATTTAATAGAAAATTTTCTCTTCTTATGGCAGCTGGAAACTCAGTTTGCGGATCTTCAGCAATAGGGGCAACTTCTCCAGTAATAAAGGCAGAAGATGATGATAAGGTAATGTCTATTACTATAGTTAACGTTACGGGAACTATCCTAATGATATTGCTTCCTATTATTACAATGGCACTATATAATAATGATGTTTTACACTCTTCAGCGATGATTGGAGGAACCCTTCAATCTGTTGGACAAGTGATAGGATCCGCTAAGTTTATATCAGAAGATGTAGTCAACTTAGCAACGGTATTTAAAATTTTAAGAATAATAATGCTCGTAGTAGTTGTTATAGTTTTTGAAAAAATAAATAATAGTGAAGAATCTAAAATAGAAAATAAAGTAGTTAAAAATGTACAAAATAAAGATAAAGGCAGACTTACTAGTAAATTAAAGAAGATAAATATTCCTTGGTTTATTTATGGATTCTTTGTAGTATGTATTTTTTATACATTAGGATTAATACCGGATGTAGTATCAAAAATATTTAAGTGGATAAGCAGTAACTTTGAAATTATTGCTTTAGCTGGAATAGGGATGAGGGTGAAGTTTAAAGATTTAGTTAAAGAAGGACCTAGAGGCATGCTATATGGAGGATTAGTTGGAATCTGTCAAATAATCTTTGCAATTATATTAATTTTCATATTACTATAATTAAATAGAAAGATATTATATAAACAAATATTTCCTTGTCATAATCATCTATATTTGTAAAACCTTAATTTATAAGTTATAATTAGTTTGTAAAAATTTATATATTGGGGGGCTAAGAATGAAAAAAATAATGATGAATACGCCATTAGTAGAAATGGACGGAGATGAAATGACAAGGATTCTTTGGGCTATGATTAAGGATGAATTGTTAAACCCTTTTATTGATTTAAAAACAGAATATTATGACTTAGGTTTAGAATATAGAAATGAAACTAATGATAATGTTACTGTTTTAGCAGCAGAAGCAATAAAGAAATATGGAGTTGGTGTTAAGTGTGCTACTATTACACCTAATGCTGCAAGAGTTAAGGAATATAACTTAAAAGAAATGTGGAAGAGCCCTAATGGAACTATTAGAGCACTTTTAGATGGTACTGTATTTAGAGCACCTATTATTATTGATTCTATTAAGCCTTATGTTAGAACTTGGGAAAAGCCAATAACTATTGCTAGACATGCCTATGGAGATGTTTATAGAGATGTTGAAATGAAAATTGAAGGTAAAGGTAAGGCTGAATTAGTATTTACGAATGAAAACGGAGAAGAACAAAGAGAGCTTATCCATGATTTTAAAGGGGATGGAGTACTTCTTGGAATGCATAACTTAAATAAATCTATTGAAAGTTTTGCAAGAAGCTGTTTTAACTTTGCAGTAGATACTAAACAAGACTTATGGTTTGCAACTAAGGATACTATTTCTAAAAAATATGATCACACTTTTAAAGATATTTTCCAGGAAATATATAACAATGAGTATAAAGCTAAATTTGAAGAGTTAAATATAGAATATTTCTATACTTTAATAGATGATGCTATAGCTAGAGTAATCAAGTCAAATGGTGGATATATTTGGGCTTGCAAGAACTATGATGGAGATGTAATGAGTGATATGGTTGCAACTGCATTTGGTTCACTTGCTATGATGACTTCAGTCTTAGTATCACCAGATGGCTATTTTGAATATGAAGCAGCTCATGGAACAGTTCAAAGACATTACTATAATCACTTAGAAGGTAAAGAAACTTCAACTAATTCAATAGCTACTATTTTTGCATGGTCTGGTGCATTAAGAAAAAGAGGAGAATTAGATAATAATAATGATTTAGTAGAGTTTGCTGATAACTTAGAAAAGGCTTCACTTCAAACTATTAATGAAGGATTTATGACTAAGGATTTAGCGTTATTATCAAACATAGAAAATATTACAGTAACTAATTCTGCTGATTTTATTAAAGAAATAAGAATTAGACTAGAAAAAATATATAATAAATAATTATTTTAAAGCAACTTTTTTCCTAGAATAAAAAGCACCTTATATATTAAGACTATATTTGGAGGTGTTGTGTAATGGCTCATAAAAATAATAAGAATTCAAAGAAAAATAAAAAATCTGGTCAAAAAACTAGAGCAGAAGTTAGAAAAATGCAAGTTGAGACAGCAGATGAAGTAGGATACTCAAAGGAGTCTAGAAAATTAGGAAAAGATAAACCAAGAAAAGAAGATAATTAGTTAAAAAGGAGCTGTCTTAAAGACAGCTCTTTTAATATTCAAATGAAAAGGTATAGATATTTTAAAAAAAAGATGTAATAATAGAATAGAATATAAATTATAAGGGGGACTTTAAATGAGTAGTTACAATAAAAGCATAACTATAAATTATCCTGCAGAGAGGGTTTTCAAAGTATTTATTGACCTTAACAAAAGGGAGATTCCTAAGTTTAATGATAAAAATCCAAAGGTGATGAGCCATACTAGAACTATAAAATATGTGGCAAAGAAAAAGATAGAAATGACTACTACAGTAACTGAATATGAGAAAAATAAGCTTTATGAAGTTACTAACACTATTCAAACAGATAATTATGTATCTAGATATGAATTTATTGAATTGAGTCCAAGCTCTACAGAAATAAAGATAACTGAAACTCAAAATATGAATGGACTTGGTTCATGGGTAATGCTATTACTTCAGAAGTTTAAAGCTAAGAAAAAATTAATTCAAAAGACTGAGGGAATTAAAGAAGCTTTAGAGGCAGAATTAGAAAGAAGAGATGGTAAGCCAGTAAATGAGCTTGAAGTTGAAGAAGTAGTAGAAGAAGTTAAAAGTGAAAAATAAGCTTAATATATAAGGTTTTAACATAAAGAATGTGGTTGCAAAATTGCAACCACATTTTTATCTATTTGAAAATTTTAATTTTTCTTAAAAAGCAAAGTTCCCATTTTTAAATATTTGAATTTCTTGATTTTCTTTATTAATACCAACAATATTTAAGTCTTTAGTTCCTATCATAAAGTCCACATGTACTATAGAGCTATTTGCACCTTTTTCAAATAATTCATTTTCAGGTAGGTTTTCACCATTTTCAATACATGTAGGATAAGCTTTACCAAAAGCCAAATGACAAGCAGCATTTTCATCAAATAAAGTATTGTAGAATATTATATTAGAATTAGATATTGGTGAGTCATAAGGAACTAATGCAACTTCACCTAAGTGGCTAGCACCCTCGTCACTAGATAATAATTCTTTTAATGTATCGTATCCTTCCTTAGCAGTGAAATCAACTACTTTACCATCTTTAAATGTTAGTGTAAAGTTATCAATTAAATTACCACCATAAATTAAAGGCTTAGAAGAAGATACAGTACCATTAACTCCATTTCTCTTAGGAAGAGTAAATACTTCTTCAGTTGGCATATTAGCATTGAAATCTAATCCATCTACTGATTTTTCAGCTCCACCAAGCCAAAGGTGGTCTTCTGGTAATTCGATAGTTAAATCTGTTCCAACTGAGTTAGTGTAATGTAGTTTAGTAAATTTATTAGCGTTTAAGAATTCTAAAGTCTTATTAATATTTGAATTATGTTCATCCCAAGCTTTAATAGGATCTTCCTTATCTAGTCTTACAACTTTAAAAATTACATCCCATAGTTTTTGTACAGCTTCTTCAGAGTTTGAATTATTAAATACTTTTAAAGCCCAAGCCTCTGTAGGTACTGATACTACTGTCCAACGAATTTTATTAGCCATAGTATAATTGTAATATTCATTTAAAGCTATTTGTCTGTACTTTTGGAAAGTTGCTATTTTATCAGCAGGAACTCCTTTATAAGCATCAGGATCTTGTGCTGATATAGAAATAGCACAACAACCTTCTCTTGCATAAGAATTAAATGACTCAGAAAGCCAATTAGGTACCTCTTGTAATGTTTCAATAGAAGCATGTTCAAGCTTTAACCTTTGTAGTTTTTGATCTCCGTAGTGAACTACTACTTCTTTAGCCCCTTCTTTATAAGCAGCTTCAGCTATAGCTCTAGCAAAATCTGTACATTCAACAGGAGAATTAATTAAAAGGATTTGACCTTTTTGTAAATTAACCCCTTTTTTAACAGAAAGATAAGCGTATTTTTCTAACATATTATTATCCATATAATTACCTCCAATCTAGTATATGTTTATTTTTGCACATTATAGAAAAATAGTCTATAGAAATTGATTATTTATCCTTGTTTAGAAGAATAATAATTAATATAATATAGTGTACTGAAATCAAAGGATAAGAGGTGAGTTATGTTTAATTTACTTAATACATTAGTAGAAAATAACAAAAAATATGGGGAAGAAGGAAATTTAGCAGCTTATATTCCAGCTTTATTAGAAGCTAATCCTAATGATCTTGGGATATATATAGTTGATACTAGAGGAAAGGAATATTTTGCTGGTGATTATAATAAGAAATTCACTATACAAAGCATTTCTAAAGTAGTGTCATTAATTTTAGCTATTAAAGATAATGGAAGAGAAAATGTTTTTAAAAAGGTTGATGTGGAGCCAACTGGAATGGGCTTTAACTCAATAGTTAATTTAGAAGCAAGTGATACAGGGAAGCCATATAATCCCATGATAAATGCTGGAGCTATTATGACCTCATCTTTAATAGATGGAAAAGATGTTGAAGAAAGATTAAAAAAAATATTAGATTTCTTAAAAATAGTTACTAACAATAATGATATATATGTAAATGAAAATGTCTATTTATCAGAAAAAGAAACAGGAAGTAGGAATAGGGCCTTAGCTTACTTTATGAAAAGTACAGGTGTATTAGATGGTGATGTTGAAGAAATACTAGATCTTTACTTTAAGCAGTGCTCAATAGAGTTAGATGCTAAGGACTTAGCTAGGTTTGGAGTAGTTCTTG
The DNA here is from genome assembly GCF_032552055.1 of Clostridium sp. Lineage (GTDB taxonomy): Bacteria > Bacillota > Clostridia > Clostridiales > Clostridiaceae > Clostridium. The sequence goes on along the minus strand of NZ_JAWGSV010000015.1, from coordinate 12,136 downwards.
CAAATGATGGTGTACTGCCTTGGAATGGTAGAAAGGTAATTCCTAAGGAGGTATGTAGAATAGTTAAATCTATAATGGTTACGTGCGGTATGTATGATGCATCAGGAGAATTTGCTGTTAATGTAGGCATTCCTGCAAAATCTGGAGTAGGGGGAGGCATTATAGCTACAGTTCCAAGACAGTATGGAATAGGTATCTATGGACCTGCTTTAGATGAAAAGGGAAATAGTATAGCTGGATTGAAGCTAATAAAAGACTTATCTGATGAATTAGACTTAAGTATATTTTAAGTAAAAAGTAATGATTTATTATGCTTTTAATAGTATAATTTATAGTAAAAATAGCTTTAAGGGACTAACACCTTAATTTGGAGGATAAAGATGGAAAGATTATTAATATTAGATTCAAATTCTCTTTTAAATAGAGCTTTTTATGCAATTCCAGAATTAACGACTACAGATGGTATTCATACAAATGCAGTATATGGATTTGCAAATATGCTATTTAAAATGAGAGAAGAATTAAAACCGGATTATGTAGTTGCAGCTTTTGATAGAAAAGGTCCAACTTTTAGACATAAAGAATACAAAGATTATAAAGCTGGAAGAAAAAAGATGCCAGAAGAACTTGCAGAACAATTTCCACTAACAAAGGATCTTTTAAATCTATTATCTATTACAATATATGAAATGGATGGCTATGAAGCAGATGATATTATAGGATCATTAGCTAAGTATGCTGAAAAGAATGGTATTGAAGTCTATATAGTAACTGGAGATAGGGATGCACTGCAGTTAGCATCAGATAATATAAATGTTGTTATAACTAAAAAGGGAGTTACTGAAACAGCAGTATATAATTATAAAACCTTTATGGAAGAGTTTGGAGTTACCCCAACTCAGTTTATAGATGTAAAAGGACTAATGGGTGATAAGTCTGATAATATTCCAGGTGTTCCAGGGGTTGGAGAAAAAACAGCTTATAAATTAATTCAAACTTATGGTTCTATTGAGGAAGTACTTAATAATATAGATAATATTAGTGGTAAGAAGTTAAAAGAGAATTTAGAGAACAACAGAGAGCTAGCAATATTTAGTAAAAAGTTAGCTACTATAATTACAGAAGCTCCAATGGAGTTTGATTTAGATGAAATTAAGAGTCAAGATAATTATAATTATGATGAATTAAAGAAATACTTCTTTAAGCTTCAAATGAAATCTATGATAGATAAACTTCCAAATAGTGAGGAAAATGAAGAAATTAAAGAAAAAGAAGAGAATTTTAACCTTGAAAGTATTAATGAAATAGAGGCTTTTTCAGAGTTACACTTAAATTTAGAAGAAATATGTTATATTACATATGAAGTTTCAAATAGCGAGAAATATTCAGAAATATTACTAGATAAACTTTATATTTCATCAAAGGACAAAACATATTATATTGATTTTAATGAGATTTCTACATCTAATAATGAAGAAGCTATTAATGGATTGAAAAAAATTATGGAAAAGGAAAACTTAAAAAAGGTTATCCATAATGGAAAGTCATTAATTACTATTTTAAATAAGTTAAATATTGAAATAAAAGATTTTATATTTGATACTGCAATAGCAGCATATTTAATTAATTCAGCTAGAAGTTCTTATGATTTAATAACATTAGTAAATGAATACTTATGTGAAGATGTAAAAGGTGAAGATATAATATTACAAGGAAAGCTTAATTGTAAGCTAGAGGATATTTACAACTATTTTAAGAAAAAAATTGAAGAAGAAGATATGGAAGAATTATATTATAAGGTAGAGCATCCATTAATATATGTATTATCTTCTATGGAATCTCTAGGATTTAAAATTAATGAAGAAATGCTAGATGAATTAGCAGCTAAGTTTAAGGAAGAAATTATTACTACTGAAAAAGAAGTATTTGCTTTGGCAGAAGAAGAATTTAATATTAACTCTCCAAAACAATTAGGAAAGATACTTTTTGAAAAATTAGACTTACCAGTAATTAAAAAGACAAAAACAGGTTATTCAACTAATGCAGAAGTCTTAGAAAAGCTTCAAGATAAGCATGAAATAATACCTAAAATTACTTATTATAGACAAATTACTAAGCTTAATTCTACTTATGTAGAAGGATTAAAAAATGTAATAGATGTTGATGGCAAGATTCACTCAACCTTTAATCAAACTGTAACTACTACAGGTAGATTATCTAGTACAGAACCAAATCTTCAAAACATACCTATTAAGTATGAAATGGGAAGAGAAATAAGAAAGGTATTTATACCTAATAATGAAGAGGACATATTATTATCTTGCGACTATTCTCAAATAGAATTAAGAGTTCTAGCTGAAATGTCAAAGGATGAAAATATGATAAGTGCTTTTACTGAGCATAGTGATATTCATAGAAAAACAGCTTCAGAAGTATTTAAGGTTCCAGTTGAGGAAGTTACTTCACTAATGAGAAGTAGAGCAAAGGCTGTTAACTTTGGTATAGTTTATGGAATAAGTGACTTTAGCTTATCACAAGATTTACACATTACTAAAAAAGAAGCATCAGAATATATGGAAATATACTTTGATAGATATCCTAAGATTAAAGGATATTTAGATAGTTTAATCGAAGAAGCTAAGGAAAAAGGATATGTTTTAACTATCTTGAATAGAAGAAGATTTATACCTGAAATTAAGGCTTCTAATAAGATAGTAAAGGCACTTGGGGAAAGACTTGCTATGAATGCACCTATCCAAGGAAGTGCTGCAGATATAATTAAGCTAGCTATGGTAAATGTGTTTAATAAATTAAAGGAAAGATCATTAAAGAGTGAGATTATTCTACAAGTACACGATGAATTGATATTAAATGTTAAAAAGGATGAGTTAGAAGAGGTAAAAGCTTTGGTAAAGGAAGAAATGGAAAATGTATTAAAACTAGCAGTGCCTTTAGAAGTTGATATTAATCTAGGAAAAACTTGGTATGAGGCTAAGTAAGGGGGCTTAACTTAATGATTAAAATAGGGTTAACAGGAGGAATTGGGTCAGGAAAAAGTACAGTAACTAAAATGCTCTGTGATAAGGGGTTTATTGTCATTGATGCAGATACTATATCGAGAGATGTACTTAAAAAATATCCAGAAATATTAGATAAGATAAAAATAGAATTTGGTTCTGGATTTTTTGACTGGAGAGGTGAATTTAGAAGAAGAGAGTTTGGAAATCATATTTTTAGATTTCCTAAACAAAGGAAAAAGTATGAGGATATAATTATACCTTATATAAAAGATGAAATATTTAAAGAAATAGAAAAGCATGAAAAAGCAGGAGAAAAATTAATTGTTCTTGATGCGCCAACCTTAATAGAAAATAATCTTCATTTAAATATGGACTATATAGTAGTTGTTTGGGTTGATAATAACACTCAAATAATTAGAATAAGAAATAGAGATAGATTAACTAGAGATGAAGCAATTAATAGATTAAACGCACAAATTTCTTTAGATAAAAAGAAAGATTATGCCCATATTATTATAGACAATAATGGAGATCTATTAAAAACTAAAGGTCAGGTAGATAAGGTAATGGATTTTTTTAATGTTATGATGAAGTAAGGAGAAGGTAATGAAATTTAAGCGTATATTAACTGTTTTAATTGTACTACTTGTAGCTTATTTTGCATTTATGTTTGGAATGAAAAAGTACGTATACCCTTACAAATATGAGGAATATATTAATAAGTATAGTGATGAATATGATTTAGATCCTTATCTTGTTTTAGCAGTAATAAAAACTGAAAGTAATTTTAATAAAGAAGCAGTGTCAAAGAAAGATGCTAAAGGCTTAATGCAAATTATGGATGGTACGGGGGAATGGATAGCTAAAGAGCTGGGGGTTAATTATTTTATGTCATCTATGCTATTTGACCCTGAGTTAAATATAAAAATGGGATGTTGGTACTTAGATAATTTAGAAAAAGAATTTGATGAAGACTTAGATTTAGTTCTTGCTGCCTATAATGGCGGAAGTGGAAATGTTAATAAATGGCTGAATCATGAGGAATACTCCGAGGATGGAGAAACATTAAGTTACATACCATTTCCTGAGACTAAAAAATATGTAGATAAGGTAAAAGCAAATTATAATATTTACAAGTACTTATATAACAAATAGAGGGTGCTTTGAATAATGAAAAATTAAGAATTAAGAATGAAGAATTGAGGAAAAAACTCCTTTGGAGTTTAGAAATAATTTTTAGCAATTCTAGAGAATCACATCAATAATATTTTTTGAATATTAAAATGGGGCTATCCTTATGGATGCCCCATTTTAATTTGATTTATAATCTATAGTATTATTCAAAAATAGCTGTTATCCATTCATTACTTTGATACTTTTGTTGCAAAGAAAATCCATGTTGTTCAACTATTTCTTTTACTTTATTAAAGCTCCATTCAACAAGTCCAGATACTAGTAGATTTCCACCTTCTTCTAAATGTTCCTTTATAAAATCCATAAATAATTCAGTTTCTTCTCCACCAATATTAATAAATATCCAATGGAATTTATCATTAATATTAACTTCACCATCTAGGGCATTTCCTATTAAAACTTCTATATTATAAAGTCCATTTAATTTTGCATTAAATATAACTTCATTTCTAACATCTCTTATATCAATGGCAGTTACTTTTGAAGCACCTACAATAGATGATGCGATAGATAGTATTCCAGAACCAGTACCAATATCCATAACCGTTTTATTATGTAGGTCTATTTTAGATAAGATAACATTTAATAAATCCTGAGTAGTTTCATGAAGACCTGTACCAAAGGCTCCTTGCGGACAAAATGTAATTACATTCTTACCTTTTTTTTCATCATTATCTGTAGATGATGATAGCATCCATTCGTCATTTATATGAACATCAGGAAAATCATATTCCTCATAATCATAATTTATTTCTTCAATAGAAATACAATTAGAATCTAGAATAGAACTAACTTTATCTATAAAATTATTAAGCGATGATTTATCTTCATCATAGGCAACTTTTATATCTATATCACTAACTTCTTTTTCTAAATAGCCATAGCCATATTCATCAGTAGTGATTTCTAAAGGACTATCATAAAAGACATTATAAATATCATTGATATTTAATAATTCAATTTTTGAATCTAGTTCTTTAAATTTAATATTATAAGTTAATATAAACATAGAATAATCCCCCGAATTAATTTACTTTAACATTATTGAGTATAGTAACATTTCATTCTTATGTCAAGGAAAGGGATGGAAGAATAAATATTACTCAATTTATTTACTACTTTTTATTAAATGATTTCTTCTTCTTTCTAATTGAATATCCAAAAGAACCTAGAGGTTTAGCATTTAATCCAAAGTATTCTCCGTGATTATAGCAAATTAAGTTTGCTTTATTGAAGCAGATCTTTCCTTTTTCATCAATTATATCCTCAGATACTTTTACATTTAAAACATCTAATAAAAACAAATCATGAGTACCAAGTGGAGTTATGCTCTTAACTTTACATTCAAGGGCTACTGGTGCTAAATCTATAGAAGGAGTAGAAATAGATACACCTTCATTTAACTTGTAGCCAAAATGCTTAATCTTATCTATTTTTCTTCCGGATACTACACCACAGTAATCTACAAATTTAACCATATCCCTAGATGGCAAATTTATAACACATTCTTGACTTTCTTTTATATAATCATAAGATAGTCTTTCAGGCCTAACCCCCATAGCTATTATTGGTTCTTTAGTACATACAGTACTAATCCATCCAACAGTGAAGGCGTTAACTTTATCTTCAGAATTTTTACATGTTACTACTACTACAGGAGTTGGGTTAAGCATTACGCTTCCCTTAAAATTTTGTTTTTTCATATTATTACCTCTGTTCCTATTAATATAAAAGAGGTGGAGTCATAAGTTACTGTGATAATACATAACCTTTGATAATCCACCTAAGTATTAAACTATATTACTGTTTAATAATATCTTCTTCTTCTTCTTCTCTTATTAGTATTAATAAGTCTAATAATTAATACTAAAAGAACTACTATTATAACTATAATTACTATTGATAATATATATAATGAAAGGTTAGTCTTAATTAAATCTATTTTAGAAAGATTAATTGTACCTTTAACATCCATTGAATATCCAGGAGTGCTGTAAGTTAACATTACTTCTTTATTACCACTTAAGCGCCAAGCATCTTTATTATCATTGTTATATGTAATACTTGCTTTTGCATCATTAAAATCATTTTTATAATATTGAACATCTTCATTTAATGTAATTGGAGCAGTAATTTCTTTTTCAGTTCCAAAGAATTTAAAAGCTTTATAAGTTAAATTCACTGAACCTACTTCATCACCAGCTTTTTTGAAAGTTTCTTTTTCAGCTGAATAACTATAATTAGCTATTTTTTCTGTATCTTCAAATACATTAAGACCAGTTGCACCATATTCAGATTTTAATACTACAGTTACAACATCTCTTCCATCCCTTTCATAAAAACCTACAAAGCAGTGACCAGCTAATTCTTCAGTACCTGTTTTTCCACCTATGTTACCATTTTTACCTAGATTCTTATTTCTAGATTCTATAATAATAGGTTTACCATTTATAGTAATAGAAGTATTAGCGTTACTTGGAGAAACAATTTCTCTTAACCATTCATTTTGGAAGGCAGCAACAGCCATTTTAGCTAAATCATAAGCAGTAGTCTTATTAACTTCTGTATTGCTAGGATTTAATGGATCTATTTCTAAACCAGATGGATTTTGGAAAACAGTATCTGTAAGTCCAAGCTCCTTAGCTTTGTCATTCATCATTTTAACGAAATTATCTACTGTTCCACCAACAGATTCTGCCATTAGGTAAGCTGCATCATTAGCTGAGAAAATTAATACAGCCTTCATAGTATCTTCAGCAGAAATCTTGTCACCAGGTTTTATATTAGTGTAATTATTTAATGATGTTTCTGTAACCTTTAGGACATTTTCAGAAAATGTTAGCATATCTGCCTTTGATTTATTTTCTGCAAATAATAAAGCGGTCATTAGTTTAGTAGTACTTGCAGGAGAAAGCTTAACATCTGCATTTTTTGAGTAAATAATTTCCCCGGTTTCTACATCCATAGTAATAGCAGATTCGCCAATTATTTCTGGTGCACTAGAATTAGTCTCTATTGCACTAACGTTATTAGCTAAAGGTGCTAATAATGAAACAGAAAGAGCAAGTGCTAGCGTTTTTAATAGTTTTTTTAATTTCAAGTTCATCTCCCCATTTCTTAAGGTTTATTTTGTCACATATCTTAAAGTATAACATCTACATATAATAATAACAATAAATAGAATAGTTGTTAAGTGGTTTAAATTACATATAATATATTTTTAATATTTGTACAAAATAAAGTATTATAGGAGGTGGTTACTATAAGAAAAATATATATTTTTATATTGTCTCTTTTTATTTTTATTAGTTATAATTCTATCCATGTATCGGCACTATATACAACAACTCCTAAAAAAACAGTTTACTTAACTTTTGATGATGGACCATCAGTAAAAGTCACTAAAGAAATTATAGATGTTTTAAATGCTAATAATATTAAAGGAACATTTTTTGTAGTTGGAGATTATGTAAGTATTTATCCTTATATACTAGAGGAATTAGATAATAGTAATATGTCTATAATGCCTCATTGCAATTTTCACGATTATAATGCCTTGTATAAAAATGAAGAAGAATACTTTAAAGATTTAGATAAGTGCATAAGTAATATTCAAAAAGTAATAGGGGATAAGAAGATGAATTTTGTAAGATTACCTGGTGGAGCAGATAATACTTATTGTGAAGCTGAAACTTTAAAGAAAATTAAATCTAATCTTTTAAGTAAGGGTATAAATTATATAGATTGGACAATAGATACAGGAGACTCTGAAAGTTATGATATATCTAAAGATTATCTAATTTCTAGAATAATGGACGAAGGATGCTTATATGAGGTTGAAGTAGTGTTAATGCATGACCTTGGTGGTAAGAATACTACAGTTGAAGCACTGCAAGGAATAATAGATATATATAAGGAAAAAGGATATGAATTTAAAACCCTTAATGAAATTGGAGACCAGGAAATAGAATATTTAAAGAAGATAAACGTTCTTAATAAATAGAGGAGTACTATGGTACAACGAAAAATTAAGAATGAATAAATTTTAGGGCTGTAGTACAAAAGTGTTTATTATACTACAGCCCTAGTTTTATTTGCTTTCTAATCTTTTTATCATGTAATTTTTAGCTTTTAGCTCTAATGTATCATCTAATGGTTCTAAAGTTACATTTTCATATTTGTTATTTAAAGCTATAGATAAAAATCTATCAGCAAGCTCTGGATTCTTTGATAAAAGTGATCCGTGGAAGTAGCTACAATAAGTATTTTTATAAATACATCCTTCATAGCCATCTTCACCATTATTACCAAATCCAGTTATACACTTACCAAGTGGTTTTAATCCGTTTATATAAGTTCTTCCAGAATGATTTTCAAAACCTACATAAGTTTCATTAAATTCTTCATTATGAATTACTGTATTACCAATGAATCTAGTTTCACCACCATCGGTATGTATATCTAAAATTCCAAGGCCTTCGATTCTTTCACCGTTTGGAGCCATATAGTAATTACCTAAAAGTTGATATCCGCCGCAAATTGCAATAACAACTTTATTAGATTCAACGTATTCTCTTAATTTATCTTTTTTATTAGTTTTTAAGTCATCAGATACTATTGATTGCTCATAGTCCTGGCCACCACCAAAGAAAAGAATATCAGTGTTTTCTACATCGAATTCATCATTTAATGAAGTATTAATTATATTTACCTTTATACCTCTTGCTTCAGCTCTATGTTTTAATATTAATATATTACCAACATCACCATATACATTAAGTAAGTCAGGATAAAGGTGACAAATATTTAGTTCCATAATTATTTCTCCTTTCTTACCATAATTTCTTGATATATCCCTTAGAATAAAGGTGTTTTCTATAATTTATCATTGCAGTATAAGTAGCTAAAATATAAATTTTATTATTATTACTTTCTTTTATTTTAGAAGTTAGATTTTCAAATTCAGTTTCAATAATAAACTTATTTTCATTTAATCCTGCAATTTTAAGTCTTACAGCCATATCATAACATCTAAGTCCAGATATAAAGACTTCATCTATATTTAAATTATGTAGTTTTTCAAAATCTACATCCCAGATCCAAGATACATCAGTACCATCTGCATAATTATCATTTAATAAAAATGCACAAGAAAAGCTTTCTTTATTTAAGCATAATGTATCTAGTGCTTGATTATATCCAGCAGGGTTTTTAACAAGAATTATTTTAACTTCTTTTCCATCTATATTTAAGGATTCCTGTCTACCAAAGCTAGAATTTTGGTTTTCTAATGACTTAATAATTGATTCATCCTTAACTCCAAGCTCTTTTGTTATAGCAAAAGCACAAAGGGCATTATAGATATTATAAACTCCAGATTGACTAACCTCTATATCTAAGTTATTAATTTTAACAGTAGAGCTATCAGGTGATAGGTCTAAAATTTCATTAACAGCATACTTTAACTCAGCTCTTTTAAAACCACAGCCTGTACAGTAAAAGTCTCCAAGATGGTTATATGTAATATGATTATATTCATAAGGAGACTTACAGAATTTGCAGAACTTAGCATCTGCATTAACATCTATCTTAGTATCTTCATTTATTTTTGCATTAAAACCATAAAATACAGTTTTATTTGGAAGTTCTAAATTACCTAATAAAGATTCATCACCATTTAGAACTAAAGTTGTATCTTTAGTTAAAGTAATACCTTCTAATATTTTATTTAAGGTAGTATATACTTCTCCATATCTATCTAACTGATCTCTAAAAAGATTAGTTACAGTAATTATTTCCGGAGTTATATATTTTGTTATATATTTTAAGTTTGCTTCGTCTACTTCTATGATGGCATAGGCATCTTCAGTTTTACTAAAGAATTTGTAGTTATCTATAAAAGTAGTAACTATACCAGGGAATAAATTTGCGCCTGTATTATTTGTAATTACCTTTTTACCATCCTCCTTTGCTATGTTATAAATCATACTTGTTGTTGTTGTCTTTCCATTAGTACCAGTAACTAATACAACTTTATAGCCTTGAGATACTCTCTTTAAAATATTTCTATCTATTTTTAAGGCTACTTTTCCAGGGAAGGTAGTTCCCCCTTTTAGTATTGTTTTTGTAAGAAAAATTGTTATTTTTGAAGCTAATATGCTTACTATAGATTTAATACTAATATTATTCACCACCTTAATATACTTATCAAATATTATATACAATTATTTAATTATATAAACAAGTATTGTAATAATTTTTGATTTTAACTATCAATAGTATATCATAACTTTATATCTGAAAGAATAATGATGTTATAAGAATTTATTAAATATAGAAATTTGACAATGTTAATTATATAAGGTCAATTACATAAGAACAATAGATGTTTATGTAAATAGAAAATTGACAAGATTAATTAGGAAAGTAATAATTATAATAAAAATAATTATACATAAGATATTTATAGGAGATGAGTGATATGGAAAGATATAGCTTTAAAAATAATATTGGTTCTGATATTTCATATTATAAATGGGGCATGGATATAAAAAATCCAAAGGGAGTTGTACAAATAGTACATGGAATGTCTGAGTGGGTAGGTAGATATAATTATTTTGCAGAAAAGTTAGTGGAAGAGGGATATATAGTATATGGTCATGATCATTGTGGACATGGTAATAGTTCTTTAGATAAGTCTAGATTAGGCTTTTTTAAAGAAGGTGATAGCTTTTATACAATGTTAGATGATATAAGAAAAGTTAATGAAATAATAAAATCTGAAAATGAAGCTTTACCTATAGTTCTTTTTGGACATAGTATGGGATCATTTTTAAGTCAAAGATATTTGCAAGAATACGGAGATACAATAGATGCTTTAATCTTATCAGGTACTAATGGTAAGCAGAAGTCTTATACTAAAGCTGGGATTTTAGTATCAAAATTAGAAAATATCTTAAGGGGACGAGAAAATAGAAGTAATTTAATGGACAAGCTTTCTTTTGGAGGATTTAATAGTAGTGTTAAAAACTCTAATACTGACTTTGATTGGCTTTGTAGTGATGAGAAGGAAGTTCTGAAGTATATTGAAGATGATTTTTGTGGATTTATATATCCTTCAGAGTTTTATTATTATTTAATTAAAGGAATTAATGATATTCATAAATACGAAAATTTAGAGAAGGTAAAGAAAGTTAATATTCCAATATATATTTTTGCTGGCGATAGGGATCCAGTAGGATATTTTGGAGAAGGAATTAAAAATTTATATAACACTTATAAAAGTTTAGGAGTTAAGGATTTAAATTATAAGTTATATAAAGATGGTAGACATGAAATGCTAAATGAAGTTAACAAGGATGAGGTAATAGAGGATATATTAAATTGGATAAAAAGGTAAAAAGTTAAGAGCTGCCATGGGCAGCTTTTTTAATATAAATATAATTTTTTTAGTATATTCACATATAATAGGAAATGATGTAAAATAATGTAGTAAATATAGATAGTGAGGGGAATTAAGTTGGACTATAATACTTTTAGAGAAAAAATATATTATATGACTCCAAAAAAATTATTAATTTATGTTTTATATAGTTTGATAGCTTATTGCATATTTGAAATTATGTCCTTTAGATATACATTAATAGTTTATGATATTGTTGGACTTTTAAGTTTGATAATTTGTATGATATTAATCATGTTCTCAATGCATTTAAAAAGTCTTACTAAGAAAGAGATTTATGGCTTATTGCAGCTGATATTATTTATTACAATGGTTGTGATAATTGTCTTTATTACTCCAGAATATTACTTTAGAGATTTGAAAGGTTTCCTAAGTGAAATTGGTTTTTTAAGTTTTAATACCCTAAAATACAACAACTTAATTATTATGTATTTTATAATAGCAAAATATAGGGTAAGTG
>NZ_JAWGSV010000014.1:0-27598 GCF_032552055.1 Clostridium sp. | reverse complement strand
ACATTTTATAAAGAGAATAAAGCTTACATATAAATATAGAAATTTTATTTCAACTTATATATTTAGTTAATTCCAAGATATGAATTTTAATTAGATACCTTTACAAATTTTCAATATAAATATAGAATATGAATAGATGATTAATATACTAAGGAGGCAATAACTTGAAAGATATAATATACGTAACTGGGCATAAAAACCCAGATTCAGACTCAATTTGTTCAGCTTATGCATATGCTGAATTAAAAAATAAGACAGGCAACCTGCCTGCTATTCCAGTTAGACTTGGAAATGTAAATAGAGAAACTCAATATATACTTGATTATTTTGGAGTAGAAGCTCCACAATTATTAAAAACTGTGAAACTTAAGGTTGAAGATTTAGAATTTGATAGAATAACACCTGTTTCACCAGAAATATCATTAAAAATGGCTTGGAACATAATGAGCAGCAAGAACATAAAAACTCTTCCTGTTGCAGATGAAAATGATCATCTATTAGGAGTTTTAGCTATTTCAAACTTAACTTCTTGCTATATGGATATTTGGGATAATAGAATTTTAGCAAAGAGTAATACTTCTTTTGAAAACATAGTAGATACTTTATCTGCAAAAGAAATATATGTTAATGAAGGAACTAAATCTTTCCCAGGTAAAATAGTAGTTTCTGCTATGAAACCAGAAAGCATGAAGGATCATATTGAAGAAGGCGATATTGCAATAGTTGGAGATAGAGAAGAAGTTCAAAGTGCTTTATTAGACTTAAACATTTCTCTTATGATAATTACAGGATCACATACTCCTACTGCTGAAATAATTGAAAAAGCTAAAGAAGCTAATATAAGTGTAATATCTACACCTCATGATTCATTTACTACATCAAGACTTATAATTCAAAGTATCCCTGTTGGATATGTAATGATAAAGGATAAATTAGTTACTTTCTCAACAGAAGATTTAGTTGATGATGTTAAACCAGTTATGGTTGAAACTAGATTTAGAAGCTATCCTGTTATAGATACAGATGGAAAAGTTATAGGAACTATGTCTAGATATCACTTAATTTCTAACTATAGAAAGAAAATTATTCAAATGGACCATAATGAAAGAAGCCAATCAGTTGATGGACTTGAAGATGCTGATATATTAGAAATTATAGATCACCACAGAGTAGCTGATATTCAAACAGGTGGTCCTCTATACTTTAGAAGTGAACCTATTGGAAGTACTTCTACTATAGTTGGTAAATGCTTCTTTGAACGTGGAATAAGACCTTCAAAACAAGCTGCTGGACTTTTATGTGGTGCAATAATATCTGATACATTATTATTCAGAAGCCCAACTTGTACTCCAGAAGATAAGCAAATTTGCTTAAGACTTGCTGAAATTGCTGGAATCAATGTTGAAGAATTTGCAAAAGAAATGTTTAAAGCAGGTACTTCACTTAAAGGTAAAACTGTTGAAGAAATCTTTAACCAAGACTTTAAACCATTTACTATAGGAGAAACTAAGGTAGGTATTGCCCAAGTTAACACTATGGATATAGAAGGCTTTATGCCACTTAAAAATGACATGTTAAAATACATGGATACTAAGGCAAATGAAGCTGGTTTAGATATGACATTATTGCTTTTAACTGATATATTAAATGAAGGATCTCAAATATTAGTTGCTGGTAATCAACCAGAAATTGCAGAAAAAGCATTTAATGTAACACTAAATGAAAGCACTGCATTCTTAGATGGTGTACTATCAAGAAAGAAACAAGTAGTACCACCAATCACTAGTGCAATTAACAGCTAGTTTTAAATAAAGAATGAAAAATTAAGAATTAAGGAAGTGATTTTCACAAAATCACGATAAAAAAGGCTTTTTTCAAAGCCTTTTTTTAATGAAAGAATTAAAGAATGAAAATAATGAAAGAATTGTGGATGTAATTTATACCAAATTACTACAATAAAAATAAAAAACTCCTTCAGGAGTTTTTACCTTACGTTCTTCATTTTTTCATTTCTTCATTCTTTTATTTTAACTATTTATTCATTCTTTCATTTTTTCATTATTTCATTTATTAACTAATTCTTCATATCAAAAAAACTCCCGTAGGAGTTTTCACATCAATTTTTCATTTTTAATTCTTAATTCTTCATTAAAATTGCAAAGCAATTTTCAACTATCTTCTCAAATTATTAACCATTCCCCACATTTCATCTGCAGTTGTTATTCCTCTTGAGCTTAATTGAAATGCTCTTTGAGTTAATATCATATCTGCAAATTCAGTAGCCATATCTACATTTGATCCTTCAAGCATGCCTTGAAGCATTTCAAAATCTGTACTTCTATTTACTTGTACACCAGGTGCTGGAGAGTATAAATTTTCTCCTACTGATACAAATGCTCTATCTCCTACTGCAGTATATAATGGTATTTCTCCTACATGATTAAAGGTATCACCATTCTTTAAGAATATTTGTCCTTTTTTATCTACCATAAAGTTATTCTTATTAAATGTAACATTATTTTCTGAGAATCCATTTAAATAATTAATTTCTACCTTATATCCTCTATTATCTACTAATCTTCCATTAGCATCTATAGCAAAAGCACCATCTCTAGTATATAACTCATTACCATCTTCAGTAATAATCTTAAAATATCCTACTCCATCTATTGATAAATCAGTGCTAAGTAATGTTTCTTGAAGCATTCCTTGACTATTATCTCTATACCATTCAGATGTCTTAGTTCCTGTTCCTATGATAGAATCTTTATTATTTAAAGGATTACCTAATGCATCTAATGATTCTGAAAGTAAATCTTTAAACCCAACTTCTAATTTTTTATAACCTAATGTACTTGAATTAGCTAAATTATTAGATATTGCATCTAACTTATCTTGATTAGCATTCATTCCAGTTTTTGCAGTCCATAAAGTTCTTAACATAATTTACCTCCCATTATCTAATAGATCCTATTTCATTTGCAGCTTTATTTAAAGTATCATCTATAGTTTGAACTATTTTTTGATTAGTTTCAAAACTTCTCATAGTTGTCATCATATTGACCATTTCATTTGTAATATTTACATTTGAACTTTCTAAGGCTCCTTGGGTTACATAAGTTTCAGCATTATATATAGGATTTTCTCCCCTATAATAGTTATCACCAATCTTTTCTAAATTATTGTAATCAGTGAAATCTGCTACAGCTAAAGAATAATTATCTGTATTACCTATATGTAAAGTATTATCTTTACCTAAGACCATATTGTCACTTCCAACAAAAATAGGTTCTAAGGCACCTGTTCCTTTATTAATACCTAAAACTCTATCACCTGTGCTTGTCATTAGATATCCGTTATTACCAACTCTAAAACTTCCATCTCTAGTATATACTACTTCATTTCCTCCAGCAGTTTGTTTTTCTATAGCAAAAAAGCCTCTGCCTTCTATAGCGAAATCTGTTCTCTTATCAGTATTTTTTAATACCCCTTGAGTAAAAGCTGTATCTACAGTATCAATTTCAGCTCCAAGACTTATTGTTCCCAATCTTTGAGTCAGGTTTTTTCCACCTACAACCTTATCCTTATTTTGAATCATAACATCATCAAAGCTTTTAATAGATAAATTATCTCCCTTAAAGCCTGTAGTGTTAGCATTAGTCATATTATTAGTTATGGTAGCTTGTCTATTCTCTAAAGTTACTAAACCAGATACTGCTGTATAAAGACTTCTAATCATTTGCCTCATCCCCTTCAAATAAAACTTTGCATTCATCGTTATAATGCATTCCAAGGCCTCTAGCCTTTTCTTCTATATTAGCATCAGATATTTCCCTACTATAATTTACACCTAGCATTAAAATAACTGTAATAATCATACCTATTCCTATACCCATAAGTATTTTTCTATCGGAAAGGAAATTAAATATATCAACTACCTTTTTAATAAGCTTCTTATTAATAATACCTCCCCCTTACCTATGGATAACTCTTCACAAATTTCATCATCATTTAACCCATTATCTAAGAGCTCTTTAACCCTATTTAATTTACTATTTTCATCTACTTCATTATCCTTTGATTTTTCTGGAAAATTATCATCGATTTCAATATCTAAATTATTCTTTAAGTTAGCGTTTTCTATTTCTAACTTACCTTTACTCTCTTCAATTGAAGTATTACTATTTAATTTCTCCTCATTATATATAATATCGTCCCTTTTATTTGAATTCTTAATAGTATTAATAGATATTTTTAAATCTTCTATCTCCTTTTGCAGTTCTAAAACAGTTTCTGCAAAAGATTTTCTTATTTCTATTATATCTAAATCATAATCCTTTTCTCTACTTTCTTCTCTTTGTAGAATCTTTTCAAAGGAGTTATCTTCTTTCTTAATGGCTTTAAAATTTAAAACAATTAAAATAATACCTATCATTAAAATTAAAATTGGTATCAATTTTATCACTCCTTTAATTAAATATAATTAATTTCCTTCATAACAGTTCTTAAATTTCTAATAGCCCTACTATGGAGCTGACAAACTCTTGATTCAGATACTTCTAATACTTGTCCTATTTCCTTTAAAGTAAACTTTTCATAATAATATAGCTTTAAAATTAACTTATCCTTATCCTTTAACTTTTCGATAGCTTCTGCTAATATTGCAGTTTTTTCTTTATATTCTAAGGATTCTTCAGGAGATATAGCTTCTTTATCTTCTAATGTTTCCATAACAGTAACATCGTCATCATCAGAATAAATTACTGACTCTAAAGATATTATAGACATATAGTTTATATAGTTCTCAACTTGGGAAACCTCTTCTTCTGATACTCCAAGATCTAAAGCTATTTCCTTTAAAGAAGGCTCTCTCATAAGCTTATTTTGTAATCTTTCAATGGCCTCATTATACCTTGCAAGCTTATCCATTGCCCCCTTTGAAATAGGTCTATTTTTTCTTATTTCATCAATCATAGCCCCTTTTATTCTCAAAGTAGCATAAGAGGAAAATTTCATTCCTTTAGTTGGATTATACCTATTTATTGCATCCATAAGCCCAACAATCCCATAGCTAACTAAGTCTTCATATTCAATATATTTTGTTTTTCCAAGCATAATTCTTGATGCCAGATACTTAACCAATGGTATATACTTTTCAACAATCTCTTCCTTATGAATTAGAGGGCTTTGACATTCCATGATTTTTACCTCCTTAAAAACTCCTTATATAAGTTCTCTTTGTTTCCTCATAATTTTAAATACAGTTCTTATAATTTTTTCTCTTGTAGAATTACTAATATTCACAAAGGTTACTCCACAAACAAAGCTTCTATCTTCAGCCTTAGTTATTCTAATAACCTCTCCCTTTACTTCTATCTCTTCATCTTCATATTTTAAACTAGCTACTATAGTATCATTAAGCTTAATAGGATCTTTTATCTTAACTCTCATTCCTCCACCACTTAAGTCTAATATCATAGCATTTTTATATTTTTCTTTTTTTATTACTTCAGCTTTTTTTGAATTTTCTTTAAGTTCAGTTTCTATCTCTTTTTCATTAACATAATTAATTATTTGTACTATATCAACTCTAACATAATCTCTTCTTTGGATCTTAGTAATACTATAAGGTAAGCTTAATCTATAATAAGGCTTTTCCTCTTCAACATATCTACCTAAAACTTTTGATTTATAACCAAATACATTCCCATTACCATCATAAATTATCTGTTGAAGCTCGTCCCCTTCATTTAGAGTTAAGAAAATACCATCATTTATAGGCACTGCAATTAAAAATTCCTCTGCTTTAACATCTTGAATAGTTGATTTATATACATTATTTTCAAATAATATATCTATAACACAATTCATCTCTAGCTTTATATTTGACATATTTACCCCCTATGAAAAAATATTAAATAATTTTTTAAATAACCCTTGTACACCAATTCCTGATTCTTGTTTTTCTTTTCCAACTATTTTTGATGTTATTGCCTCTATACATCTTGAAGCCTCACAATTTGGATATCCTATAATAAAAGGCAATTGCTTTCTTACCGACATAGTTAGTTTTTTATCCTCATAAATATATCCTAAATAATCTATATCTAAAGTTAAAAATCTATTTACTGCTGTTTTAAACTTAGAGAATGTTACTTCTCCTTCTTTTTTATCAAAAACTTTATTTACAACTATACTGGCTTTACTTTTAATTTTAAAATGATTTACTGCCTTTAATAAGCTATATCCATCTGTTAATGATGTTGGCTCTGGAGTAGTAACAAGTATAACCTCATCAGAGCAAGCAATAAATGCTAAAACACTTCTACTAATTCCAGCTCCAGTATCAATAAATATGTAATCAAAACCTTCTAGTGTTTCTATTTTCTTTAGAAATAAATCTCTTTGGTTTTGCTGTAAATCTTCTATATTATTAAGACCGCTTCCTCCTGGTAGAAGATTAACCCCTTCAGGTCCTTCTACTATAACATCATCAATTGATAAGTTTCCACTTATCAAATCTAAAACGTTATTCTTTGGATAAATCCCCATTAATACATCATCATTTCCCATACCTATATCAGCATCAAACACTAAAACTTTTTTACCTTGTTTTGCTAGTCTTATAGCTAAATTTACTACAAAATTGCTTTTACCAACTCCACCTTTACCTGAAGTTATAGTAATAATTTTTGATTTTTTTCTTTCCATATTACTAGTACTGCCATTTGCAAGTCTTCTTAAGCTTTCAGCTTGGTCTAGCATACTGATTCCTCCCCAAGAATAAGTTTTATAATTTCATCTTTACTTGGTACCTTAATATCATCAGGAACGTTTTGTCCAACGGTAATATAAGATATAGGCTTGTTAGACTTCTTTGCTATATTATAAATGCATCCATAAGAAGTAGTTTCATCAAGCTTTGTAATTATTATATCTTCGTAGTTTATTTCTCCATATCCACTTAATATAGCATCAATATCTTTATTCTTAGTTGTTCCACTTATTACCAGGGAAATGTTAGTTGAATTAACTTTTTGTATAAAAGCTCTAAGCTCTGATATCTGCATAGTATTTTTACTACTTCTTCCTGTTGTATCAACTAAAACAACATCACAACTATCTAAAGAACTAATAGCTTCTTCCATTTCTTTTAATGTAATTACTACTTTAAATGGTATATTCATAATTTCAGCATAAGTTTTTAATTGCTCTACAGCACCTATTCTATAAGTATCTATTGTAATTAATCCAACTTTTTTCTTTTCAATAAGAGCAAGTCTACCAGCTAGTTTTGCAATAGTAGTAGTCTTTCCTACTCCTGTTGGCCCGATTAGAACTACTTTTCCTCTTAGATCCTTATTTGATACTTCTATGTCTTTTTTTAATACTTCCTTAAATTCTTCTTTAAATATTTCAATATCTTCATATTTTTCTAAGTTTATTTCTTCTAATAGATTTTCTTCTATATCTATATCTCTTAAAAAATCAACAGCTACTAAAGCTTCTTTTTCTTTATTAGTATTTTTAATAACTTTATTTAATAATTCCTTAATTTCTTTTACTTCATCCTTTAAAGCCTCATCTTTTTTAGTATCTGCCTTTTCTAAACCACTAGGCTTTGCTATTTCAACACTTCTATCTATCTGAGCTTTAACTTCTTCTTTTTCAAAAATACTCTTTATGCTATTTAATGAATCCTTAAAATTATCTACTTCTGAAACTTTCTTACTTTGTTTCTTATCTACTTTGCTATTTTCTAATGCAGCTGTAACTTCTATTAACTTAGGTTTAAAATATCCTTTAATCCCTGATTCTCTTACTTTTCTTTGACTTATAATAATAGCATCCTTACCCAATTCATATCTGATTCTAGTCATAGCTTCATTCATATTTTTTACTAAGTACTTCTTAATAAGCATTATAGTGATACAACTCCTTCTGTTTTTATTTCAACATCATTTGGTATTTCATTTAATGAAATTACCATAACATGTGGAAATACCATTTCTATTAACTTTCTAAAAACAGGTCTTATATTTGGTGATACTAATATAACTGGTTGATTATTATAGAAGTAAACCCTATCTATAGTATCTCTTACACTATTAAAAATCTTAGTTGTTGTATCAGGATCTACTGCTGGGAAAGATCCTTGTATAGATTTCTGTGTATTTGCTGAAACTATTTCTTCAATTTGAGCTGATAAAGTTACAACTGTTATACTCTTATCCTCATCTATAATTGTATTGCAAATAGTTCTAGCTAAGGAGAACCTAACATACTCTGTTAATAATTCTAAATCCTTAGTTAATCTTGAATTATCAGCTAATGATTCCATTATAGTAACCATATCTTTTATTGGAACTTTTTCTCTTAAAAGGTTTTGTAGAACCTTTTGAAGCTCACCTATTGTCATTAAATCTGGTATAAGTTCATCTACTACAGCACTATATTTTTCCTTAGTATTATCAACTATTAATTGAACTTCTTGTCTTCCAAGTAACTCATATGAATGTGCTTTAATAGTCTCAGTTAAATGAGTAACCATAACTGTTGTTGGATCAACTACTGTTAACCCTTTAATTTCAGCCTCTTCCCTTTGATCTTTATTAATCCATACTGCCGGCAAATTAAATGTAGGTTCAACAGTTCTAATGCCTGCTATTTGAGTGTTTTCACCTGATGGATCCATGCATAGCAACATACTTGCCATAAGTTCTGCTGAAGCTATTACAGTTCCTCTTATCTTAATTACATATTCATTAGTCTTTAATTGAAGATTATCTCTTATTCTAATAGGTTGAACTACTATTCCCATTTCAATTGCACATTGTCTTCTAACAGATGCAATTCTTTGAAGTAAATCTCCACCTGTTGATTCATCAGCAAGAGGAATTAAACCATAACCTATTTCTACTTCCATAGGTTCAACAGAAATTAAACTCATAACATTTTCTGGCTCTTTCTTTTCAAGCTCTGTATATTCTTCTTCAACTCTTTGAAGTTCTTGCTCTTGAGTTTTCTGTTCTTCCTTAATTAATAAATATGTAGCAACTCCTCCAGCCACTGCAGCTAGTAAAAATGGGAACATTGGCATTCCAGGTATTAATGCTAAGAAAAACATTACTGCTGATACTATTCCAAGTGCTACTGGGAAAGCAGTAAGTTGCTTACTGAAAGTCTTACCAAAGTTATCGGAACTTCCAGATCTAGTTACTAATATACCTGATGCTGTTGATATTAATAGCGCTGGAACTTGACTTACAAGTCCATCCCCTATAGTTAATCTAGTATATAATTCTCCTGCTTGGAGAAAATCCATACCACTCATAACACCAATAATTATACCTGCAATTATATTAATAATTGTTATAATTATACCTGCTATAGCATCTCCTTTTACGAACTTAGATGCACCATCCATAGATCCATAAAAGTCAGCTTCTGATTGTAGGTCTTCTCTTCTCTTTCTAGCCATAGCTTCATCAATTAAACCTGCATTTAAATCTGCATCTATACTCATTTGTTTTCCTGGCATAGCGTCTAATGTAAATCTAGCTGATACTTCTGATACTCTACCTGCCCCACTAGTAATAACTACGAATTGTATAATAACTATAATTAAGAATATAATTATTCCAACTACATAATTTCCGCCTATAACAAATTCACCAAAGGCTTCAATAATACTTCCTGCATTTCCTTCACTTAATATAAGTCTTGTTGAGGATATATTTAGACCTAGTCTGAATAATGTTGTTACAAGTAAAAGAGTTGGGAATACAGATAACTGTAATACATTTGTGGTAAACATAGTAATCATTAATACTACAGCAGATAAAGTAATATTAAATGCCAGTAATACATCTAATAAGGCCGATGGAAGAGGTACTATTATCATAAGTACAATACCAAGTACTGCGAAGGCTACTATTATATCCGTATTCTTTTTTAAGTTAATTTTATTATTTTCAAGCAAACCTACCCCATCCTTTATTGTCTAGTTCTTCTTATTTCTATTAAGTTTAAATACCATAGCTAAGACTTCTGCTACTGCTTGATACATATCTTGAGGTATATCACTATCTATTTCTACAGAATCATATATGAGCCTTGCTAAAGGTTTATTTTCAATTATAGGTACTTTATACTCTAATGCCTTTTCTTTTATTTTTAACGCAATATTGTCTGCTCCCTTAGCTATAACTTTAGGAGCTTCCATTTTCCCTTCCTCATATTTTATAGCTATTGCTAAATGAGTTGGGTTTGTTATTACAACTGTTGCATCCCCAACAGATTGCATCATTCTCCTTTGGGACATTTCTCTTTGTCTTTGCTTTATCTTAGATTTTATTTGTGGATCCCCTTCCATTTGCTTATACTCTTCTTTTACTTCTTGCTTAGTCATCCTAATTTCCTTTTGAAAAAGAAGAAATTGTACTACATAGTCTACAACAGCAATTACTACTAGTAATATACAAATTTTTACGAAGAGTCCAACTATTAATGATTTAACTTCAACTCCTAATGTTGGAAGATATAAATTTCCAATTTGCATAATTTTATCAAAGTTTGAACTTATATATGAATATGCAATATAAATTACTACACTTATCATTATTAAGTTCTTAATAAGTTCTACAAAGGCTTTTTTAGAAAACATATTCTTAAAACCATTAATTGGATTTAATTTCCCAAAAGAAGGTTTTATTGCATCTTTAACTACTAAAAATCCTGATTGGATTAAGCTAGCAAATACACCTGCTATCATTATGGGAAGAACAACTGGCATTATAGTAATTAACCCTTTACTTATAACTAATAGATTAATACCATTTAAGCTATTTTCAGTTACTTCCATAGTTCCTAAATCACCTAAGAAATATGTTACATTATTTTTTAAAGATGAAACTATAAATCCACTTAATGCTACTATTACTAAAGTTGTAGCAATTAAAGTTATAGCTAGTCCAACATCCTTACTTCTTGGAATCTGTCCTTTTTTTCTAGAATCACTTTTCTTTTTAGGAGTTGCTTCTTCTGTTCTTTCATCTGCTCCTATAAACATAATTAAAGGAACAGTAGTAATTATCTTTCTAAAAATATCTGGCAGGTAACTTATACTACTTATAAATAATTTAATAATTATTGGTAGTGATACACATACAGCTAATATTCCTACAAGCATCTTTACAGGCATTCCAAGAATCATAACATTTATTTGAGGAACTGCCCTTGATACAAGCCCCATAGCTACATCTGTCATTATCATAATCAATACTATTGGTATTGCTATTTTCAAACCTATAGCAAAATAATTTGCTATTATCTCAATAAGAGTACTCATGGTTTC
This sequence comes from Clostridium sp., assembly GCF_032552055.1. GTDB lineage: Bacteria > Bacillota > Clostridia > Clostridiales > Clostridiaceae > Clostridium. The sequence continues at coordinate 16,242 of NZ_JAWGSV010000014.1, read as the reverse complement.
AGCGTGTAAAAGTCCATTTCCCATTGGCAGAGTAATAAAACTTTCCATTAAAGACTTAATTAACATATGATGTCCATCTACAATAAAGAATATAATTAAGGCCACATAGTGAAGCAAGTTTCCTGTTATTGTAGTATTGGCTTTACTATTAGGATCTACTGTATTAACCATACTTAATCCTATATGTACATCTAGTAAACTACCAGCCATAAGTACTACTTCAAAAGCAATATTAGATATTAATCCTAAGATTAGTCCATTTACTATTTCATAAAATATATAAATAATTAAATAATAATTGCTTGTAATTTCATTTAAGCTTCCATAATCTACACCACTTAATAATGCAAAAGAAAAGATTAATGAAAACATGGCTTTAAAAGTTTTAGGTGTTCCATTAGGAAAGAACACATTAGTTATTGCAAAAAATGCTGTTACTCTTAAAAAGATTAAGAATAAAGCTAAAAAATACATAGTATTTATCATTCATCTACCCCCTAAGTAGATACTTTAATAATAAGATCAAAAATTCTTTCAGTAAAACCTACTAGGGTTTGAAGCATAAAACTAGCTAAAAATAAACCAGTAAATGCAATTCCAATAAGCTTAGGAACAAAGGTTAAAGTTTGTTCTTGAATTTGAGTAGTTGCTTGAAAAATACTTATTATTAATCCAATTAAAATAGAAACTAAAAGAATAGGTCCTGCCACTTTTAAAGATGTCATTAATGCATCTTTTGTAATACCTATTATTAAACTCTCACTCATTTTTTCTCACCTACCCTCCAAAGCTCATTATTAATGATCTAACCATTAGATACCAACCGTCTACCATAACAAATAATAACAACTTAAACGGTAGTGATACCATAACAGGAGGTACCATAAACATACCCATTGACATTAAAACACTTGCCACTACCATATCTATAATTAAGAATGGTAAGAATAATAAAAATCCTATTTGGAAAGCCGTTTTAAGTTCACTTATTGCAAATGCTGGAATTACAACAGTTAGTGGTATATTATCTCTTGTTATTTCTTCTTTATTAAGTTTAGAACTTTCAATAAAAAGTTCTAAGTCTTTTTGTCTAGTTTGTTTAAGCATAAATTCTCTAAGAGGTTTACTTCCTGCCTCCATTGCCTGTTCCTGAGTAATTGTATTATCCATAAATGGTTTAAAGGCATTTTCATTTATTTCAGAATAAACTGGCTGCATTATAAATATAGTTAAAAATAATGCTAGTCCAATTAAAATTTGGTTTGGAATAGATTGTTGAGCTCCTAATGCATTCTTTAAAAAAGAAAATACTACTATTATTCTAGTAAAAGATGTCATCATTATTATTATTGATGGTAGTAATGTTAAAATTGTAAGTATTATTAATAATTTAATATTATCAATGTAATTTTGTGGTGATGTATTTTCCCCACCAACTTGTAAGTTTATATCTGGTATATTGATAGGCTCTGCGCTTACACTTTTATTAAAGGCAAATATTAAAGTGAATACTAATAGCACCATAAATAAGTATTTCTTTTTCTTCATAATTATCTTCCTTCTAATTCTTTTTATTCTTAAATCTGCTTATCTTAGATTTAAGATTAGTAATAGCTATCTCATATTGCTTACTTACCTTTTCTTTTTCCATCCTCTTTTCTTCTTCTAAAAGAAAAGTTTCTTCCTCAGATAGCTCATCTATTTTATTAGTAGAGTTATTTGAAGTACTTAGAACATATCCCTTTTTACCTATTTTAACTACTACTATAGCAGTATCTTTTGAAATTTGATTTCTTTCAAGAACTTTTATATATTTCCCATCATTAAACTGACTTAATTTATTATTACTTAATTTAAAAGATATGTACATAAGTCCAAGAACTACTGCCAATGCAAATATTAGTTTAAACAGTAAAAATATAAAATCCATTGTTTACCTACTTTCTTATTGAACTATAATATCACTAATATAAACGTCCTTTAATACACCTGTAGTTAACTTTGCATTAATTCTAGTTATTAAATCTCCCTTTAGCCTAGCTTCATTTGCAGGCTCAAAGTCTTTAGCTTTGCAGGATTTAATATAAAATATAGCTACATCCCTTATAACTACTTGTTTTTGTTCAATTTCTGCAGCTAAATCTTTATTTCTTTTATCATAGCTTAAAGATAAATTTAACTTTACATATCTTTTTGAATTTTCATCACTTAAATTTACAAATATCTCTTCTCCAACTGGAACAAATGCTTCTTCTATTATTATTGGACTAGATGCTGCATTCTTACTCATAAAGTAATAAACTCCACCAAAAGTTCCTCCACCTACGAATATTAAAAGTAGTACAATAATTAAAGCAAGTTTTTTACCCTTTTTCTTTTCTATTTTTTCCTCAGCCATTTAGCTTTCCTCCCCCTTAGATGTAACTATTAAAATATCTACTCTTCTATTTCTAGCCATATCTTCATAAGTATTATTTGGTGCTACAGGTTGAAACTCTCCATAACCTGTTGCTGAAAATCTCTTGGGATCTTGTCCTAATACTTCTACAAAATATCTTACTACATTAACTGCTCTATCCGCAGACAACTCCCAATTGGAAGGGAATCTTGATGTATTTATATCACGATTATCTGTATGACCTTCTATTAAAATAGGATTACTAACTGATGCTATAATTGTATTTAATTGATTTAAAATAGCTTTACTGTCTTCTCTTAAATCTGAACTTGATGTTTCAAATAATATATTATCTCTAAGCTGCATAGCTACTCCTCTTTCGTCGTCAACTATTTCTACAACATCTTGAAGATTATTATTATTTACAAACTCTTTAATAGTATTAAACATTTTTTGCTGATCAGTTAATTCCTCTCCTCCATCAAAATTTTCTTCAGTTTCTCCTCCTATTAATGGAACTTCCCCATTATATAAGTTAAACTGCATTAATGAGTCTCCACTTTGTCCACTCATCATTGAAACAAAGGCATTTGCTATATTTTTAGTTTTCTCAGCATCAATAGATGACATAGAATAAAGCAAAACGAAAAATGTAAGCAATAATGTTACTGTGTCGGCATAGGTAGCCATCCACTCATCGCCTTTTAAGCCTCCACTATTGTTCTTCTTCTTTCTAGCCATTAAATAACAACTCCTTCACCATTTTCAATGCTGTTATTTAAATACTCTAATTTATCCTTAGGAGGTAAATATGTAATTAGCTTTTCTTCTACAATTCTAGGATTAACTCCTGATTGAATAGCAAGAATGCCTTCTAATATCATTTCTCTTTCTCCTGCCTCCTTAGCACTTTTTTGTTTTAAATTTGATGCTATAGGATTACAAATTATATTAGCTAATAATGAACCATAAAATGTTGTTATTAGGGCCTTTCCCATACCTGATGCAATATTAGCAACATCTGTTAAATTAGCAAGCATTTGAATTAGTCCAATTAAAGTACCAAGCATACCAAAAGCAGGTGCATATGCTCCCCAAGATAGGAATATACCAGCTCCTTTTTCATGCCTATTTTCCATTTCTCCTATTTCAAGCTCTAATATTTCTCTAATAGTTTCAGGTTCAATCCCATCTACTACCATTTGAAGACCTTTTTTCATAAAAGGATCATCCATTTCAGAAAGATCATCTTCTAAGGATAATAAACCCTCTCTTCTTGCTTTTTTAGAAATACTAGTAAATTTTACTATAATATCTTTTCCTGAAGATTTATTTTCCTTAAAAGCTTGTACAAATAATTTTCCCATGTTTTTCATTTCTTCTAATGTGTAAGTAATTAGAAGTGCTGATACAGATCCACCAACAGTTATAATTACAGATGATAAATCCCAGAATATCATAAGACTACTTCCAAGAACCATCCCATATAACATTAACACTATTCCTAATACTAAACCCACTGAGGTTAAAATATCTGATTTTTTCATAATATTGCCTCCTGTTATAACTTATAAGTAACAATTTTATTTTTATATTTAAGCACCTTATCTACAACTTCCTCTACACTCTCTAGGACAATATACTTTTTACCATTAGTTAGTGTAATTAACGTTTCAGGGACCTCTTCAATCTTCTCTATATGATCTGCATTTAATATAAATTCTTTATTGTTCATTGCTGTAACATCTATCATATTATTACCCCTTTTTTCAATTAGCAGTTAATAATTAACAATTGATAATTGAGGAAGTAATTTAATCCAAATTACCTTTAATAAATAATGTTAGTAGTTATTTATTATTAGTTTAATTTAGAATAAATCACTAAAAACTTAATTTCAAAATCTCCATAAGGAGTTCTGTCCTCAATTACCAATTATCTATAACCAATTCTTAATATCTAATGTACTGTAATGTAATTTAGAATAAATCATTAAAAACTTAATTTTAAAAACTTCTTTAGGAGTTTTATCCGAAATTCTTCATCCTTAATTTTTCATTCTAAAACCTATCTTTTTAAATTAATGATGTCCTGAAGTATTTCATCTCCAGTAGTTATCATCTTACCTGAAGCTTGGAAAGCTCTGCTTGAAACTATCATATCAGTAAATTGCTCAGATAAATCTACATTAGACATTTCAAGCATACCTTGTAGGTTGTCTCCATATCCCTTTGAATTATCATCATTTAATGTTCCAACACCACTTTTAATAATAGCTTCACCTGAGTTAACTGATGAACCATAAAGGTTTCCTCCAAGTTTAGTTAAGCCTTCTGGATTCTTAAATGTAGACATAGCTATTTGTCCAAGAGCTGCAACTCTACCATCTTCTAAAACTCCATTAATAACGCCATTTTTATCTATAGTATAAGTTTTAACTGCTAGCTCAGTATCTGTTCCTGGAACTCTAACCTTATCTGGAATTTTTAAAGTTTTAAGTTGTCCATCATAAGATTTTAAATCCTTTGTTCCATCTACGAAGTTTATACTTCCATCAGTATTCATACTTTCCACTGGTGTACCACCGTAAGTTTCATCAGAAACTACTCCACCAATTTCCATTGGCTTTCCTGAAGCAGTAATACCTTGATCAATTCCCTTACCTTCTAAAGCTCTAGTTAATGCATCTTGAATATTTTTTGCAGTTACTGCATTAGCAGTTACAAAGTCACCATTAATTGTGATAGTTTTTGACTTTTCATCAATATCAGCTGATGTCCTAGTTCCTGGAGTAATAGTTCCAATCTGGAACTTATAACCATTAAGTGCTGCTCCAGCATCAAAGGTTAATTCTACTCCACCAACAATTACCTTAGCTGGTGATTTATCTACTTCTCCACCTTCTATTACATCTGAAGTTAGTCCTGTATAAGGCTTAGATGTTCCTGAAACCTTAACTTCTGGTTTTTCAGTTTGGTGAGCATCTGCTAAAGCTTCATTAATCTTATCTTCTAAATCTCTGGCTGATACCTTCTTAGTAAAGTCTCCTGTAATTACAAGTTTTGGATTACTTCCTGTTGTTCCTGGAGTATACTTTACACCAAGAGATGTAGAGTTAATATCTTCAATTACAAACTCAATATTATTAAATAATTTTCCTTTTGGTAATTCAACATTTAATCCTGCTATATTTAAAGCCTTTGGCGCTGTTGCAGTTTCTCCCCCAGTAAACTTAATCTTATTATCTATCTTATCCTTATCTATTGATCCATCTACTTTTTTGAATTGAGTTTTAAGCCCTTCTGCCTTTAAAGCACTGTTAATCTTAGCTCTTAACTCTTCACCAGTAAATTTAGCTGGATTAGTAAAGAAGTCTCCATTAATAACAATATTTCCATTTTCAACTACTACTGATAAAGCAGTTCCTGTTGAACTTTCTCCTATTGATATAGTATAATCATTTAATTCTCCATTCTCAGGTTCACTAAAAGTAAATCCACCTACTGAAAGATCACTTTTACTTCCATCTTTTGCGTTAACTATCTCTGCGTTCTTATCTACCTTACCTGAGTCATCTGAAGCTCCTTTAATATTAGATAACGTAGCTGGACTACCTGTTACTTTAGCTTCTTGTGTAAACCCATCTTTTTTAAGTACACTATTTATTTCATCTTGTAAGTCAGATGCATTAAAGGATTTATCTAAGAAGTTTCCGTTTATAACAATTTTCTTTCTACCTTTTTCAACAGTTACTTCTAGTGGTTCCTTACTTATCTTTCCTATTTCGAAGCTATAACCATTTAATTCATTACCTTCATTAAATTGAACATTAAATCCACCTATTGAAGTAGCCTTAGGAGCTAATGCATCAGTACCACCAAGAACTGAATCTGATCCTAAGCCTTCAAATTTTAAAGGCTTGCCAGATACAAATACTTGTTGAGATATACCTGCTGAAGATAATCCCTTATTAATTGCTGATTCCACTTGTGCTGGAGTTAATGCTCCAGTATCTGAGAAATCTCCATTAACTATTATTGTCTTTTCATCCTTATTTACATCTGCTGATGTAACAGTTCCTGGTCCTATATTACCTAAAACAACCTTAAATCCATTTAATTGAGATCCTGGTCCAAATCTAAAATCTAATCCACCAGTATTTACTGCATTAGGTGTTAACCCTGTAGCTTGCTGAGCACTATCATCATTAGTTAATGAATATCCTAATACTCTAAATCCATCTCCTGTTAAAAGGTTTCCTTGTTCATCTAATATAAATGAACCATCTCTTGAATACATTATTTCTGAGCCAGAACCACTTAATGATTGCTCTGTAATGTTGTGAGCTCCTGCTCTATGGTTAACTTCTAAAGCATTTCCATAAATAGAAGGTCCCTTACTTACCATAAAGAATCCATCACCATCTATTGCAACGTCTAATTGTCTTCCTGTTGGTTGCATCATACCTTGAGTCATAACTGAGTCTATACTTGCAAGTTGTACACCTAGTCCTACTTGGCTAGCATTAACCCCCCCTTGATTATTAGATGGCGCCATAGCATCTGATACATTTTGACTTAGCATATCACTAAATCTAGCTCTTGATGATTTAAATGAGGTTGTACCTACATTTGATATATTATTACCTATAACATCTAATTTTGTTTGATTTACTTTCATTCCACTTATACCGGAATACATTGATCTTAACATAATTGACCTCCAAGCCTTTATTTTTTTCTTGCCTCTGTCATTCAGCAAGATTTAAGCCTCCTTATAAAAGGTCCAGCTTATAAAATTACAACACTATCAATATTAGTAAAAATATTTTCCTTTGTTCTTTCCCTATCTACAGCTGTAATTACTGTTTTATTTTCAATACTAGCTATTAAAGCTACATCCTTATAAAGCATTACTGAATTCTTAGAACCCTTGTTTTCTGCTATCTTAAAACCTTTTCCTATTTCCTTCATATCATCTTCAGTAAAATTTATTTCTTTTAATCTATTAGCTGCATGTTTAGATAAGGTATATTCTTCTTGTTTACTAATTTCGCTTTTTAAAATATCATTAAAACTAGCTTTATTATCATTAGTCTTTTCGGTGCTTGCCCCCTTTGGTAATTGAAAATTGCCAACTGGATAAGCTACACCATTAATTACCCTAAAGCCCAAAGTAACACCTTCTTTTTATTAAGAATTTTCCACTTCCCCTTCTTCTTTACCATCTTCAGCATCTATTAATTCATCTTTATTATTAGCTGCCTTAATAATCTTATCGTAAGTAAATTCTTGTATTTCATCATTGTCATGTCTCTTAATTCTAACCTTAACAACACCTTGATCCTTCACTACACCTAATACTTCACCAGTAATATTTTTTTCATCATCATTTTTTTCACTTAGCTCAACATGTTTTCCTATAAATGATGATGCAACTAAGAATGACATATTACCATTCATATTATTTATTACAGGTAATGAATAATCAGGAACATCTAATACAGTTAAGATATCTGTTACATCAAAATCCTTATATGTATTAGTTCCATTTTCATTTACTTCTATAGAAACAGTTGTTTTACTGCTATTGCTAGTAACAGATTTAACTATACCTGTGTAATTAACTCCATTACTATCAACACTCTTCATAGTAACACCTTTTCCTACTAATGAATTATTAGCATAGCTAGTCATTGTAGTATTTAAGTTAGTCATTTGCTCCATAGTTGCAAATTGTGACATTTGAGTTACATATTGAGTCGAATCATTATTCCCCATAGGATCCATATTAGATAACTCTGCTGCAAGTATAGTTAAAAATGCATTCTTATCCATATCTTGTCCAGGTTTCATAATTTGAGTTCCTCTATCTGTTGCTCTAGCTCCACTATAACTATTAATTGTGTTAGACAATTCTCTTCCCCCTATGCTAAAATATTTAAATTATTATCTAAGATTAATTCTTCCATGATTTCCTCTTCCTCAACTGAAGATATTCCACTTAGATTTTGTCCTTGAGTATTCTTGAAATCTTGATTTTGATTTGTATCTTCTCCACTAAAGAAAGTTGTATCCTCATTATAAAGGCCTATATTTACGTCTTGAATCTTAATATTTTGATTTTCAAGCAATTTCTTAATTTCATTTAAATTAGAATTAAGCAAGTTATAAGTTTCCTTAGATGTTGCTTTAATTTCAGCCTTCATAATTCCTTCTTCTGAAAGAATTTTTATAGTCATTTCTCCAAGTTCTTTTGGATAAACTTTTACTTTCAGCTCAGAAATAGCATCTTTCATCATAAACTTTACGTTCTTAATGATATCCATATCTAAAGTTTTCTTATTAACTGTAACTGGCATTTTTACTTCATCAGTAGATGAAGGTAATCCATTTAACTTGTTATAATAATTAAAGTTCTTAGTGGATGTAGCACTAGAATCATCATCTAAGAATTTCATTAAAACTTTTTCTTCCTTCTTAGATATATCTTCTTTATTAGTTGCATTTTCCTTATTACTAAATCCTTCTTTATTTAATTCTTCATTGTTTTCTGAAATTGTTTTATCTAAAATAATAGATTCTTTAGTATTATCAGTATTGTTTACTTTAGTATCAACTTTACTACCATCTTCTAATAACTCATCTTTTTCAACAACTTTATTTAGTAAAGAGTTAAATATCTCCTTAATATTACTGTCTGTATCATTAGTGATTAATGCTTTATCAATAGAGGTCATAATATCAGTTTTAGTTCCTTCTGGAATTGCATCAAATAAACTTTTAACTTCTTTTACTAAATCTTTTTTAATTAAATCTAATGACTTATCATCTACTACTTCTAAATTAATATTATTTAAGTTTAAGCTCTCTTCAGCTTTTATTAGGCTTTGAAGTATATCCCTTATTTCTAAAAGGTTATCATTAAAGCTTTTATTGCCTACATCTTCACTAAGTAAAGAAGGTAAATCATTGCTTAAATTATTATCAAAAGTTTTAGTAAGTAAATCTAAAGGTTCACCTTCTAATAAATCTATTGATTCAACTAAATTTCCTTCACTTACTTTAGTAGTCTCATAATCACTTCCATCATTTAGCTTATTAAGTAAAGCTAATAATAAAGTTATTAATTTAGTAGTCTCTATAGAATCAACTTCTACTTCACCATCATTTGCTAAATTATCTATTTTATCTACTATCTTCGATACTAATTCATCTTTAGATAATGAATTTGCTTCTTCTAATGTTTTGTCAGCTACAGAAGTTAATTTACTCTCATCATTAGTTACTATTTTTTTATCAGTATAATTTGCTTCCTTGGATACTGATTTTTCTTTAATCTTCTTTGAAGACAAATTATTTTTTAAATAGTCACTAAAACTATCCTTTTTATCGCTTTTTTCAGTTGCCTTATAACCACTATCTGAAGACTTAAAATCATCTATAGTATTTGTAAAAACTTTTAGTCCATTAATATCTACCACCTATTTCACCTCCTTTCAAGGATAATAAGCTCTTAATGTTTTCTCATGTATGCATATAAGGCTAACTCATCAATAAACAATTGTTCTTTTCTATCTTCTTCCTTGTTAAATTCGATAAGCTGCCTTTCCTTTAATATATCAACTGTTTTTCTATCTATTTGCTTTTTAATCAGGTCACTTCTTCTAATTTCAAGCTCTTTTGCTTTAGTTATTAACTCTTTTTCAGTTTCATTAATTCCCTTATCTAGGGCAAATAAATAATTTTTCTTAATTTTTTGATAAATTAGGGTCTCACCCTTCTTTATTCCATTATATTTATCATAATTTCCTTTAAGTTCATTAAGCTTTTCTTCAGTTTTTTGCTTTTCTCTTTGAGTTTTAGTAAAATTTCTTTTACTTTCTTCTTCATTTTCAACTCTAATTTCTAAAAGCTTTTCTAAACCAAATTTAAAATTTGCAGACATTTAATCATCCCTTTAACTTCTAAATATTGAAATTAGGCTATTTAAAGAAGTATTAAAATCAGACTTCTCTTCTATTCCTTGCTTAAGGAAACCATTTATACCATCGTTATATTTAATTGCTAAATCTATTTTTTTATTGCTTCCTTTAACATAAGCACCTAAATTAATTAAGTCCTCAGCATCTTTATATGTAGCAAGTAAATCTCTTCCTATAGAAGCAGCTTCTTTATGATCCTTTTCAGCTATATTAGACATAAGTCTACTTATACTATTTAACACATCTATAGCAGGATAATGATTCTTTTGAGCTAATTTTCTAGATAATACAATATGTCCATCTAGTATCCCTCTCACAGCATCTGCTATAGGTTCATTAAAGTCATCACCATCAACTAATACTGTATAAAAAGCTGTTATTGATCCCTTATCAGAAGTACCTGGTCTTTCCATAAGCTTAGGTAATTTAGCAAATACTGACGGAGTATATCCCTTTTGTGCTGGAGGTTCTCCAATAGCTAGACCTACTTCCCTTTGTGCCATTGCAAATCTAGTTACTGAATCCATCATTAATATAACTTTTTTACCCTTATCTCTAAAGTATTCAGCAATAGCAGTACCCGTTAAAGCTCCCTTTATTCTAATAAGTGCAGGCTTATCTGAAGTTGCACATACTACAATAGACTTCTTCATTCCTTCTGGCCCTAAGTCTTTTTCTATAAACTCCAGTACTTCTCTTCCTCTTTCTCCAATTAAGGAAATCACATTAATATCTGCTTCTGCCTCTCTTGCGATCATCCCAAGGGTTGTACTTTTACCAACTCCTGACCCTGCAAATATTCCGATTCTTTGTCCTTCTCCTACAGTTAAAAATCCATCTATAGCTCTAACTCCAGTAGGTAAAATATCAGTAATTCGTTTTCTCTTTAAAGGATCTGGTGGTTCATTTTCTAAAGGATAAGGCTCTCCACGAAGTAATTCTTCATCAGTTAAAGGATTCCCAAGTCCATCAAGAACTTTACCTAGTAAAGCCTCTGAACAATTAACTTCTAAGGGTCTTCTCTCTGGAACAACCCTGCACCCTGCAGAAATACCTGTTAATTCTCCAAGTGGCATTAATAAAACTGCATCTTCTCTAAAACCAACAACTTCGCACTTTACTGCTTTTCCTTCTTGGTTGTAAATTGTACATAGTTCACCAACAAAGGCTCTTATTCCTTTAACTTCAATTGTTAACCCTATTACCTCTTTAACTGTTCCTTCTATATAATGAGTGTTAACTTCTCTAACAGTTTTATTTAATAAATCAAAATTAATATCTAACATTTGTTCACCTATTAATTTGTAATGCTTGTTCTAAATTCTTAAGGGCTATATCAAGCCCTATCACTACTTTTCCTGTATTTTTTTCTATAACAGCATTACCTTCTTCCATTAAAGGATCTTCTAATACAAATATTTCTCCTTTAATAGCATAAGCTTTTTGATAGTATTTAAGTTTTTCTTCAATAGCTTTAATATGAATTGAATTACATTTAATGATTATATTTTCTTCTCCCTTAGCATCACTTAGGATATCCTCTAATAATGGTAAAATCCCATCAGAAGAAGAAACTTCTTTCTTTGCAATAATACTAGCCATCTCAAAGGCTAAAGATATTATTTCTTTTTCCTTTTCATTTAAATATTCAGTATATTCATTATTAGCTTTACCTAAAATCTCTTCTGCCTTTTTAATTCTTTCTAAAACTTCATCCTCTGTATCTATTTTAACTTTTTTTAATCCTTCTTTATAACCATCTTCATAGCCATTTTGTTTTCCTTGACTATAGCCTTCTTCATAAGCCTTCTTTTCAATTTCAGCTTTGATTTCCTTAGCCTTCTCTATTATTTCATCTGCTTCTTCTTTAGACTTTTTTAAAATATTAGCGCCAAGGTTTTCATAACTTCTCTTTATTTCTACTTCTATTGAATCTTGCTCTTTTTCTTTTTCAATAATTTCTGCCTTGCTTATATAACTTGTTGCTATCTTCTTTTCACTTCCTTTTAAGGCTGAAGTGTTTTTAATTAAGTTATACGATGATTGCATCTTCTCCACCTCTAGAAATAATAATTTCTTGTGCATCATCTAACCTTCTAATAATAGCAACAATTTTTTGTTGAGCCTTTTCAACATCCATAAGTCTTACAGGTCCAAGGAATTCCATATCTTCCTTTAAAGCTGCAGCTGCTCTCTTAGATTGATTTCTATAGATACTATTTGCAACTTCATCTGAACATCCCTTAAGGGCAAGAGCAAGTTCTTTTCCATCCACTTCTCTAAGAATTCTTTGAATAGATACATCATCAAGAGTAATAATATCTTCAAATACAAACATAGAGCTCTTAACAATATCTGCAAGTTCTGCATCTTCTCTTTCCAAGCTTTCAGTAATATTCTTTTCAGTAGTTCTATCAACTTGGTTAAGAATATCAACTAATGTTTCAACTCCACCAAGGGATGTCATTTCACTTCTTACTACATTACTTAATTTATTTTCAAGAACTTTTTCTATTTCCTTAATTACCATAGGAGATGTATTATTCATAGTTGCTATTCTAAATGCAACATCACTTTGTGTATCTTCTGGTAATTCAGCTAATACTTGAGCTGCCTTATCTGGCTGAAGATAACATAATATAAGTGCAATAGTTTGAGGATGTTCATAAGTAATTACATTTAGTAGTTGATGAGCATCTGCCTTTCTTGCAATAGAAAAAGGTCTATATTGCTGAGTTGCCTCTGTTACCTTACTTAATATATCATTGGCTCTTTGAGTACCAAGTGCCTTAGATAATAAGGTTCTTGCATACTCAATTCCCCCCTCAAGAATATAGTCCCTAGCCTTATTCATTTCTAGGAACTCATCTAAGATAACTTGTCTCTGTTCTGCAGAAACTGTGGAGATATTAGCTATTTCATATGTTATTTTTTGAATTTCTGGTTCTGGTAATTTTTTTAATATTGCTGACGAAGCCTCAGGTCCAAGTGTAATAAATAATATAGCTGCCTTTTGAACTCCGTTAAGCTTTGATGAATCTCTAGCCATATTATCACCTCTCATTATCAGCTAACCAAGATTTAACTATATCTGCTACTTGATCTGGTTTATCGCTGGCATATTTCTTTATTTCATTTTCTATATGTGCTTTAGGGTTTATTTTTTCAAAATTAATGCTAGGCATTTCTTCCACTTCTTCTGTTCTATCATCTATTACTACATCTAAAAGGTTAGTCTTTTCTTCCTCAGACTTTCTATTCTTCCTTCTTAGTAAAACAATAGCTACAATAATTATAATTAACGCTATTAGTCCTAATACTGAATATAAGATTATCTTATTTCTGCTTTCTTTAGCTAAGGCATCATTAATCGCATCAAATTCTTTTTGAGCTTCTTCCTTGGTAATAGGATCAAATGTCATACCTACAACAGAAACACTATCTCCTCTTTCAGTATTTAACCCTATAGCATTAGCAACAGACTTTTCTAATGCTTCTTGAACATTTCCTCCTATATTTCCATCTACAAATACTGAGGCAGTTAATCTTTTAACTTCTCCTGGTGCACTTATAGTCTTAACTTCAGTTTTACCACTTTCGTAATTAGTATTAGTTTCTTCTTTAGAACTTCCACCATTTGTAATATTTTCTTCTATAGTATTACCCATATTATTATCAACAGCACTACCACTAGTATTACCTGTATTACCACCATTGTTTTCTTTAATAACTTGTTGGCTAACAATAACCTTATTAGGATCTACTATAGTTTCTGTTTTTTGCTTAGAGTCAAAATCTAAATCAACATTAACAGAGCTCTTAATCTTACCTTTACCAACTACAGGTTCAAGTAATGAAATTATAGACTTCTCTATATCTTCCTCATATTTCTTTTCTAAATCATATTGTTGATTAATAGTTTCTGAACTTACTGTATTTCCATTTTCAGAATTTAAACCTTCACTAAGTAGATTCATGTTATCATCAATTACTTCTATATTTTCCTTAGGCACGTTTTCCGTACTTCCTGATACTAAAGCTACTATTGATTTAACTTGTTCTTTAGTTAATTTATTTCCTGGTACAATTTTCACATATACCGCTGCTTTACCAGGCTCTTTATCCTCAACAAAAACTGAATCCTTAGAAGGAGTAATATGTACTCTAGCTGAATCTATTTGAGGAAAACTCTTAATAGTCTTTTCTAACTCTCCTTGTTGCATCCTTAATTTTTTTAGCTTAAACTCTTCATCTGTCATTCCAAAAGAACCACCAGAATCCATAAGTTCATAACCTTTACTTCCATCTGAAAGATCAGGCGCCATTTCCAATCTTAATTCATCAACTTGAGACTTAGGAACTAAAATTGAATTTCCTTCAATTTTCATATCAACTTTCTTTTCATTTAATTTACTTGTTACAAGTTGTGCATCACTTGCCTCTAGGTTTGAAAATAAAACCTTATACTTAGTTGCTGAGTTATAAAAGAACAAAGATAAAATAGCTATAAAAAATGTAATAATTGCTACTACTATAGCTATCCTAACACCCTTGCCTAAAGATTTAAACCTTTTCCACAGCTTACTAAGGCTCTCCTTTAGCTTTTCCATTAAATAAGCACTCCTCACTATCTACAATTGCATTCTTGTTAATTCTTGTACTGCTTCAACCACTTTATTTCTTACCTGAATTGCTAGTTGCATACTCATTTTAGCTTCTTCCATTGATAAAAGCATTTCATGAACTTCAACATCTTCTCCTGCAATAAAGTCATTTGTTATTTCATTAGCTTGTACTTGTTTTTCATTTAGTTTATCTAAACTATCCTTAAGTACATTTGAAAAACTACCCTTTGAAGAAGTCTTATTATTTTCATTATTATTTATATTAAAAATATCATTCCCAAATATTTTTTCAGATGGCACAAAATTATTTATTATCATCTACTATCCTACCTTCCTAGCTCTAATGTTTTACTAAACATACTTTTTGTAGCATTTAACGTATCTATATTTGCTTCATAAGACCTAGAGGCAGTTATCATATCCGCCATTTCATTTAAAATATTTACATTTGGCATAGTAACATATCCATTTTCATCTGAGTCTGGATGAGTTGGATCATATACTTCTTTTAGGGGTGATGGATCATCAACTATTCCAACAGCCTTAATTCCATTTAATCCTTTTTCATTATCTAGATTTTCTTGAAACACTGCTATTTTTCTAACATAAGGTTTTCCATCTTCACCTCTTGTAGTAGTAGCATTAGTCATATTAGAAGTTATTGTATCCATCCTAAGCCTTTCAGCCGATAAGCCACTAGCACTTATTCTCATTGTATTAAATAATCCCATACCCATTAGTTTCCTCCTGAAATTATACTTTTAGTCATATTTAATTTAGAATTAGCTTGAGTAATTAATGCATTATACATTAAACTATTTGCTGCTTGATCTACCTTTTCTAAATCTAAATCCACATTGTTTCCATCTGTTCTCATACTTGTACTATTGTCAACTTTAACATCTATTAAAGAATCACTTAAAGTACCACTTAAATGTTTATCATCAGTTTTCTTTAAAGAAAATTTACTTATTTCACTTTTTAAATTCTCTTCAAAGGAAACATAAGATCTTTTATAATTCTCCGTATTTATATTAGACATATTGTTTGCTATGATTTTTCCTCTTAGAGCTGAAGCATCTAATCCTGCTCTTAATAACTGCATTGTTGAATCATTATTTATATTCACTTATCCATCTCCTAAACAATCACATTTTTCTACATATTTTTATTTTAGATAAAACACAGTATGACTTAATAATATATATTTCTCCATTATATTTACTATATAATCC
>NZ_JAWGSV010000013.1:0-27659 GCF_032552055.1 Clostridium sp. | reverse complement strand
CTCAAGTAGCGATGGATGAAGGATTAAGATTCGCTATTAGAGAAGGTGGAAGAACTGTAGGTTCAGGAGTTGTTACTAGCATAATCGAATAGTAACAAAAAACTTTTTAAATAAAATAATGTGATCACACTTGGAGAGTAGAGGGACGCCTTTACTCTCTTTTAATTTTAAAATAAAAAAAATACCAAGATATTGTAAATGATTAATATATAATAAAATAGGGATAATAGATAATAGATAATAGTATCAGGTAGAAATTACATAAAAAAACCTATTGATAAAAGAAGATAGTCAATATAGAATATATTTGCTAAGGAAATTATATGATAAAATTTATAGAGTAATATAAGTCTTAAAATTTATGAAAAAACGATAAAAAAACTCTTGAAAAGCCTATTTAAACATAGTATAATGTAGGAGTTGTATAGCAAACAGTACATAATTAAGAGGTTGCCGGACTTCCGGGTTAATTCTTAATTAAGAAGTTAGGATCTAGAATCCTAAACCAGGGGTTCTATAGCACCATGAGTAAAAGTATGAAACACGTGGAGCAGTTTATAGAACATCCACTGTTGTGCGTTAGAAGTAAAGCGTACATGAAAAGGAGGGAAACCAAGATGTCAAAACAAAAAATAAGAATCAGATTAAAAGCTTTTGATCACAATATTTTAGATCAATCTGCTGAAAGAATTGTTGAAACAGCTAAATCAACAGGAGCTAAGGTTGCAGGTCCAGTACCACTACCAACTGAAAAAGATGTTGTTACAATATTAAGAGCTGTTCACAAATACAAAGATTCAAGAGAGCAATTCGAAATCAGAACACACAAGAGATTAATCGACATAGTTAATCCATCACCTAAGACAGTTGATGCTTTAATGAGATTAAACTTACCAGCTGGTGTTGATATCGAAATTAAGCTATAGTAAATACTTATCAAATAAACAGTTTGAACGATTATGATTGTTAATCAATCCGCTAATACGTTTAGGAGGTGTAAATACATGAAAAAAGCTATATTAGGAAAGAAAGTTGGAATGACTCAAATCTTTGATGAAAATGGTAAGGTTGTTCCTGTAACTGTAGTAGAAGCTGGTCCATGTGTTGTTGTTCAAAAGAAAACTATCGAGAAAGATGGTTATGAAGCAATACAAGTTGGATTTGGTGACATAAGAGAAAAATTAGTTAACAAGCCAAAGAAGGGACACTATGCTAAAGCAGGAGTTTCTTTAAAGAGAAGATTAAAGGAATTAAGATTAGAAGATTGTTCAGCTTATGAAGTTGGTCAAGAAATTAAAGCTGACTTATTCCAAGTTGGAGACAAAGTTGATGTATCTGGAGTTTCTAAAGGTAAGGGATTCCAAGGTGTTATCAAGAGATGGAATGCTAGCAGAGGACCAATGAGTCACGGTTCTAAGTTCCACAGAGCAGTAGGTTCTATGGGAGCTTCATCAGATCCATCAAGAACTTTCAAAAACAAGAATATGCCAGGGCATATGGGTGCTGTTAACACAACAGTATTAAACTTAGAAGTAGTTAAGGTTATAGCTGAAAAGAACTTAATACTAATCAAGGGTGGTATCCCAGGACCTAACAAAGGTACAGTAGTAATAAGAAACGCAGTTAAAGCTTAATTTCTATAGAAAGGAGGAAACAGGATGCCTACAGTAGGATTATTTAATCAAGAAGGAAAACAAGTTGGAGATATCCAATTAAACGATAATGTGTTCGGAGTTGAAGTTAACACAGATGCTATGCATCAAGTTGTAGTTGCTTTATTAGCTAACAAGAGACAAGGAACTCAATCAGCTAAGACAAGAGCTGAGGTAAGAGGGGGCGGAATCAAGCCTTGGAGACAAAAGGGAACTGGTAGAGCAAGACAAGGTTCTATTAGAGCACCACAATGGATCAAAGGTGGTATAGTATTCGCACCAAAACCAAGAGATTACAGAGTATCAGTGCCAAAGAGCATGAGAAAAGTAGCTATGAAGTCTGCTTTAACTAGCAAGGTTCAAGACGGTCAAATGGTAGTATTAGAAACATTAGGATTCGAAGCTCCAAAGACTAAGAACATGGTTGAAGTATTAAAAGCTTTCGAAGCTAAGAAGACTTTAATAGTAACTGGTGAATCAAACGAAGTATTATACAAATCAGCTAGAAATATTGCTGATGTTCAAATTATGCCAGTTAACAACATCAATGTTTATGATTTATTAAAGTTTGAAAAATTAATCATAACTAAGGATGCTGTATCAAAGATTGAGGAGGTGTACGCATAATGACAAGCTATGATATTATAAGAAAGCCTGTTATCACTGAAAAGAGTATGACTGCTATGGCAGACAAAAAGTACACTTTCATAGTTCAAATTAACGCTAACAAAGTTCAAATTAAAAAAGCTGTAGAAGAAATCTTCGGCGTAAAAGTTGACAAAGTTCAAACATTAAGAACTATGGGAAAAACAAAGAGAATGGGCGTACATGTAGGAAAGAGAGCAGACTTCAAGAAAGCTGTTGTTACTTTAACAGAAGATAGCAAGAGCATCGAATTCTTCGAAGGAATGCAATAACGCGAATAAAGCGCATTATTGGTATATAAATACCAGAGAAGCTTAAAGTAAGGAGGGAATTTACATGGCAGTTAAAAAGTTTAGACCAACTACCCCATCAAGAAGACAAATGACAATGGCTACTTTTGAAGAAATTACTACTAGTACTCCAGAAAAGTCACTTCTTGTTTCATTAAACAAAAGTGGTGGTAGAAATGCTCAAGGTAAAATAACTGTTAGACACCACGGTGGTGGAGCTAAGAGAAAATATAGAATAATAGATTTCAAGAGAAATAAGGATGGTATCCCTGCAAAGGTTGCTACTATCGAATACGATCCAAACAGAACAGCATACATAGCGCTAGTTGTATATGCTGATGGTGATAAGAGATATATAATAGCTCCAGTTGGATTAAAAGTTGGAGATGTTGTAGTTTCAGGAGCTGATGCTGATATCAAAATTGGTAACGCTCTTCCATTAAGAAACATACCAGTAGGTACTTTTGTTCACAATGTTGAATTACAAATAGGCAAAGGTGCTCAAATGGTAAGATCAGCTGGTACTTCAGCTCAATTAATGGCTAAAGAAGGTAACTACGCAACACTAAGATTACCTTCAGGTGAAATGAGATATGTTAGAATAGAATGTAGAGCTACAGTAGGAACTGTTTCAAATACTACTAACGATATTATCAATATCGGTAAAGCTGGTAGAAAGAGACATTTAGGATGGAGACCTACAGTTAGAGGTTCTGTAATGAACCCTTGCGATCACCCTCATGGTGGTGGTGAAGGTAGATCACCAATCGGTAGACCAAGTCCAGTTACTCCATGGGGTAAACCAGCACTTGGATACAAGACTAGAAAGAATAAGAAGTATTCTGACAAATTCATAATAAAGAGAAGAAACGATAAGTAGTATGAAGAGAAGTAAGTTCTCTTCATGGCTTGTCAGCCTAGAGATTATGAAGGGAGGCAAATTATAGTGAGTAGATCAACAAAAAAAGGGCCTTTTGTACATGAAGGACTTTTAAAGAAAATTGAAGAAATGAATGCTAGTGGAGATAAGAAGGTTGTTAAGACTTGGTCAAGAAGTTCAACAATATTCCCACAAATGATTGGTCATACAATTGCTGTTCACGATGGAAGAAAGCATGTTCCAGTTTTCGTAAGCGAAGACATGGTAGGACACAAGCTTGGTGAGTTCGCATTAACAAGAACTTACAGAGGACACGATTATGACGAAAAAGCAGCAAGAAAAAGAAAGTAATCCCGGAAAGGAGGAACATAAATGGAAGCTAGAGCTATAGCTAAATATGTTAGAATGTCTCCAACTAAAGTAGGAGTAGTTCTTGATTTAATAAGAGGAAAAAATATTCAAGAGGCTTTCGCTATTCTACAATATACTCCAAAAGAAGCAGCTGTTGCAATAAACAAAGTTTTAAAGTCAGCTGTTGCTAATGCGGAAAATAATCACGAAATGGATGTAGAAAGATTATATGTAGCAGAAGCATATGTTGGTGCAGGTCCAACACTTAAGAGATTCAGACCAATGGATCACGGAAAAGCATTTAGAATTAACAAGAGAACAAGTAATATAACACTTGTAGTTAAAGAAAGAGCTTAGAAAGAAGGAGGGAAAACAAGTGGGTCAAAAAGTACATCCTCACGGACTTAGAGTAGGAGTTATCAAAGATTGGGATGCTAAGTGGTATGCTTCAAAGAAGAATTTCGCAGACAACTTAATCGAAGATAACAAAATAAGAGAATTCGTAAAGAAGGAACTTTTCTCAGCTGGTATTTCAAAGATTGAAATTGAAAGAGCTGCTAAGAGAGTTAAATTAAATATATATACTGCTAAACCAGGTGTTATAATCGGAAAAGGTGGATCAGGAATAGAAGCTTTAAAAGTAAAGTTAGCTAAAATAGTTGATAATAAGAATTTAGTAATCAACATAGTTGAAGTGAAAAAAGCAGAAGCTGATGCTCAATTAATGGCAGAAAACATTGCTGCTCAATTAGAAAAAAGAGTATCATTCAGAAGAGCTATGAAGCAAAGTATCCAAAGAGCTATGAGACTTGGAGCTAAAGGTGTTAAAACTGCTTGCTCAGGTAGATTAGGTGGAGCTGAAATAGCTAGAACTGAACAATATCATGAAGGAACAATTCCACTACAAACTTTAAGAGCAGACATCGATTATGGATTTGCTGAAGCTGATACAACTTATGGAAAGATTGGCGTAAAAGTTTGGGTTTATAATGGAGAAGTTCTTCCAACTAAAAAAGTTGAAAAGAAGGAAGAAGCTAACGCATAAGTAAGAAAGGAGGAATTAGTCATGTTAATGCCTAAGAGAGTTAAGCATCGTAAGGTACAACGTGGTAGAATGAAGGGAAAAGCTACAAGAGGTAATTTCCTTGCATACGGAGATTTTGGTATCCAAGCAATGAACTGCGGATGGATAACAAGTAATCAAATTGAATCTGCCAGAATTGCTATAAACAGATATATCAGAAGAGGAGGAAAACTTTGGATAAAGATTTTCCCAGATAAGCCAGTTACTATGAAGCCAGCTGGAACAAGAATGGGTTCAGGTAAAGGTTCACCAGAGTACTGGGTAGCAGTAGTTAAACCTGGTAGAGTTTTATTTGAATTATCAGGAGTAAATGAAGAAGTTGCAAGAGAAGCAATGAGACTTGCATCACACAAGCTTCCTGTAAAGTGTAAGTTCGTTACAAGAAGAGATTTTGAGGAAATGGGTGGTGAAGAATAATGAAGGCTAGAGAACTAAAAGAATTAAGAGCAAATGCTCCTCAAGATTTAAAGGTTAAATTAAATGACCTTAAGGCTGAGTTATTCAACTTAAGATTCCAATTAGCTACAGGTCAATTAGAAAATCCTATGAGAATTAGAGAAGTAAAGAAATCTATAGCCCAAATCAAAACCATCTTAAGAGAAGAAGAGATAAGGGCTTTCGAGCAGTAAATCTGAAAGGAGGTAACTCTTAATGGAAAGAGGATTAAGAAAAAAAAGAATAGGTAGAGTTGTTTCAGATAAAATGGATAAGACTATCGTTGTTGCTGTTGAGACTAAGGTTAGACACCCATTATATGGTAAGACAGTTAATAGAACAACAAAGTTTAAAGCTCATGATGAAAACAATGAAGCTAAAATTAATGATAGAGTTTTAATTATGGAAACTAGACCATTATCTAAGGATAAGAGATGGAGACTTGTTGAAATAGTTGAAAAAGCTAAATAGGCTTTAAGTCTGAAAGGAGGGTAATTCAATGATACAACAACAAACCTTACTAAAAGTAGCAGATAACTCAGGTGCAAAGGAGATCATGTGCATAAGAGTTTTAGGCGGATCTAAGAGAAAGTTCGGTAACATTGGAGACGTAATAGTTGCTAGCGTTAAAAGTGCAACACCAGGCGGAGTTGTTAAAAAAGGAGACGTTGTAAAAGCTGTTATAGTAAGATCAGTAAAAGGATTAAGAAGAGCTGATGGTTCATACATTAAGTTTGATGAAAATGCAGCAGTTATTATAAAGGATGACAAGCAACCAAGAGGAACTCGTATCTTCGGACCAGTTGCAAGGGAGCTAAGAGATAACGAATTTAACAAGATTTTATCATTAGCACCTGAAGTTCTATAATGGAGGAGGTGTCTCATTTGAAAGTACATGTTAGAAAGAATGACACAGTTGTAGTTGTTTCCGGTAAAGACAAAGGAAAGACTGGTGAAGTTTTAAAAGTATATCCTAAGACAGGTAAAGTTATCGTTCAAGGAGTTAATATAGTTAAAAAGCACCAAAAGCCAAGTAGAGCGAATGCTCAAGGCGGAATAATAGAAAAAGAAGGAGCTATCTATAGCTCAAAAGTTATGTTATACTGCACAAAGTGTAAAAACGCTACAAGAATTAGTAACAAGATATTAGAAGATGGTACTAAAGTTAGAGCTTGTAAGAAGTGCGGCGAAACATTCTAGAATCTGAAAGGAGGTACTAAATTATGACAACAAGACTTCAAGAAAAGTATCAAAAAGAAGTAATTCCAGCTATGATCGAAAAGTTTGGATATAAGAATATAATGCAAGTTCCAAAGCTTGAAAAGATAGTTATCAACATGGGTGTTGGTGAAGCTAAGGACAATCAAAAAATATTAGAAGCTGCAGTTAATGATTTAAGTATTATTGCAGGTCAAAAGCCAATCTTAACAAGAGCAAAGAAATCAGTTGCTAACTTTAAGATAAGAGAGCAAATGGCTTTAGGATGTAAGGTTACATTAAGAAAAGCAAAGATGTATGAATTTGCTGATAAATTAATGGCAATTGCTCTTCCAAGAGTTAGAGACTTCAGAGGAGTTTCAAGCAAATCTTTCGATGGAAGAGGAAACTACTCACTAGGAGTTAAAGAGCAATTAATATTCCCAGAAATTGAATACGATAAAATCGATAAGGTTAGAGGAATGGATATTATCTTCGTAACTACAGCTAACACTGACGAAGAAGCAAGAGAATTATTAAGATTCCTTGGTATGCCATTCGCTCAATAATAAGGAGGGAAAACCGTGGCACGTAAGGCTATCATTGAAAAGTGGAAAAAAGAACCAAAATATGCAACAAGAGCTTATACAAGATGCAGACTATGTGGAAGACCACATTCAGTATTAAAGAAATTTGGTATATGCCGTATATGTTTTAGAGAACTTGCTTACAAGGGTCAAATCCCTGGTTGTAAGAAAGCAAGTTGGTAAGAAACTGATTAGTGAAAGGAGGCACATTAAATGGTTATGACAGATCCTATCGCAGATTTGCTGACTCGTATTAGAAACGCAAATGCTGTAAGACATGAAGTAGTAGAAGTACCTTCATCAAACGTGAAGAAGGCTATTGCAAATATATTATTACAAGAGGGATACATTAAAGAATTAGAGGAATATAACGATGGTGTTGTTCCAATGTTAAGAATATCTCTTAAGTATGGAGCAGATAAAGAAAGAGTTATAACTGGTTTAAAGAGAATATCTAAACCAGGTTTAAGAGTTTACTGTAAGAAAGATGAAATTCCAAAGGTGTTAAGCGGACTAGGAGTTGCTATAATATCTACATCTAATGGTTTATTAGTTGATAGAGAAGCAAGAAAAGCTGGATTAGGCGGAGAAGTAGTTTGCTACGTTTGGTAATTCCAAATTAGAAAGTAACTAGATTAACATATATAAGAACAAGTAAAACAGGAGGTGCGATTATGTCAAGAGTAGGTAGATTACCTATAACTATACCTGCAGGCGTAACTGTAGCTGTTTCAGCAGATAATGTTGTTACAGTTAAGGGTCCAAAGGGCGAACTTGTTAAAGCTATGAACAAAGACATGAATATAGCAGTAGAAAACAATCAAGTTGTTGTTACTAGACCTAGCGATCAAAAAGAGCACAGAGCTCTTCACGGATTAACTAGAGCATTAATCAATAACATGGTAATTGGAGTAGAAAAAGGATTTGAAAAGAGCTTAGAACTAATTGGTGTTGGTTACAGAGCTCAATTACAAGGAAAGAAACTTGTAATGAACTTAGGATATTCACATCCAGTTGAAATAGAACCAATCGAAGGTGTTACTTTCGAAACTCCAGCTGCAACTAAAGTTGTTGTTAAGGGAATAGATAAAGAAAAAGTTGGAGCTGCTGCGGCTGATATCAGATCATGGAGAAAGCCTGAACCATATAAGGGTAAGGGAGTTAAGTATGATAACGAAGTAATCAGACGTAAAGAAGGTAAGACTGGTAAGAAATAATAGAAAGGAGTGAAACCTTTATGTTTAAAAAGGTAGACAGAAAAGCTAGTAGAGAAAGACGTCACCTAAGAGTACGTAAGAAAATTTCTGGTACTCCTGAAAGACCAAGACTTTCAGTATATAGAAGTGAAAAAAATATATATGCTCAAATTATAGATGATGTTAATGCAGTAACTTTAGTTGCAGCTTCAAGCTTAGATAAGACAGTAGAAGTTAAATCAGGCGGAAATAAAGAAGCAGCTAAATTAGTTGGTGAATTAATAGCAAAGAAAGCTTTAGAAAAAGGAATATCAGAAGTAGTATTCGATAGAGGTGGATACGTGTATCACGGAAGAGTTCAATCTTTAGCTGAGGCTGCAAGAGAAGCAGGCTTAAAATTCTAATAAACAAGGAGGGAAATACATGAGAATCGATCCTAGCACACTAGACCTTAAGGAAAAGGTTGTTAGCATAAACAGAGTAACTAAGGTTGTTAAGGGTGGTAGAAACTTCAGATTCAGCGCTTTAGTAGTTGTAGGTGACGAAAACGGACACGTAGGCGTTGGAATGGGTAAGTCAATCGAAATCCCAGAAGCAATTAAAAAAGGAATAGAAGACGCTAAGAAACACTTAGTAAGTGTTGCTATAGTTGGAACAACTGTTCCTCATCAAATATATGGAAAATTCGGAACTGGTAAGGTTCTTATAATGCCAGCTAAAGAAGGTACAGGAGTTATCGCTGGAGGTCCAGCAAGATCTGTATTAGAATTAGCAGGATTAAAGGATGTTAGAGCTAAGTCATTAGGTTCAAACAATCCAAAAAACATGGTAAGTGCTACTATTAACGGTTTAGCAAACTTAAGAACAGCTGAAGATATAGCTAAATTAAGAGGCAAAACTGTAGAAGAGATTTTAGGTTAGGAGGGAATCGCAATGGCAAAAATTAAAGTTACTCTTGTTAAGAGTTTAATTGGAAGAAAAAAAGACCATATTGCTACTGCTAATGCCCTTGGACTTAGAAAAATCGGTAAGACAGTAGAACATGAAGAAACTCCTCAAATCAGAGGAATGATTAATAAGGTTAACTATCTACTAAAAGTAGAAGAAGTTTAATAAGAGGAGGTGCATTGAGTAATGAAACTTCATGAATTAAAACCAGCAGCTGGAAGTAAGAAGGCTCCTAAAAGAGTTGGTAGAGGTACTGGTTCAGGTTTAGGTAGAAATGCTGGAAAAGGTGAAAAAGGCCAAAAGGCTAGATCAGGTGGCGGAGTAAGACCAGGATTTGAAGGTGGTCAAATGCCATTATATAGAAGACTTCCTAAGAGAGGATTCACAAATATATTTGCTAAGCAATATGTTAGCATCAATGTTGACAGATTAAATATATTTGAAAACGGAACTGAAATTACACCGGAAGTTTTACTTGAAAGAAGAGTTATCAGTAAGGTAAAAGACGGAGTTAAGATTTTAGGAAATGGTGTACTAGATAAGAGCCTAACTGTTAAAGGATGTAAGTTCTCAAAATCAGCGGCTGAAAAGATAGAAGCAGCTGGAGGAAAAGTTGAGGTGATTTAGTATGCTATCAACCCTACGTAATGCCTGGAAGGTTCCCGAATTAAAAAAGAGATTTTTATGGACTATATTTTTAGTTGCAATTTTCAGGATAGGAACCCATATTCCTGTTCCTGGAATTCGCACAGATGTTTTAAATAGTTTAGCTACAAGTGGTACAATATTTGGTTTCTATGATTTAATATCAGGAGGAGCATTTAGACAATTTAGTATATTTGCTTTAAGTGTTACACCTTATATTAATGCTTCAATTATAGTTCAATTATTAACTATAGCAATTCCATCATTAGAGCAGCTTTCAAAGGAAGGCGAAGATGGAAGGAAAAAGATTCAAAAGATTACAAGAATATTATCCATTGTAATAGGATTCATTCTTGCTTTTGGAACATACAGTATGGTAGCAGCTAAGGGTGCTACAGTAGGAATGGCTTGGCCAGAAGTACTAGTTGTTCTAGTGGCGTTAGTTGCAGGATCAACATTCTGTATGTGGCTTGGAGATCAAATCACAGCTAAAGGATTTGGAAATGGTATATCCATATTAATATTCGTAAATATAGTATCTCAGTTACCTGTAACTTTAATGTCATTATTTACATTAGAGGATCAAGGGAAAATTACTATAATAGGAATTTTATTATTTGTTGCTTTTGCAATTATCTTACTAGGTTTATGTATATTCTTCTCATTAGCAGAGAGAAGAATTCCAGTACAATATGCTGGTAAAGCAGTAGGATCTAAAGTGATGAAGGGTCAAAGTACTCACATTCCTTTAAGTATTATAGGGTCAGCTGTTATAGCGATAATATTCTCTATGTCAGTTATGATGTTCCCTAAGACAATTGCAGAGTTCTTCCCAAATGTTACTTGGGTACAAAGTGTTGTTACAAGTAAATATAGTATATTCAATGAAACTACTTGGATGTATCCAGTATGTTATGCATTATTAACTATATTCTTTACTTGGTTCTACACACAAATTACATTTAAGCCTGATGAAATGGCTGAGAATCTTAACAAATCAGCAGGTTTTGTACCAGGAATAAGACCGGGAGAAGCAACAGAAAAGCATTTTGAAAAGGTACTTACAAAAGTATCATTAGTTGGAGGAGTATTTGCAGCTTTACTAGCAGTACTACCAATATTAATTGCAAATACTGGTTTACAAGGAATACAATTTGGTGGTACATCATTATTAATTATGGTTGGTGTTGGTCTTGACTTCTCAAGACAATTAGATTCACAATTAGTAATGAGACACTATCAAGGATTCTTAAAATAGATTAATAATGGAGATGATGCCCGTGAAGATAGTATTATTAGGTCCTCCTGGAGCAGGTAAGGGAACACAGGCAAAATCAATTAGTAATAGATACTCAATACCACATATTTCTACAGGAGATATATTTAGAAAAAATATTTCTGAAAATACTCCTTTAGGAATAGAAGCTAAGAAGCACATCGATAAAGGTCAACTAGTACCTGATGAAGTTACTATAAACATGGTAAAAGATAGGTTACAACAGGATGACTGTAAGAATGGATACTTATTAGATGGTTTCCCAAGGACAGTTAATCAAGCAGAAGCTCTTCAAGAATTCTTAAATTCAAGAAATGAAGAACTAGATACAGCTTTATTAATAGAAGTACCTACTGGTTTCATTCTAGAAAGAATGACAGGAAGAAGAGTATGTCCATCATGTGGAGCTAGCTATCATATTAAGTTTAACCCACCAGCAGCACAAGGCAAATGTGATGTTTGTGGAAGTGATATAATCCAAAGAAAAGATGATACAGAAGAAACTGTATCTGAAAGACTTGATGTGTATGAGAGACAAACACAACCACTGATTGATTTTTATAAAGAAAGAAACTTACTTTCAACTGTAGATGGAACTCAAGCTATTAACGAAGTGTTTGAAAGTATCTGTAACATCTTAGGGAGTCTTTAATAATGATTTTTATTAAAAATGACAAAGAAATAAACCTAATGAGGGAAGCAGGTAAAATAGTAGCAGAAACACTACTACTGATTGAAGAAAAAGTAAGGCCAGGAATAACTACTGCTGAATTAGATAGGATAGCAGAAGAATTTATAACTAAGCATGGAGCAAGACCTTCATTTAAAGGTCTATATGATTTTCCAGCTTCACTATGTATATCTGTTAACGAGCAAGTAGTTCATGGGATCCCAGGAGGTTATGCATTAAAAGATGGAGATATAATTAGTGTGGACTGTGGAGCATACTTAAATGGCTTTCACGGTGATGCTGCCAGGACTTTTGGTGTAGGAAATATAAGTGAAGAAGCTAGAAGGTTAATAGAAGTAACTAAAGAAAGTTTCTTTAAAGGTATAGAATATGCTAAAGTTGATAACAGACTTACTGATATATCACATGGAATACAAAGCTACATAGAATCGCATGGTTTCTCTGTAGTACGAGATTTCGTAGGACACGGTATAGGTAGAGTAGTACACGAAGATCCAGAGGTGCCTAATTTCGGTAAGCCTGGAAAGGGACCGAAATTAGTAAAGGGAATGGCCCTAGCCATTGAACCTATGGTTAATGCAGGGGATTATAAAGTGAAAACTTTAAATGATGATTGGACTGTAGTAACTAGGGATGGAAGTTTATCTGCACACTACGAAAATACAATTGTTATTTTACCAGATGGACCCGAAATATTAACACTGATTTAATAGAGGTGTTGCTTAGTTATAAATTCGCATGATACCAAAAGGTGGCTTGTAGATTTATGACTAAGGTAATCATTGAGGTGAAAAGTTTGCAAAACAATGACTTAATTGGGAAAGTGGTTCTTTCAAAAAGAGGAAGAGATAAAAATCATTTATATGTTGTAATAGGGCATTTAAGTGATAGTTATATAATCCTTAGTAATGGGAGCACTAAAACAGTTCAGATGCCTAAACAGAAGAATTTAAAACATATAAGTGTTTTAGAGGATGTAGATGATGAGATTAAAGAATCTATCATATCAAAGGATAGAGGTACTGATTTAAAAATAAAAAGATTTCTAAAACTTAAAGGCATTGTTAAGGAGGGTTGATTACCTTATGTCAAAAGATGATGTAATAGAAATGCAAGGTGTTGTACTAGAGTCATTACCAAATGCTATGTTCCAAGTTGAACTAGAGAGTGGTCACAAAATTCTAGCACATATATCAGGAAAATTAAGAATGAACTTCATTAGAATTCTACCTGGAGACAAGGTTACAATAGAACTTTCTCCGTATGATTTAACTAGAGGTAGAATTACATGGAGAGCTAAATAAAACAGTGGGAACTACCACTAAGTATTACAAGGAGGGTTAGCGATGAAAGTAAGACCATCAGTTAAGCCTATTTGCGAAAAGTGCAAGATTATAAGAAGAAAAGGAAAAGTAATGGTTATCTGTGAAAATCCTAAGCACAAGCAAAAGCAAGGCTAATACAGTTAAAGTATAGGCAAAAAGAATAATTTAACTATATAAATATTATTGACTTTTCAGTTAAAGTCAAATATGATTATATAGGCATTTAAATCAGCATAAAGATTTTAGGTGCGGCTGACAGTAGGGTAAAACTCTGCTGACCTAGGATTTTATTATATAAATATACACATATAATTAAAGTTGTATGCATTTCAATATCAGGAGGTGTAAGTTTTAATGGCAAGAATTTCAGGCGTAGACCTACCAAGAGAAAAAAGAGTTGAAATAGGTCTAACATATATATACGGAATAGGACTTTCTACTTCTCAAAAGATTTTAGCAGAAACAGGAGTTAATCCTGACACAAGAGTTAAAGATCTTTCAGAAGATGAAGTAACTAAGATAAGAGAGTTTGTAAAAACATTAACAATTGAAGGTGACTTAAGAAGAGAAGTTGCTTTAAATATTAAGAGATTAGTTGAAATTGGATGTTACAGAGGTATCAGACATAGAAAAGGTCTTCCAGTTAGAGGACAAAAGACTAAGACTAATGCTAGAACTAGAAAAGGTCCAAAGAAAACTATCGCAAATAAGAAGAAGTAGTGAGGAGGGAATTCGATGGCTCAAAAGGTTAAAAAGACTAGAAGAAGAAAAGAAAGAAAGAATATTGAGCATGGTGCTGCACACATCAAATCAACTTTCAATAACTCAATAGTTACTTTGACTGATGCGGCAGGTAATGCTTTATCATGGTCAAGTGCAGGAGCTCTAGGCTTTAGAGGATCAAGAAAAAGTACTCCATTCGCAGCTCAAATGGCAGCAGAAACTGCAGCTAAAGCAGCTATGGAACATGGATTAAAAAGTATAGAAGTATACGTAAAGGGACCTGGTGCTGGAAGAGAAGCAGCAATCAGATCTTTACAAGCAGCAGGATTAGAAGTAACTCTAATTAAAGATGTTACTCCAATCCCACATAACGGATGTAGACCACCAAAGAGAAGAAGAGTCTAGTATTCATATAGGAGGTGTAATTAATGGCAAGATATACTGGAGCTACATGTAGATTATGTAGAAGAGAAGGTATGAAATTATTCCTTAAAGGGGATAGATGTTTCACAGATAAATGTGCTTTTGTTAGAAGAAGTTATGCACCAGGACAACATGGAGCAGCTAAGAAAAAATTATCTAACTATGGCGTACAATTAAGAGAAAAGCAAAAAGCTAGAAGAATATACGGAGTATTAGAAGGCCAATTCAGAAGTTACTATGAAAAGGCTGATCATATGAAGGGTATTACAGGTGAAAACTTACTTAAGTTACTAGAAATGAGATTAGATAACGTTGTTTATAGACTAGGATATGGTGCTTCAAGAGCTGAAGCTAGACAATTAGTTAACCATGGACATTTCTTAGTAAATGGTAAGAAAGTAGATATCGCTTCATACAAAGTTTCTGTTAACGATGAAATATTAGTTGCAGAAAAGAGCAGAGGAACTGAAAAATTCAAGACATTTATAGAAAATCCAAAGACATTACCAAAGTGGTTAGAAGCAAATGTTGAAAATTATTCAGGAAAAGTTATAGCTGAACCAACAAGAGAAGACATTGACGTACCAGTTAACGAAACTCTTATCGTTGAGTTATACAGCAAGTAATAGTTTAGTATTTGTATTGTTAAGATTTATCTTACAATACAAATATATAAGCAGTTGCCCTCAGAATAATGTTGCCATTTATAATATAAGGAGGGTTTGTGCATGTTAGAAATAGAAAAGCCAATAATTGAATGTATAGAAGCAAATGAAAATGGTACTTATGGTAAATATGTAGTTGAACCATTAGAAAGAGGATATGGTATTACACTTGGAAATGCTCTAAGAAGAATACTTTTATCATCACTTCCTGGTGCAGCTCCAACATCAGTAAAAATTGATGGAGTACTACACGAATTTTCTACTGTACAAGGTGTTAAAGAAGATGTTACAGAAATAATCTTAAACATAAAAGCTTTAGCATTAATAATGAATGGTGAAGGTCCAAAGACAATATATATAGATGCTCAAGGACCAGGAGTAGTTACAGGTGCAGATATTAAAACTGACGGAGACGTTGAAGTTGTAAGTAAAGATCTTCATATAGCTACATTAGATGATAATGGTAAGTTATACATGGAGATAACAGTTAATAGAGGAAGAGGATATGTTACTCAAAATAAAAATAAGAGTGAAGATCTTCCATTATCAGCTATTGCTGTAGACTCAATATATACTCCTGTTAAGAGAGTTAACTTTACTGTTGAAAATACAAGAGTTGGTCAAATTACTGACTACGATAAGTTAACATTAGAAATCTGGACTAATGGAACTATTAAAATTGATGAAGCTATTAGCTTATCATCAAAAATACTTATAGAACACTTTAAGTTATTTATGTCATTAGGTGATAGTACTAATGATGTAGAAATTATGATAGAAAAAGAAGAAGATAAGAAAGAAAAAGTACTAGAGATGACTGTAGAAGAGCTAGATTTATCAGTTAGATCATATAACTGTTTAAAGAGAGCTGGAATCAATACAGTTCAAGAACTTGCTGGAAAGTCTATGGATGACATGATGAAGGTAAGAAATCTAGGAAAGAAATCTTTAGAGGAAGTCGAAAGAAAGCTTAAGGAATTAGGCTTAGGATTAAGACTAAACGATGAGTAAGGAGGTAAATCCATATGGCAGGTTATCGTAAATTAGGTCGTCCTACTGACCAAAGAAGAGCTATGCTAAGAAGCCTTGTTACAAGCTTTTTAAAGCATGGTAAGATTGAAACAACTGAAACAAGAGCTAAGGAAACTAGAAAATTAGCTGAAAAGATGATCACTTTAGCAAAAAGAGGTGACCTTCACGCTAGAAGACAAGTTTTAGCATTTGTTCATGAAGAAGAAGTAGTTCAAAACCTATTTGACAATGTTGCTCCAAAGTACGCTGAAAGAAACGGTGGATACACTAGAATGTACAAAAAAGGCCCAAGAAGAGGGGACGGAGCAGAAGTTGTTATACTTGAATTAGTATAATATAAAAGGGGGATTAAGTATAAAACTTAGTCCCCATTTTTGCATATAGAAAATTAAATATAATATAAGAGCTTAAAAAATTAATGTAAACTAATTGTAATTAATGAAATGTGTATTATAATATTCTTATGTTAATGTATATACACTATTTAAGTTTTTATATAATGCTTAATAAGAGAAGGAGGGCTATATTATGAAAGAAGCAATGGTGAAGTGTGAGAATGTATCTTTTAAATATAGAGCAGTTGAGGGAGAAGAAGAAAAATATGCCGTAAATGGTGTAAGCTTTGAAGTTGAAAAGGGAGAATTCTTAGTAGTATTAGGTCATAATGGATCAGGAAAATCAACGATTGCTAAGCATATGAATGCTCTTTTAATACCCTCTGATGGAACTGTAATTGTAGATGGATTAGATACTAAAGATCAGAAAAATTTATGGGAAATAAGATCAAGAGCTGGCATGGTTTTTCAGAATCCAGATAACCAATTAGTAGCAACTATCGTTGAAGAAGATGTAGCATTTGGGCCTGAAAATCTTGGGGTAGAACCAGAAGAAATAAGAAAAAGAGTGGATGAAAGTTTAAAAAAAGTAGGAATGTATGAATATAGAAGACATGCGCCACATTTACTTTCAGGTGGACAGAAGCAAAGGATAGCTATTGCAGGAATATTAGCAATGAAGCCAAAGTGCATAATATTTGATGAACCTACTGCAATGCTTGACCCATCAGGAAGAAGAGAAGTTTTAAAGAATATAAAAGAAATTAATGAGAAGTATGGTATAACTATTGTTCTTATAACACATTATATGGATGAAGCAGCACAAGCTGATAGGGTAATAGTAATGGATGGAGGAAAAGTAATATTAGAAGGTAAGCCAAGAGAAGTATTTTCTAATGTGAAAGAAATGAAGGAAATAGGTTTAGATGTTCCTCAAGTGACTGAATTATGCTATGAATTAAAAAATAGTGGTGTAAATATAGATACAAATATATTAAATGTAGATGAGATGGTGGATGCGTTATGTCAATTAAGATAGAGAATTTAGTACATGTTTATATGCCTAAGTCACCTTTTGAAAAAGTGGCTTTAGATGATGTAAATATTGAGATAAAAGAAGGGGAGTTTGTTGCTCTTATAGGACATACAGGCTCAGGAAAATCAACATTAATTCAACATATGAATGGCCTTTTAAAGCCAAGCTCTGGAAGAATTATAGTAGATGGAGTAGATATAACTAAGAATGGAGTAAAGCTTACAGATATAAGAAAAAAAGTAGGTTTAGTATTTCAATATCCTGAATATCAATTATTTGAAGAAACTATAGAAAAGGATATAGAATATGGTCCAAGAAATCTAGGTCTAGATCAAGACGAAATAACAAGAAGAGTTAAAAGATCTATGGAGATGGTTGGTTTAGATTACGAAACATATAGACATAAATCACCTTTTGATTTAAGTGGTGGACAAAAGAGAAGAGTGGCTATAGCAGGGGTAGTAGCTATGGAACCAAAGGTACTTATCCTAGATGAACCTACAGCAGGGTTAGATCCTAAAGGTAGAGATGATATTTTAGCTCAAATAAAAACTCTTCATGATAATTACAAGATGACTATAGTTCTTGTAAGTCATAGTATGGAAGATGTAGGTAAACTAGCTGAGAGAATAATAGTAATGAACAAAGGTAAAGTTCAATTAGAAGGTACACCTGCCGAAGTATTTAAAGAAGTTGATACTTTAGAAAGTATAGGCCTTGCTGTACCACAAGTAACTTACCTTATGAGAGCATTAAGAGAAAAAGGTTTTAATGTTTCAGATGAAGTATACACTATTAGTAAGGGCAAGGAAGAATTATTAAGAATCTTAAAGGAAACTAATAACTAGGGGGATAGAAAATGATAAAAGACATAACTATAGGTCAATATATACCAGGAGAAACCTTTGTCCATAAGTTAGATCCTAGGACAAAAATACTATTATCTATCCTATTTATTGTATCTTTATTTATAGTAAATAAATTCGTGGGATATTTATTAATAGTTGCTTTTTTAGCTCTAACAGTTTATGTGGCAAAATTACCACCAAGATATCTATATAAAGGTCTTAAGCCTGTATTTTTCCTTATAATATTTACAGCGGTATTGAATATTTTTATGATTAAAGGAACAGCTGATACTTTATTATTTGAGATTGGATTTATAAAAGTTTATACAGAAGGATTAAAAACAGCTGGGTTTATGGCTTTAAGATTAATATTTTTAATTATGGGAACATCAGTATTAACCTTAACGACTTCTCCAATAGAGTTAACAGATGGAATAGAGAGATTACTTAGACCAATAGGAAAAGAAATGGCTCATGAGCTTGCAATGATGATGACAATAGCATTAAGATTTATTCCTACATTAATGGATGAAACAGATAAAATAATGATGGCACAAAAGGCAAGAGGAGCAGATTTTGAAAGTGGCGGATTAATACAAAAAGCTAAGAGTTTAATCCCATTACTAGTACCACTATTTATAAGCTCATTTAGAAGAGCAGATGAATTAGCTATGGCTATGGAATCAAGAGCATATAGAGGCGGAGCAGGTAGAACTAGAATGAAGGAGCTAAAATTTACAAATAAAGATGCAATAGCTTTTGCTTTATTCTCAGTTTTATTTATAGGAAGCATAGTAGTAAGATTTGTATTATAAACTACTTAAAGGTGAAACAAATATGAAAAATATAAAACTTACTTTAGAGTATGATGGTACTAACTATCAAGGTTGGCAAAAACAAAAGATAGGAGAAACTATACAAGGTACTCTTGAAAGGGCAATAGAAGAACTTATAAAAGAAGATGTAGAAGTAACAGGAAGCTCTAGAACAGATTCTGGAGTTCATGCAAAAGGTTTTATAGCTAACTTTAAAACTGAAAGTACAATTCCTTCTAATAAGTTTAGGGAGGCATTAAACTATAGGCTTCCAGAAGATATAGTAATATTAAAATCAGAAGAGGTATCTGATGATTTTCATTCAAGATATAGTGCTAAAGGTAAAACATATTCTTATTCAATTATAAATAGGGATATACCTTCAGCTATATATAGAAATTATTATTATCATGTAAAGAAAAAGTTGAATACAGACGCTATGGAAGAAGCTTGTAAGTATTTTATTGGTACTCACGACTTCAATGCCTTTAAAAGTAGTGGAGGCTCAGTTAAAACTACTGTAAGAACTATTACAGATTTACATATAGAGAAGAATGAGGATATAATAAAAATTTATGTTACAGGTGATGGTTTTCTATACAATATGGTAAGAATAATAGTAGGTACACTAATTATGGTTGGGAATAATAAGGTAAAACCTTGTGAAATCAAAGAAATAATTGATAGTAAAGATAGAAAAAAAGCTGGAATCTGTGTTCCTGCTAATGGATTAATACTAGAAAAAGTTTACTATTAAAAAAATAAAAAAACTATAAAAATAATGAAATAAAAACATTGACACACCCGTATGCGTGTATTATAATTATTAATGTTTGTTAGAATAATTTATGTATATAAGATCCACTAGCCCCGGGTCTTGACATAAAAGCAGTACTTAAGAAGTAAAGCACAAATGTAAGTTCAGGGAGGGAAAAACATGAAATCATACATCGCTAAGGCGCAAGAAGTTGAAAGAAAATGGTATGTTGTTGATGCTGCTGGTAAGCCACTAGGAAGAGTTGCTAGCCAAGTTGCTTCAATTTTAAGAGGAAAAAATAAGCCAACATTTACACCAAATGTTGACTGCGGAGATTTCGTTATCGTAATCAATGCTGAAAAGGTGGTTTTAACTGGTAAGAAGTTAGACCAAAAATTAATGAGAAAGCACAGCTTATATCCAGGTGGATTAAAGGAAACTCCATACAGAGAAGTATTAGCTAAGAAGCCTGAATTCGCTTTCGAAGAAGCAGTAAGAAGAATGCTTCCAACAGGTGTTTTAGGAAGAAAAATGCTTAAAAAATTAAAAGTATACAGAGGTACTGAGCACGGACACGATGCTCAACAACCAGAAGTACTTGAATTAAAGTACTAATACATGCTCGGGAGGAGGAAGAAAAATGGCAAAAGTTCAATACATGGGAACTGGAAGAAGAAAAAAATCAATAGCAAGAGTTAGACTTGTACCTGGAAATGGTAAAGTAGTTGTAAATAAAAGAGATATCGAAAATTATTTCGGATTAGAAACTTTAAGAATGATCGTTAATCAACCATTAGTTTTAACTGGAACTAAGGAAAGATTCGACGTTTTAGTTAACGTTCACGGTGGTGGATTCACAGGTCAAGCTGGAGCAATAAGACACGGAATCACTAGAGCTTTAATCAAAGCTGACGAAAACTTAAAGCCAGAATTAAAGAAGGCTGGATTCGTAACTAGAGACCCAAGAATGAAAGAAAGAAAGAAATACGGTCTTAAGAAAGCAAGAAGAGCTCCTCAATTCTCAAAGAGATAATATTTGGAACTTTACAAGTCCCACAATCATTATGGTTGTGGGATTTTTTTGTTACTCTGAAAAGAAGTTAAATGATATATTTTTTGTTAAAATTTACAGGGATAGAAATATGGTATTTTGTAATATTAAAATAATAGAAATAAAAAATTCTTATAAAAAGAAAGCTAATATATTAAATTAATAATCAAAATTGTAAAACTATACAATTTTATATTAAAATCATGTTAAAAATATGTTTAATTGCTTAACAAATGTTAAAAAATAATGTAAACTTAGTTTGTAAAAATAATGTTGAAAAGGAGAATAACTTTGGAATCATTGATGGTTATTATAAAGTTACTTGGTGGCTTAGGGCTATTTATCTATGGAATGAAGATCATGGGGGATGGTCTAGAAAATGCTGCAGGGGATGGACTTAAATCTATCTTAGAAAAAGTAACTAGAAATCCAGTTATAGCAGTTATAGTAGGAGCTATAGTTACAGCAGTTATTCAAAGTAGTAGTGCGACAACTGTAATGGTAGTAGGTTTTGTTAACGCAGGACTTATGAATTTAGCACAAGCTGCAGGAATTATTATGGGAGCTAATATAGGTACTACAATAACAGCTCAGCTAGTAGCATTTAAGCTAGATCAAATAGCACCTTTATTCGTTTTTGTTGGAGCATTTGTAGTAATGTTTGCAAAAAAGAAAAAGAGAAAAGATATTGGAAGTATTATATTAGGCTTTGGTATTTTATTTGTTGGAATGGGACAAATGAGCGCAGCTATGAAACCATTAACAGCTTCACCTATATTCAATGAAATTTTAGCAACTGTAGGTGATAAGTGGTATCTTGGAATACTAGCTGGAGCACTTATTACAGCAGTACTTCAAAGTTCATCAGCAACAACAGGTATATTAGTAGCTTTAGCAACAGCAGGAGCTATAGATATAACACAAGCGCTTCCAATAGTATTTGGGTGTAATATAGGTACATGTGTTACAGCTATGCTTGCAACAGTAGGAACTAGTAAAACTGCACATAAAGCTGCATTTTTACATTTAATATTTAATTTAGGTGGTACATTAATATTCATTCCAGTTTTAGTAAGTGGATTATTAGGTGATGTAGTATCTACTATAAGTCCAGGTGATGTAAGTAGGCAAATAGCAAATTCACATACAGTATTTAATGTTGTGAATACAGTAATTATGCTTCCATTAACAGGATTCTTAATTAAGATAGTTAATAGAATTATTCCAGAGGATGAGGAAGAGGATAGACCAGGTCCTAAATACATAGATGATAGATTACTTGAAACTCCTGTAATAGCAGCAGGTCAAGTGGCTAAAGAGACCTTAAGAATGGCTAAAAAAGCGAAAAAAGGTTTAGCATTATCTTTAGAGGCATTTGAAAATAATGATGAAAAATTAATTCAAAAAGTATATGAAAATGAAACTGTAATAAATACATTAAATGAAGCTATTACTACATACTTAGTTAAGCTTTCAAAATGTGAATTATCTGATAAAGAATTAAGTATAGTAGCAGCAACATTCCATGTTATTAACGATATAGAGAGAATTGGGGATCACGCTGAAAATATTGCTGATCTAACTCAACAAAAAATTAATAAGAAGTTAGGTTATAGCGAGCATGCTATAGAGCAGATACATAAAGTTTATGACAAGGCTTTAGAATCATTATCAGTAGCAATAGATAGTTATGCAACTAAAGATGTAAATAAGGCAAAGAGCGTAAACGAAATTGAATCTGAATTAGATAGAATGCAAAAGAAATATAGAGAACTTCATATTAAGAGATTATATGATGGAACTTGTAATGCATATGCAGGTGCTATATATCTAGATTTATTAAGTAATCTAGAAAGAGTTGGGGATCATGCAATGAATATATCTGAAAGTGTTATAGAGAATAGTTAGTAAAGAGCTACCTTTTAGGTAGCTCTTTTATTAATTAAAAATAAAAAACTAATAAGCATTTTATATAAAATTAATGAAAGAGAATTTTAATTTTACATTTTGATTTTTTATTATTAAGTAAAATAAAAATGGACATAATAAGTTTATAAATTTAAAAATGGAGGAGAATTATGAAGAAATTTAATTTTGTTTGCTTATTAATGTTAATAATATCAATCTTTATTACACCAATTAGCGTAAAAGCTGATGAGAATAAAAAAATAATACTAATTGATCCAGGGCATGGGGGATTTGATGGAGGAGCTAAGTCAAAGGCTGGAACTATAGAAAAAGATATAAATCTTCAAATAAGTTTAAGACTTAAAGAAAATTTAGAAGAGCAAGGGTATATAGTTTTTTTAACTAGAGAATCTGATGAAGACCTAGGTAATAATGGAAAAACTATTAGAGAAAAGAAAAGAGAAGATTTAAAGAAAAGAAGAGATATGAAGGTTGAGACTAAATGTGATGTTTTTATATCAATACATCAAAATATGTTTCCAGAGGCTAAATGTTATGGAGCACAAGTATGGCATAGTTCAAATGAAGTAAGTAAAAAGCTTGCAGATAATGTTCAACAAGGAATAAAGGAAAGTGCTAATGATGGCAATAAGAGAGTTTCCAAGCCCGCTGGAGATGCCTATTTAATTTTAAGAGATAAATATGAAGGAGCTTCAATATTACTTGAATGTGGATTTTTATCTAATCCTGATGAAGAAAAAAGACTACAAACAGAAGAACATCAAAATTCAATAGTTAAGGGAATTTCCTGGGGAATAAATAAGTATTTTGAGGAAATGAAAAGTAACTAATGAATTAAGTATTATTTTATGATGAAAAATCAGTTAAAGAATAAGTGAAACTACTTTTTAAATTGCCTTACAGTTATAGAAAATTATGTTAGAATATCAATATAGTTCAATTGATTAAACAGTATTTTTATAAAAGGGGTAGGCTAATGAGAGAAGTTCATATTGAAAAAATTGAGGAAGTTGTAGAAAAGCTATGCATAGAATCAAACTATAATTTATCTAAAGATGTGTTTGATGCTTTAAATAAGGCAAAGGAAGAGGAAACGTGGACACTAGCAGGAGATATTCTTGATAAAATAATTATAAATGCAGAAATTTCACAAAATGAAAGTATGCCAATATGTCAAGATACAGGAATGACTTGTGTATTTTTAGAGGTAGGTCAAGATGTACATATTGTTGGTGGAAATCTTGAAGACGCCATCAATGAAGGTGTAAGAAGAGGATATGATAAGGGGTATTTAAGAAAGTCAGTAGTAAAAGATCCTATAGATAGAATAAATACGAAAGATAATACACCTGCAATAATACATTATGAAATAGTACCAGGAGATAGATTAAAGATTACGGTGGTACCTAAGGGATTTGGATCTGAAAATATGAGTCAAATAAAGATGTTAAAACCTTCAGATGGCCTTAAAGGAGTAAAGGATTTTATTGTTAAGGTTGTTAAGGATGCAGGTC
The DNA here is from genome assembly GCF_032552055.1 of Clostridium sp. GTDB lineage: Bacteria > Bacillota > Clostridia > Clostridiales > Clostridiaceae > Clostridium. The sequence goes on along the minus strand of NZ_JAWGSV010000013.1, from coordinate 3,329 downwards.
CAAATCCATGTCCACCAATGATAGTGGGAGTAGGTATAGGAGGAACTTTTGAAAAAGCAGCGTATTTATCTAAGAAAGCTTTAATAAGACCTATTGATAGTAAAAATGAAAATAAGTTTTATGCTGATTTAGAAGAAGAATTACTTTTAGAGTTTAATAGATTAGGAATAGGGCCTCAGGGATTTGGAGGGAAAACTACTGCAATAGGTCTAAATATAGAGACATATCCAACCCATATAGCTGGATTGCCTGTAGCTGTCAATATTAGCTGTCATGCAACTAGACATAAAGAAGAGATAATATAGGGGGATATGAGTATGGAAATAAAATTATCTACACCATTAACTTATGATAAAATTAAGGATTTAAAAGCTGGTGACAGCATACTACTATCTGGAACTCTTTATTCAGCAAGAGATGCTGCTCATAAAAGATTAATAGAATTATTAGAGGTAGGAAAAGAGTTACCTATAGATGTCAGAGATGCAGTTATATATTATGTTGGTCCTACTCCCGCAAAAGAAGGACAAGTTATAGGATCAGCAGGACCTACAACTAGCTATAGAATGGATGACTATTCACCACAGCTATTAGACTTGGGACTTAAAGCGATGATAGGAAAAGGTGCCAGAAATGAAGCAGTTATAAATTCTATAATAAAAAATAAAGCAGTTTACTTAGGAGCAATAGGAGGAGCAGCAGCTTTAATATCAAAGTCTATAGTAGCATCAGAAATAATAGCATACGAAGACCTAGGGGCAGAAGCAATTAGAAAAATGGAAGTAAAAGATATGCCCTTAACAGTAATAATAGATTCAGAAGGAACTAACCTATACAAAGTAGGACAAGAAGAATATCTTAGATCAATTAATAATTAACGATTAACAGTTAACAAATAAGGATGAAACTCAAGCTAATAGCTTGGGTTTCTTTAATATTATGAGATAGTAAGTTGAGAAAGGCTATAAAAAGTCAAAAGCAATATTGAAATTCAGCTTGAAGAAAAAATATAGTTAATATATAGATTTGAAAATGATGTTGAAATTAAGCTTGTCTGAATTTCTTCCTTTAGTAGGAGGAAAGTGAGCGATTTAAATTAATAATAAAAAACTATAGATATATTGATGCGAAAGTCGACTTGGAGCTTGCGACGGAGAACTGAGCACAATATATCTATTGTTTTTGTTTATATTTAAATCTTATGGAAGCCTTTGCCGTTTACTTCAGAAACATCTATTATAGTTATAAAGGCCCTAGGATCTATTCTTAAAATCTTCTTTTTCAATCTTACCAGTTGGGATGAGGTAACAGCTATGTAAAGCATCTTTCTAAGTTCATGGGTGTATTCACCCTCAGAAATTAAAGACGTGACACCTCTATTCATATCTTTAATAACATATTCAATAATATCTTGTTCTTTATCTGTTAGTATTAATAAAAGCTTCTTGCTATAAAATCCATTAATAACCTTATCTACTACAATGCTTTGAACAAACATGGAGATTAATGTATATAAGGCTTTTGGTAGTCCAAAGATTAAAGCTCCGATAAATACTATAACGCAGTTTAAAGAAAAGCTAAGGCTACCTATGTCTAGATTAGAGTATTTCTTTCTAAGAACCATTGTGATAATATCAGTACCACCAGTGGAACCATTTCTAGAGAATACTAATCCATAACCTAATCCACATAAAACACCACCATAGATACAATAAAGCAAAACATCATCTACTCTTACTAGTTTTGAAAGTGGTTCAGTAACTATTAAGGAAAGAGAAAGTGATATCATACCAACAGCAGAATATAAAGTGAATTTTTTATTTAGCATCTTATAACTAACAAAGAATAAAGGAATGTTAATTATAAATACAGTTATACCAGAAGGTACACTAAACATGTATTGTAGAATAAGTGCTATACCTGTAGCGCCTCCACTAAGTAATTGTGCATTAACTAGGAATAAATTAACTCCAAGAGAAGCAATTATACATCCTATAAAAATAAAAATAAAATCTAATACCATGTGTTTATTGATTGCAACTTTTTGAAACATTTTAAACTCCTTAAAAATTAGTAGAACGTACACTCAAGATTATATACCAAACCTAACGATATGTTAACGAAAACTTTACTAACTTAGTATTTTAATAAAAATGTAATTTTTACACTTAGTAAAAATCAGCAATATAAGCTATTATAATTATAAGATAATATAATTAAAGGGGTGTTTTTATATGTTCAACGTTTTAGTAGTAGATGATGAAAAAGAAATCAGAGATGCTATAGACATATATTTAAGAGGAGAAGGGATGAAAGTATTTAAGGCTCAAGATGGAATTGAAGCTTTAGAAATATTAGATAAAGAAAAAATACATTTAATAGTATTAGATATAATGATGCCTAGAATGGATGGTATAAAAACATGTTTAAAAATAAGAGAAAAAAGAAATTTACCTATAATAATGCTATCAGCTAAGGGTGAAGATAGTGATAAGATATTAGGGCTTAATGTTGGAGCTGATGATTACATAGCAAAACCATTTAATCACTTAGAATTAGTGGCGAGAGTTAAATCACAACTTAGAAGATATCAAAAGCCATTAGAATTAGAAAATGAAAGTCCTGATATAATTGAGGTAAAGGATCTTGTTATAAATAATAAGGAAAAAACTATAACCTTAAGAGGAGAAGAAATTAAGGCAACTGCAACTGAATTTAAGATACTTCAGTTACTTGCATCTAATTTAGGAAAAGTTTTTTCTATTAAAGAAATATATGAAAAAGTATGGGAAGAACCATTTTATAGAAGTGAAAATACAGTAACAGTTCATATAAGAAGAATAAGAGAAAAAATTGAAATTAATACAAAGGACCCTGAATATATAAAAGTAGTGTGGGGAGTTGGATATAAAATTGAAAGAGAAAATTAAAAACTATGTAACGGGTATATGGGGAGTAGAAATATTAACTTTAATAATACTAATAGTTACTTTAGGCACAGGATATTATAATGCCTTTAATGATAGTGCAGCTAAAATTGGTGCTGGTACTTTTGATGCTCTTTTTAATAAGAATAAATATATAGAGTCAATGATTTATTATGAAAGTAGAGACATATCAGAATATATATATACTAACAGCAATAATTTAGAAGATATAAGTGCTATAGAATATGAAAACCAATATCTAAAAGAAAACTATTACTATGAAGATGAAATATTTTATGTGTTAATAAATAAAGAAACTGGTGACTTTACTACAGATGATCCTAAATTAGCTAATGAATTAGCTCCATATTATACGAATGTTGCTTTATTAGAAGATAATAT
>NZ_JAWGSV010000012.1:0-29278 GCF_032552055.1 Clostridium sp. | reverse complement strand
AGGAAACACTCCTTTCCATTCCGAACAGGAAAGTTAAGCTCTACAGCGTCGATGGTACTGCACGGGCGACTGTGTGGGAGAGTAGAACGTTGCCAGGTAATGTGGCTCGATAGCTCAGTCGGTAGAGCAGAGGACTGAAAATCCTCGTGTCCCTGGTTCGATTCCTGGTCGAGCCACCAGGTATGGCGCTATAGCCAAGTGGTAAGGCAGAGGTCTGCAAAACCTTTATTCCCCGGTTCAAATCCGGGTGGCGCCTCCAAAAAAATCCTACAAGATTTCTTGTAGGATTTTTTATTTTTCTAATAATATTTTATTGTTAGAGGAGTATTTAAAAATACTGCCTATAGGAATAGATATATTAGGATAATCATGTCCCAATTTAAATCCATATATAATTGGTTGCTTTAATGAAGATAATCTTTCGGTAATGACTTCATTAATTAGTGGACTAGATTTTGAACCAATACAATTAGTAAAGCTACCTACTATAATTGCTGAAGATCTTTGAAGTTTTCCACAGGATAGAAGTTGAGAAAGCATTCTATCCACAACATAAGGATTTTCATTCACATCTTCTATAAGAACAATATTGTTTTCTAATTTAACTTCATAAGGAGTTCCAATAGCAGAGCAAATTATTGAAAGATTACCACCTACAATTTTCCCGAAAAAATCCTTATTATTTTTAATTATAAAATCATCATGACATACATCATTTAAATCATAAGATAATTTTTCTTCATTAGATAATAGAACTTTAAGAAAATATTCTCTGGTAGTTATATCATCAAAATTAGAGTTAATCATAGGACCATGAAAAGTTGGAAAGTTACATTTTCTACTAATATAATTTAATAATAATGTTATGTCACTATATCCAAATAAAACTTTTGGATTTTTTTTTATTGTCTTTAAATCTAAGTAAGGCATCATTCTGATAGATCCATACCCACCTCTAAAAGATATAATAGCATCTATATTATTGTCAGCAAACATAGAATTTAAGTCATTAGCTCTATTTTTATCATCTCCTGCTAGATATCCAGTATTATCATATAAGTATTTACCTTTCTTTATTTTAAATCCAAATTTAGAGAATAAGCTTATCTTTTCATCTATAAATTCACTGCTTTCAGGGGAAGCAGGAGATATTATACCTATGGTAGAATTATAAGAAATATTTTTTAATTTATTTTTAGACAAAGAGAAATGCACCCACTTTTTAATATTTGTACTAATATATTATAGATTCACTGTCTTTATACTAGGAAGGATTTTTTTAATAAAAAACTCACCATTATAAATGATGAGTTATGTAAATTATATTTTTTTATTATATTCATTATGAAAACATATCTTTTTTATAAAGTAGATAAGCTGCTCCAAAAGTTAATAATAGAGTTATAAACATAGTTATTTCAAATCCATATTCATTAGTTATCAATGGCATTCTAATAAAGTTCATACCAAAAATACCACCTATAACTGTAGGAATAGCCATTAATATTGTAACTGAAGCAAGAACTTTCATCACTATATTTAAATTATTAGAAATTACAGAGGCAAAAAAGTCCATAGTACTTGCTAGTATATTACTATATATTTCTGTCATTTCTATTGCTTGTTTATTTTCTATAATGACATCCTCTAAGACGTCTTGATCTTCTTCATATATTTGCATTATCTCAAGCTTTAGCATTTTTTCTAAGGTTATTTCATTTGCTTTAAGGGAAGTAGAAAAGTAAACTAATGACTTTTCTAATGAATGTAGCTGAATCAATTCCCTATTTTTCATTGATTTATGTAGTCTCTTTTCTATCATTAAGCTTTTCTTATCTATTTGTCTTAAATATACTAAATATGCACTAGAAATTTTACTTAAAATTTGTAGAATAAATCTAGATTTTTTAAATGAATAAAAAGATTTAACTTTCCCATTAATAAAGTCTGTAAGGATTCTACTATTTTTTAAACATACAGTTATTAATTGCTTCTCAGTATGGATTATAGCAAGTGGATATGTATCATAAGTTAATGAATTATCTTCCATCTCAGTAAATGGTATATCTACTATAACCAATAAGCAATTATCTTCAGTATCTATACGAGAGGTTTCTTCATCATCTAATGGTGCCTTTAAAAATGGTAGTGGTACACCGGTTTTTTTAGATATCAAGATTAACTCTTCATCAGATGGAGCCACTATATTTATCCAGCATCCAGGTTCTAAGTTGTCTAATGCTTTTAGTGAAGGATTGCTTTCACTAATACTTTTATATATTTGAATCATTTTTAAACCTCCATAAATAGACTTCAGAATTAATTATACTATTTAAACTTACATTTGTAACATATTTATAGGATTTTATTTTTTAATAATCAACAATTAATTTAAGAATATAAAGAAGTAAACTTATACATTATTTTATTTTTTTTTATTTATGAGATAAATGAAGATATCTATAGTAATAGTGTACATGCACTATTTAATTTAAGATAATGTAAGTTAACACTAAAAATAGTGTTATAATCATCAAAAAACAAATATGGCTAAATATCTAAATACTTAGTATAATCTCAATATTGTTTATTAGAATTTAGTGATATCATGATGGGGGAAAATGTTAAAATGATGCATAGAGAAGTTGTTGCTAAAAAAAGAGTGCCTGTTATTACTACTATTTTACTTACCTTAACAGTGGTGCTATATTTAGCAGAAGCTATTGAAAGGTCTAAATTTAAAGAGCATGTGATGGGGAATGTTTTTAATGTAATACTTGTAATAATTACTTTAATATTGATAGCTAAGGAAATAAGAAGTTGCTTTGTTTCATATAAATATGCTGTTATAGCAGATAAGATAATAATTAATTCAATTAACAGCAAAGAAGAAAGGAATTTAGAAAGTATAAGGATGTCTGATGTTCTTTATATAGGTGATAAATCTTCAATTCCAAGAAAATACTTATATACTCTGAGAACTAAAAGATACCTTTGTAATAGAGTTGGAGTAAAATCATATTATTGTATTTGTAAAAATGGAGATGGAATTCAAAAAATAAAATTTCAGCCAAGTGAAAAGTTTGTTAGTAAAATAATCAAATGTGGTGGATTAAAATGTGACTTAAAAAAATAGGCTCTATAATAGAGCCTATTTTTTATAAAATTCATTCTTAACTTCTGACAGTAAATTTTCATTAGAAATAATATCATATCCAGTAAAAGCTAAGGCTAAAGCTGCTTTTATTGCTTCATTAAATCCATGTTCACTTACAGTTGCTTTAGCAAAATCTCTTGTTCCATATTTAGTGTTACTATCTTCTATTATTGAATAGAAAGGTTGAATACTTGGAATAGACTTACTAACAATTCCAAGACTTAACCCGGAATTTATATCTCTTGGAGCACCAATATTAATAATTCCAGTTTCCTTTAAGTTATGACTAAATAATCTATTTAGAGATCTATTTGTATTTAATTCTTCATTCTCAGGCTCATATAAAGAGAAAATACTTTGGATTCTTATAAGCTTAGATACATATATTCCAATTTCTCTTATCTTTTCTTCTACAACTCTTGCTACATCCATTTCTTTAGCCCTAATATAAAACTTAGCTTCTGCTTCAAGAGGTAATAATAAAGGGGTAGAGCCTCCATTTGATAATATTGAGGTTACTTCAACATCATCGGGGAATCCTTTTTCAACTATATTTAATATATTTAGAGTTAATAAAATACCATCTAAGGAAGTATAACTTTTTTTGTTTAAAAAGCTGAGTCCTTTATTACCTATAAATTTTAAACTTAATGGAATTATGGCAGATGATGTACCACTTTCGCAAGTTACAACATCAGGATGAGCAAGCATGGCAATGTCAATGTCCTTAAAGACATCTTGTTTAACCATTATAGACTTGGTTCCTCCTAAATACTCACCAGGACACCCAATAATAGTTACTGTTCCTCCAGTCTTCTCAACAATAGCTCCAAGAGCTAATGCTGCAGCCACAGAGGTAGAAGTAAGTAAATTATGACCTGTAATATGCCCTTCATTTTCAATTGCATCATATTCACATAAGAAGCATATCTTCGGATGTGAGGTCCCTTTCGTAGCATAAAAGGAAGTCTTTAATTCTAAGAAGTCCTTACTAACCTCAAAATTATGCTTTTCTAATAAATCAGTAATATATTTATAAGCCCTATGTTCTTCATAACTTTTCTCAGGATTTTCATATAAAAATTTATTTAAATTAATTAAATCTTCTTTATGTTTTTCAATATAACTAATCATTTCTTGTTTCATAAAATTATTCCTCCCAAATTATCATATCTTTAACTTTCCCTTAAATAGAGATAATTATTTATTAAATATAGTTCAATTAATAATTTATATTTTTATAGTTTTATAAAATGGAAGCCATAATTATTATTTAAGTAAAATCTTGTAATTGTAAGCATAGCCTTTAATTTTTTATGAGTATAAAAAAATTTCACTTAGGCGAGAATTAAAATAAAAAATGGAGGTTAAAATGAGTTTCAAAAAGAAAAAAATCAATTTAAAAATAAAAGATATAGATAAAAATACATGTATAGTTTGTAGTAAAGAATTAGTTGATGATATAATTAATGATGGATGCTTATTATGCCATGAATGTAACAATGAAACAGTTAGCTTAAAAGTAACTGACAAAAAATATGAATACTATAAAGAGAGAATAAAAAAGTGGATTATAAGCAATTTTAAAATAATAACATGAGGTAGTAGAAATGAACAAAGGTAAATTTATTGTATTTGAAGGTGGAGACGGTTCAGGAAAGAGTACTGTTTTAGAAATGGTATATAATTATTTAATTGAAAATGGTATTGATTGTATAAAAACAAGAGAACCAGGTGGTATAAAAATATCTGAGGACATAAGAGAAGTGATTTTAGATACTAAGAATACATCTATGGATCCTAAGACAGAAGCTTTATTATATGCGGCTGCAAGAAGGCAACATTTAGTAGAAAAGGTTATACCAGAATTAGATAAGGGAAGAATTGTGTTATGCGATAGATTTATTTTTTCATCACTAGCATATCAAGGTTATGCTAGAAATATAGGGGTAGATGAAGTATATCAAATTAATAAATTTGCAGTTGGAGATTATATGCCTGACTTAAATATTTTCTTTGATGTTTCTCCAGAAGTTGGATTAGAGAGAATTAATAGCAATGACAATAGAGAAGTTAATAGATTAGATTTAGAAAAAGTTAATTTTCATCATAAGGTTAGAGAGGGGTACTATACTTTAGTTGAAAAGAATAAGGATAAATTTGAAGTAATTGATGCAGAAAAGCCATTAAATGAAGTTTTTGACTCAGTTAAATCCATAATTACAAATTTTATCAAATAAATTTTATCATTAAGTAAATTTTTAATTAAATTGCAAGACTTTTGTGATAAAATATTATTGAGGAGATTATTTATGAGGGAGGGGTTTATATGAAGTTAGTAATAGCTATGGTACAAGATGATGATGCTATGGATCTAGTTGATGCTATAACAGAAGCTGGATTTAGAGTAACTAAACTTGCAACTACTGGAGGGTTCTTAAAGTCAGGTAATACAACTTTAATTATAGGTGTAGAAGCTGATAAGGTACAAAAAGTTATAGATGTTGTAGAAGATGTTTGTAAGACTAGAAAGCAAATCATTACTACTCCAACTCCTATAACAGGAAATGTAGATATGTATATGTCATATCCGATTGAAATAGAGGTTGGGGGAGCAACAATTTTTGTAATAGATGTGGATCAATTCATTAAGATATAACTGGAGGAAAAGATGGGAAGTTTCATAGGACATAAAAATATAACAGATAGCTTTATAAAAAGAGTAGAATTAGGTGAGATTTCCCATGCTCATATTATTGTTGGTGAAAATGGTATTGGCAAAAGTAATTTAGCTAATAAATTAGCTGTTAATATATTAGGTAAATTAGAGGAGAAAGATTATATTGACATTATAAAATATAAGACTAAGAAATCTTCTTTTGGGGTAGACGATGTAAGAGAGATTGTAGAAGAAGTATATAAGAAACCCTATGAAGGTGATAAGAAAGTAATAATAATTTATGATGGAAATAAATTAACCGTGCAAGCGCAAAATGCTCTTTTAAAGACTATAGAAGAGCCACCAAAGGGAGTTTATATAATTTTATTATGTGAAAGCTTAGAGCTTATATTAGATACTATTAAGTCTAGGTGTCAAATATATAAATTAACTCCTTTAAGCAAAGAAGAAGTAAGACTTTATTTAAATAGAATTAATAATAATGAATTTAGTGAAGATGAAATTAATGCTGCAATTGCATATAGTGAAGGAATTCCAGGAAAAGCAGAAGCCTTTTTAAAGGATGCATCATTAAAGGATTTAAGAAATACTGTAATTGATTTATTATTTATATTAACTAAAAATAATTTAAAAGAACTTTTAGATTTTGAATCTAAAATAGTAAGTTTTAAAGATAAAAAGGACGAATTATTAAGCATTTTAGCCTCCTTTATAAGAGATATTATAATTTATAAAGAAGTTAGTGATGGTAGTGGAATAATAAACGGGGATAAAATAGAAAATTTAAAAAAATTAGCAGTTGAAATGTCCTATAAGAGGCTTAGCAATATTATTGATAAAATAGGAGATGCTAGGAAGGCATTATTGAGCAATTCTAATTTTCAATTAACTATTAGAGTTATGCTTATAGGTTTTATGGAGGTTTAATAATGATAAAAGTAATAGGCGTTAGATTCAAAAAGGCTGGTAAAATATATTATTTTGACCCAAATGGCCTGAATATTAATAAAGGTAAGTTTGTTGTTGTAGAAACAGCAAGAGGTATAGAATTCGGAGAATGCGTTATTGGAATTAAGGAGATTCCTGAAACTGATATAGTAGCTCCACTAAAAAGTGTAATTAGAGTTGCAACAGAAGAAGATGTAGAGAAACATAATTCCAATAAAGTAAAAGAAAAAGATGCTTTAGATATTTGTTTAAAGAAAATAGAAGAGCATAAATTAAATATGAAGCTTATAGATGTAGAATATACTTTTGATAATAATAAAGTTATATTTTACTTTACAGCAGATGGTAGGGTCGATTTTAGAGAATTAGTTAAGGATCTTGCGACTATATTTAAAACTAGAATAGAATTAAGACAAATAGGAGTAAGAGATGAAGCTAAGATGCTTGGAGGATTAGGACCTTGTGGAAGACCTTTATGTTGCTCAACCTTCCTTGGAGATTTTGCATCTGTATCTATTAAGATGGCAAAAGAGCAAAATCTTTCACTAAATCCAACTAAGATATCAGGTATCTGTGGTAGATTAATGTGTTGCTTAAATTATGAGCAAAGCACATATGAAGATATTAGAAAGAGATTACCTAAAGTAGGCTCCATTGTTAATATTGGAGAAACTAATGCTGAAGTTATTGGTAATAATACTGTGAAGGAAAATGTCAAGGTTAGATATAGAAGAGGCGACGAAGAAATCATAGAAGAATTTAAAATAGATGATATCGAACTAGTTGAAGGTGGATATGAAGATTCTGTAGATGAATCAGATATTAAATTAGAAATTGAATCACCTGAAGATAAAAAGTTAATTAAAGATTTAATAAAAGATAATTAAGGAGGGTATTAAATGAAAACAGTATTAAAGATTTCAAATCTTAATACAAATGATGATGTTATAAGCCTTAGAGAAGTTGTAGGAAGCAATGAAGGTGTTATAGCTTGTGAAGTCAGCTTAAGTAAAAAAGAAGTTAATATAGTTTACGATGATAAATCAGTAACTATAGATAAGATTATTGCTGACGTTGAAGAATTAGGTTACAGTATTAATTAGGCTTGTACAAATTAATTCTTCAGAAGACTTTAAAATTTTTTACCCATGTGATAAAATAGATTTGAAATAAATTCATATTATTAGGAGGTGCTAATTATGGCATTTATGATTGAAGATAGCTGTATAAACTGTGGTGCATGTGCTGCAGAATGTCCAGTTAATGCTATAAGTCAAGGAGATACTCAATTCGTTATTGATGAGGATACTTGCATAGATTGTGGAAACTGTGCAAATGTTTGTCCAGTAGGAGCTCCAGTACAAGCATAATTTATATAAAGAACCGCTTACTTAGCGGTTCTTTATTGTTTCTTCAAGGAAAATTACAGAAGGTTTGTTATGAAAAGAAAGTTCATTAGTATAAATTGAAGTAGAATTATAGGCTACAGCATCTTTTATGGATGATAAGAAGCTTAAAGGACCATTTAAATAGAAATAATTTGAGGAACTTTTAAAACTCATTGGAATAACATATTTAGGTCTTAAAGTTAATGCAACCTTTGCAGCAGAATATCCATCTAATAAAAAATGTCCTCCTATAGGTATAAAAAGAAAGTCTAAATCTGATAATTCTTTTACTAGATCATCATTTAATATATGTCCGAGAGACCCTAGATGAGCTAATCTGAATCCATCAATTTCTAAAAGGTATATTATATTTTCCCCTCTTTTAAAACCATGAAAATTATCTCTATAGCTTAGGAAACCTTGAATTTTAATAAAAGAGTTTTCAAACTTAGATATAGAATTAATTATTTTATAATTAGAACTAATATAATCATTTATAATTTCTTCGTTATGAGTATGACTAAATGTAATTATATCTGGATTTAAATCATATTTTTGTATATAGGGATATAATTGAATTGGATCTAAAAGAATCTTTTTTCCAAGACAATTTTTAATTAAAAAACTAGTATTACCAATCCATGTTATTTCCATATCTATCACCTCTTATATAGTTTAGACAAAAGCTTATGTATAATTCCTTATTAGTAAAATAAAATAGGAAAATGGACATATTAAAATTAATAAGCTATAATTAAAGTCAAAGAAGGTCAATTTTAAAAATAAGTTTAAGAAGGTGAAGATATGGCAAGAATTTCAGATACAATAGAAAATTTTATAAATGATATGTTGAATGAAGAAAGAGAAAGACAAGTCTTAATTCAAAGAAATGAATTAGCAGATAAATTTTCCTGTGCACCCTCTCAAATAAATTATGTATTAACTACAAGGTTCACTTATGAAAAGGGATATATAATTGAGAGTAAAAGAGGTGGGGGAGGTTGTATAGTTATTAGAAAAATAACATACGATGATAAAGATGAGAGACTATCCTTAATATTGAGTTCTATAGGTGAAAGTATAACTTATGGTAATGCTTTATCTATTTTAGATCATTTAAAGGATACTAAGACTATAACTAATAGTGAATACGAAATTATTAAAATTACTTTAAATGATAGGACTTTAACTTCTGTTGAAGATAAAAATAAATTAAGGTCAGATATGCTTAAAGGAATTTTAACCGTAATATTATCATAGAGTATGTTATATATCTAGAGTTTATCTGTAAGTATAATTAGCAATAGGGTATGGAGGTATGTATGGTTTTTGGGAAATTTACAGAAAGGGCTCAATTAATGCTTGTTGAAGCACAAAAGGAATCGCAATTTTTTAAGCATGGATATATAGGAACAGAACATGTTCTTTTAGGTATATTGAAAGAAGGTGGCTTTGCGAATAGGGTCTTATATATTAATGGAATTACTATAGATAAAGCTAGGAAGTTTGTAGAAGAATACCTTGGATATGGAGACTTAGAAATCTCTATAGGTGAAATGCTTATTAATCCAAGAACAAAAAGAGTATTTGATGATAGTTTTGCTAAAGCAATGATGTATAATCATAGTTTTATTAACCCAGAACACATCTTACTAGCTTTACTTGATGATGTAGAAGGAGTCGCATTTTCTATAATATCAAACTTTAAGATAGATATTAAGCATGTGAGAAATGAATTAGTAAGACATCTTAATAAAAGTGACTTAAATGAAAATAGATATGCCGAAAAAAATAAAAGTGTTAATGTTAAGACTCCTATGTTAAATCAATATGGAAGAAACTTAACTTTATTAGCTAAGGAAGGCAAGCTTGATCCAGTAATAGGCAGGGAAAATGAAAATAGAAGAATGCTTGAGATTCTTTGTAGAAGAGGTAAGAATAATCCTTGTTTAATAGGAGAACCTGGTGTAGGTAAAACAGCAGTAGTTGAGGGATTAGCCCAAATGATAGCAGATGGAAACGTTCCTGAAATATTGAGAGATAAATCAATTATTTCTATAGATCTAACTTCAATGGTAGCTGGAGCTAAATATAGAGGTGAATTTGAAGATAGATTAAAGAAGGTTATGGAAGAAATAATAAATGCTAAAGATATAATAATATTTATAGATGAACTTCATACTATAGTTGGAGCTGGTGGGGCTGAGGGAGCAATAGATGCTTCTAATATACTAAAACCTGCTTTAGCAAGAGGAGAAATTAAGTGTATTGGAGCTACAACAATAGATGAGTATAGAAAATATATAGAGAAGGATTCAGCTCTTGAAAGAAGGTTTCAGCCAGTTATGATAGAAGAGCCTTCTAGAGAAGAAACATATAAAATACTTAAGGGGTTAAGAGAAAAATATGAGCTACATCATATGGTGAAAATAGAAGATGAGGCTTTAGAAGCAGCAGTGGAATTATCAGATAGATATATTACAGATAGATTTATGCCAGATAAAGCTATTGACTTAATAGATGAGGCATCAGCTAAGATAAGAATAGAAAACTTAACTACTCCTCCAGAAATTAGTAGACTTAAGGAGGATATTGAAAAGTTATCTAGTGAAAAAGAAATAGCTATAAAGGGAAAAAGCTTTGAAGAAGCTTCTCTTTTAAGGGATAAAGAAGTAATTTTAAAAGATAAGTTAAGTTCTATAGAAATAGAAATAAATAATAGTGATTTTAGTAATATAGTTAATAGAGAAGAAGTAGCCAAAGTAGTATCAGTTTGGTCTAAGATACCTTTAGAGAAAATCACAGAATTAGAATCAGATAAACTACTTAAACTAGAAGAAACTTTAGAAGAAAGAGTAGTTGGACAAAAAGAAGCTGTTATTGCAGTATCTAAAGCTATTAGAAGAGCAAGGGTTGGACTTAAGGACCCTAATAGACCTATTGGTACATTTATATTTTGTGGACCTACAGGTGTTGGTAAGACAGAGTTATCTAACACATTAGCTGAAACATTATTTGGAGATAGAAAGAATTTAATTAGAATTGATATGTCAGAATATATGGAGAAGCATTCTGTAGCAAGGTTAATTGGTGCCCCCCCTGGGTATGTTGGATATGAAGAAGGAGGGCAATTAACAGAGGCTGTTAGAAGAAATCCATATTCAGTTATTCTATTAGATGAAATAGAAAAAGCTCATCCGGATGTTTTTAATATATTACTACAAGTAATGGAAGATGGAAAATTAACAGATAGTAAAGGCAGAGGTGTTAACTTTAAAAATACTATTATTATTATGACTTCAAACTTAGGTGCCCATAACATAAAGAAAAAGAATACTATGGGATTCTTAAATGATGAGTCCTTGGATAAAAGTGAATATGAAAATATGAAAAATAGTATATTAGAAGAAGTGAAGAGGAGTTTTAAGCCTGAGTTTATAAATAGAGTTGATGAAGTAATAGTATTTAAGAAGTTAGTAGATAATGATATCTTAAAAATAATTAATATATTGCTTAATGGAACTATTAATAAGCTTAAAGATAGAAGAATAAGTATAAGTTTAAATGATGAAAGTAAGAAGTTCCTAATTAATAAGGGAGTAGATATTAACTATGGAGCTAGGCCTTTAAAGAGAATTATAACTAAAGAGTTAGAAGATAAGATTAGTGAAGAAATGTTAAAAGGATGTATTAAAGGTGGAGATAATTTAGAGGTATATTGTGATGGTAAAGAGCTTTGTTTTAAGCATATATCCTAAAAAATCATAGTTTTTAATAAGAATAAAAAAATTAAAATAGCAAATAATATCTTATAAATCATGCATATGTCAAAGTAATGTGCATGATTTTTTTATAAATGATAAAATATAATTGTTATTTTAAACAACTATTATATGTAAGTTATAATGGAAATGTGAATATATATGTTAATTGTGAAAAATATGGTAATAATATAAATTATTATCTAAAAGTAGTTGCATTTTAAAAAATAGAAGTATATAATAAAAATAAATAATATACCCCTAGGGGGTAGGAGGATAAAGATGAGTAAGGAAATAAAAGAAAAAGAACTTATAATAATAGGTGGTGGTCCAGCTGGACTAACTGCAGCAATATATGCATCAAGAGCAAAGCTTAATATGCTTTTATTAGAAGATCAAATTCTAGGCGGCCAAGTTAGAAATAGCTATACAATTGAAAATTATCCTGGCTTTAAAAAAGTATCAGGTACAGAGTTAGCTGATTTAATGCAACAACAAGCAGAAGAACTTGGTGCAGAAATAGATGAATTTGATATGGTAGAAAGAGTTGACTTTAGTGGAGATGTAAAAATAGTCGAAACTAATAATTATATATATAAAACAGATACTGTGATTATTTCAACAGGAGCTACTCCTAAAAAATTACCTATTCCAAATGAACAAGAATTCTCAGGCAAAGGAATACACTATTGTGCAGTATGTGATGGAGCAATGTACGATGGAAAAATAATTGGTGTAGTAGGTGGAGGAAACTCTGCTTTAGAAGAAGCTTTATTCTTAACTAAGTTTGCAACTAAGGTTTATATGATAAGAAGATATGACTACTTTAAGGGTGAAAAAGCAACAATAGAAGAAGTAATGAACCATCCTAAAATAGAAGTATTATTCAATAAAGACTTAGTTAATGTTGAAGGTAATAACTTCATGGAAAAGGCTATTATTAAAAATACTATAGATGGAACAGTAGAAGAAATGTCTATGGATGCAATATTTGGATTTATAGGAACAGAACCAAAGACAGAACATTTTAAGGAACAAATTGAATTAACAAATGGGAAATATATAAAAACAGATGAAAGCATGAGAACTAATGTTAAGGGTATTTTTGCAGCTGGAGACGTTAGAGAAAAAGAGTTTAGACAAATTACTACAGCGGTAGCAGACGGAACTATTGCAGCTCTGCAAGCAGAGAAAGTTATAGTTGAAAGAAAGAAAAACAAAAAGTAATATGCTTTTTATAAATAACAATAATAAATATAGTAAGGAGAGATAGTATGATTAAAATTTATTCAACATCTTGGTGCCCATCATGTGTTAAGGCAAAGAGATTCTTTGATATGAAGGGTTGGGAATACCAAGAAATAAACGTAGCAGATAAACATGAAGATAGAGAAGAAGTATTTAAGGTATCAGGACAAAGAACTGTACCTGTTATTGATATAGAAGGTGAAATTATCGTTGGCTTTGATAAAAATAAAATAGAATTAGCGAAAAGTAAGTAGGTGAATGGGATGTTTAGTTGTATAAAAGGAAAAGAATTAACGTTTAAAAATTTAGTAAACGGTGAGTGGACATCAAGTAAAAGTGATCAATTTATAGAAATATACTCTCCAATAGGAAATTGTTTAGTAGGAAAAGTTCCTGCAATGACAAGAGAAGAAGTAGATTTTGCAATGAAGAGTGCAGATGAGGCACAAAAATCTTGGAGAAATGTGGCAGTAAACAAAAGAGCGGAAATATTATATAAGGCAGCAGATCTATTAATTGAAAAGGCTGATGAAATGTCTAGTATAATGATGAGAGAAATCGGAAAAGATAAAAAATCATGCGAATCAGAAATATTAAGATCAGCAGATTATATTAGATTTACAGCAGATACAGCAAAGAATTTATCAGGGGAAAGTATTCCAGGAGATAGCTTCCCAGGATTTAAGAAAAATAAAATATCTGTAGTTACTAGAGAACCATTAGGAGTAGTTTTAGCTATTTCACCATTTAACTATCCTGTAAATCTTGCAGCATCAAAGATAGCACCAGCTTTAATTGCAGGTAACTCTGTAGTATTAAAGCCAGCAACTCAAGGAAGTCTTTGTGGTTTATACTTAGCAAAGATATTTGAGCAAGCAGGAGTTCCAGCAGGAGTATTAAATACTATAACTGGTAGAGGTAGCGTAATCGGTGATTATATAGTTAAGCATCCAGATGTAGATTTTATAAACTTTACTGGAAGTACAGAAATAGGTTCAAGAATTTCTAGCATTACTAGTATGGTACCATTATTAATGGAACTTGGTGGTAAGGATGCTGCAATAGTATTAGAGGATGCAGATTTAGATGTAGCTGCTTCAAATATTGTAGCAGGTGCGTATTCATACTCTGGTCAAAGATGTACAGCTGTTAAGAGAATATTAGTTGTAGATAAAGTTGCAGACAAGCTACTTGAAAAAGTTAAGGTTAAGGTTGAAGCATTAAAGGTTGGTAACCCAGTAGATGGAGCAGATGTAGTTCCTCTAATTGATATGAAGTCAGCTGACTTTGTATGGGAACTAATTGAAGATGCAAAGGCTAAGGGAGCTAAATTAATATTAGGTGGAAATAGAGAAGAAAATCTAATCTACCCAACTTTATTTGATAATGTAACTACTGATATGAGATTAGCTTGGGAAGAACCATTCGGACCAGTACTTCCATTAATCAGAGTAAAAGATAAGGATGAAGCAATTGAAATTGCTAATAAGTCTGAATATGGATTACAATCTTCAGTATTTACTGAAAATATTAATGAAGCATTCTACGTTGCTGATAGATTAGAAGTTGGTACAGTTCAAGTTAATAATAAGACTGAAAGAGGACCAGACCACTTCCCATTCTTAGGAGTTAAGGCATCAGGAATAGGTACTCAAGGTATCAGATATTCTATAGAAGCTATGTCTAGACCTAAAGCTACAGTAATTAATTTAAATAGATAGTAATTAGATAGAGTTTAAATAAGAAACCTAGTAAAGATACTAGGTTTCTTATTTTTTATTAATAGTATAGGATGAAATTATAAATATATTAGATTCATATAAGTGCAGGGGGAAAGAAAAGGAAGCGAGAATTTCATATTATATAAAAAGGAGTAGCTAAATTAGCTACTCCTTAATACTTATGCCTAAATGTTAAAAATAAGATTTATATTTAACTGAGGCAATTTTTAATTTATACTAGATGTTTAATGCGCTATCTATAGCATTTTTATCAAATCCAACGATTACTGTTCCATTTATATCTAAAACAGGAACTCCCATTTGTTTTGATTTATTTATCATTTCATCTCTAGCTTCCATATCCTCTTGTACGTTGAATTCTTCAAATTCTATATTAACTGATTTTAAATAATTTTTAGCTTTAACGCACCATGGGCAAGAGTTTGTACTATATACTTTAACCATTGCTAAATCCTCCTTCAAAATTATCAATAGATAATTAATATTACTTAATATAAAGTTTACACTATTTTACTACTTAATTCAACATAAATATCATATTTTATAAAAAATAAGAATGTGATATCATATCTTTATAAAATAGTTTGGCTAGTTATTTAATTAAGCCTTGATTTTCTAAATTTGAGTTAAGAACCATATTATCTAAAGAATTAATATTGGTATCGTTAATTCTTTCAGATAAATTATCTTTTTTATCATCTTTTAATATATTTTTTGATGGTATATTTGAGTAATAATCTTTGCTAACCATAATATCATCTCCTTTGTTAGATATAGGATTATTATTTGCAATTTTTAAGTTTATAATACAGAATAAAATAGTAGAAAATTTTCAACTGGTCTAGACATCTATAACTACTTTTAATATAATAATTATAGGAGGATTACCTAATGATAGATAAAAACAGTCCAATTCCAATATATTATCAGCTGAAGAATGACTTGATAACTAAGATTTCTGAAGGAATATGGAAGCCTGGTGAATGTATAGCTAGTGAAAGAGAGCTTTGTGAAGTATATGGTGTTAGCAGAATGACCATAAGACAAGCAATTGGAGAACTGGTACAAGAAGGTATATTACTTAGAATTAAAGGAAAGGGTACATTTGTATGTGAGCAAACCTTTAAGCAAAAGGATATGATGAGTTTTACTGAAATAGTAAGACAAATGGGTGGAAAGCTAAGATCAGAAATTATAGATTTTTCTAAAATACAGACACCAGAGGATTTATCAGATATTTTTTCTTTAGAAGAATTATATGTAATTACTAGAAAGCGTATAGTTGATGATGAATGTGTAGCTTTAGAGAAGGTATATATACCAGTAGATTATTGTGGGTATATTGATAAAGAGATGTTGCAAGGCTCTTTATTTACAATATTAGAGGAATTTGGATATAAAGTAGACTATTCTCAATCCTCAATAGCAGCAGTTATTATGAATGATGAATTAAAAAAGACTTTTAATGTAGATAAAGAAGTACCTATGTTAAAAATAATAAGTAAAACTTATGATCTTAGCAATAAGATGATATTTTTAGAAGAAGCTATATATAGATCTGATAAATTTACTTTAGATGTAAATATATCAAGAAGAGAGGGGAAATTAAGATGAAAATAATAATAACTAAAAATTATGAAGAATTAAGTAAAGTTGCAGCTAATGAAATGGCAGAAACTATAAAGAACAATCCAAAAGCTATATTAGGATTAGCTACAGGTGGATCACCAATAGGTATGTACAACGAATTAATCAGAATGAATAAAGAGGGAGAAATAGATTTCTCAACTATTACAACTGTTAACCTTGATGAATATATAGGATTAAGTGGAGAACATACTCAAAGCTATAGATATTTCATGAATGATAATTTATTCAATCACATAAATATTGATAAGAAGAACACATATGTACCAAATGGTTTAGCTGAAAATGTAGAAGAGGAATGCAAGAACTATGATGCTAAAATAGCAGATTTAGGTGGTACTGATGTTCAATTACTAGGAATTGGGAATAATGGACACATAGCATTCAATGAACCAGATCAAGAATTAGTAGCAGGTACTCACTTAACTGGATTAACTGAAGATACTATAAAAGCTAATGCGAGATTCTTCAATTCAATCGACGAAGTTCCAAAGACAGCTTTAACAATGGGACTTGGCGGAATAATGAAATCTAAAAAGATTATAGTTATTGCAAGTGGCGAAGGAAAAGCTGAAGCAGTAAAAGCTATGGTTAATGGAAAGATTAGCACTAATATGCCAGCTTCAATGTTACAAATGCATAGAGATGTAGTTGTTATAGTAGATGAAGCAGCTGCCAAGTTACTATAGAATAAATATTTTAGATATAAGAGGGTGTAATTTATACATCCTCTTATTTTTTTTTATATTCTCGGTATGGGCAACGACTTGACAGTATAAGTTAGTTGTGGGATTGGTAGTATGAACCACTAGACAATATGAAGGGTGTCCATCTTTACGTGTATGTTGGAGACTTTGCAAGTTTCATAGAGAAGATAAAAGTATGGCTAGTTTCTATATTGTGATGTAAGTTAGACACTCTCTTACTTTTCGTGTAAAATAATTAAGGTGTATAGATTCGAAAATTTATGTAAAAGAATAACAACTAGGATATAATATTATATACTGATAAAGTTATATGTTTGTTATATTATATTTTTATAGTAATTTAATAGAGATGATATTCATAAAATAAAAAGATTGGTGGTTAAGCTATGGCAAAGATTAAATCCATATTTGTTTGTCAAGAATGTGGATATGAGTCTCCTAAATGGTTAGGAAAATGTCCAGATTGTAATAGATGGAATACTTTAGTTGAAGAAGTTAAAGAAAGCACAAAGGTTAGTAATTCAAAAGTTAATACTATTAAAGTTTTAGATAATATGCCGAAAAGTATAAGGGAAATTAAGTCTGGTGAAAAAGAAAGATATGATACAGGACTTAAAGAACTTAATAGAGTATTAGGTGGTGGGCTTGTTAGAGGCTCATTAACTTTAATATCTGGTGATCCTGGAATAGGTAAATCTACATTATTACTACAAACAGCAGATGCAATTTCTAAGAAATATGGTAAGGTTTTATATGTATCTGGTGAAGAGTCAGAGGAACAAATTAAAATTAGGGGAGATAGGTTAGGAGTTAATGCAAATGACCTATATATAATTTCTGAGACTAACTTAGATTTAGTAGAAGCATATATTAATGAATTGAAGCCTGTATTTGTTATTATAGATTCTATACAAACTGTGTATAAGGAAACTATTACTTCGGCACCAGGAAGTGTATCACAAGTTAAAGAGTGTTCTAATACGATAATGAGAATAGGTAAGAATCAAAATATTCCTTTATTTATAGTGGCTCATGTAACTAAGCAAGGAGAATTAGCAGGACCTAGGGTTCTTGAGCATATGGTTGATACTGTTTTATACTTTGAAGGTGAAAGAACAGAAGATTTTAGAGTCCTAAGAACTATGAAGAATCGTTTTGGTACTACTAGTGAAATTGGTGTTTTCGAGATGGCTGAAGAAGGGTTAAGAGAAATATATGATCCTTCGAGAATATTCTTAGAAGACACTAGTTTTAATCAAGAAGGTTCAGCGGTTATAGGGATAATGGAAGGAACTAGACCTATATTAGTTGAAATGCAAGCATTAGCTAGTGAGAGTAATACCCATCTAGCAAGTAGGACTGCTGTTGGTATAGATAATCAAAGATTAAGACTTATACTTGCAGTTTTAGAAAAGAAGTTAAGGGTTCCTTTTTATAAATATGATGTTTATGTCAATGTAGTTGGAGGTCTTACCTTAGATGGAACTACTGGAGATTTAGGTTTAGCCTTAGCATTATTATCTAGCGTAAAAAATGTTAGTATTAAGCTAGAAAGAACTGTTATAATAGGAGAAGTTGGATTAACAGGTGAAATAAGACCTGTAAATGCTTGTGAAAGGCTTATTAAAGAAGCAGAAAAAATGGGATTTAAACATGCAATTATACCTGAAAGAAATAAGGATAAGGCAAAGAGTGATGTAATTAATGTAATAGGAGTTAGCAATTTAAGAGAAGCAATTAATAAGATATTCTAGTAGATTGGGTGAGTGTATGAGGATAAAGTTTGATGAAGAAATAAAAAGTATATTAAAGCTTATGAGTCCAGGGACAGCGTTAAGAGAAGGTTTAGAAAATATTTTAAGGGCTAAAACTGGTGGATTAATAGTAATAGGTGATAATGAAGAAGTAATGAAGATAGTTGATGGCGGATTTAATATCAATTCTGATTATTCTCCAGCCTATGTATATGAACTAGCTAAAATGGATGGAGCTATTGTATTAAGTAGCGATTTAAAAAGAATAATATATGCGAATACTCAATTGGTGCCAGATCATACACTTACTACATATGAAACTGGTACTAGGCATAGAACTGCTAATAGGGTAGCTAAGCAAACGGGGAATATAATAATAGCTATTTCCCAAAGAAGAAATATAATTACTATATATAAAGGTGATTTAAAGTATGTACTTCAAGAGAGTAGTATTATTTTAGCAAGAGCAAATCAAGCTATTCAGACTTTAGAAAAGTATGTTAATGTTTTAGATAGAGTAATTAATAATTTAAATTTACTAGAGTTTCAAGACTTGACTACTATATTTGATGTAGTTACAGCTATACAAAGAACAGAGATGGTTATGAGAATAGTAGAAGAAATTAAGAGGTACATAGTAGAGCTTGGTAATGAAGGTAGACTTATCTCAATGCAGCTTAGTGAACTTATTAGATATATAGAAAGAGATGGAATATTATTAATTAGAGATTATTGCAAAGGTGATAAAGACTATAATGAAATATATAATGATATTCAAAAGCTTACATCTGAAGAGTTAGTTGATTTAGATTTAATAGCTAAATTACTTGGATATCCAGGAGAACCTCTAACAGATACATTAATTTCTCCAAAAGGATTTAGAATATTATTCAAGGTTCCAAGAATACCGACATCTGTTATTGAAAATTTGGTTAAGCATTTTGAACAATTGAAATATGTCATTAAGGCAGATACTGAAGATTTAGATAGGGTTGATGGGATTGGTGAAGCTAGAGCTAAAGCCATAAGAAGTGGTTTGAAGAGAATAAAGGAGCAGATTTATCTAAAGAGCGAAATTTAGTAAAATTATGTATAAAACTAAAAAAAGTAGATAATAATAGAAAAGCAGGGGTTAACCTGCTTTGACTTTACCTAAAAGTATATTTACCTAATATATTAATTTTATTTTCTTCTTTTAACAATATATCGTATAAATTCAAGTCTAAACTATTACATAAAGAAGTAAGATAAAATATATTATTACCTATTTCATTTTCTATAATTTCACGACAGTTATTGCATAGATTTCCTTCTATTTGGTGAGTTAACTGATGATTTAATTGTTGACTTAAGCTTTCATTAATGGAGTTTTCATTATCTAAGTCAATATTAACTTCATCATTACTTTTTTGTGAATTTTCTCTATGATTTTTATTATTTATTAATTCACCAATCTTAGAAGGAATATCTTGTTTTTTTGCATATATACTTATGCAACCACAATCAGTTACGGCCTTTGCTAGGGCACGATTAACCCTTGAATTTGACTCTGTTAACTTAGTCATTATATCTAAAATACTTCTATGGCGTAGAAGAGATTCATTAACATCATTTTGAAAATTATCAAATATTATATCCTTCATTTATAGCTCAACTCCTTACAAGATTATCACTGTTTGGGAAGAATAATTTGCAGTCATGGGTGTAGTAGATGATAAAATTATAATAAATGAATTATTTTCTTTTTTATAGGGGGTATTTTAAATTAATAAGAAATTAATAATTCGGCATTTTAGTGAATACCTTTATATGGTATAATTAAGTGGATTAAAAACAAGTATTATTTTAAGGAGGTGAAAATATGTTAAAAAAGATTATAAGAGTTATATTTACTGCAATTGGATTAATAAGTGGATATATATT
The DNA here is from genome assembly GCF_032552055.1 of Clostridium sp. GTDB lineage: Bacteria > Bacillota > Clostridia > Clostridiales > Clostridiaceae > Clostridium. Next base: position 8,323 of record NZ_JAWGSV010000012.1, on the reverse strand, counting down.
AAGTGGAGTACTACTTAATATTAAAGCTTTAAGTTCAAGTAATTTTTTATCTAAAGCAATTGGAATTATATCTTTTCGTATCTTTATAACTATTATTTTAGGAATTATATTTTATATTATATCGCCACGTATATATGACTCTATGCTTAAGACTATTGAATATATAGAAAAAAGTATTCAAAGATTTACAGCTACTGAACTTATTTATGGTGGAGTGGGGGCACTAAGTTCTCTGATTCTTACGTCATTGATAGGATTACCCCTTAATAGTATAGATTTATATGGACTTGGACCTATATTATTTGTGCTTTTAAATTTAATATTTGCAATTATATTTGCAAATATATTTATTGAAAAGAAGGATGACATAGCAAACGTTCTTGTAAACTTAAAGAAAAGTAGTCAAAAAGAAAAGAAAACTAAAGGCCATTCAAAGAGTAATCCTAAGGTTTTAGACACATCTGTTATAATAGATGGAAGAATTTTTGATATATGTCAAACTGGTTTCGTAGAAGGTCCTTTAGTAATACCTAATTTCGTATTAGATGAATTAAGACATATCTCTGATTCAGCTGATTCTTTAAAAAGAAATAGAGGTAGAAGGGGTCTAGATATACTAAATAAGATTCAAAAGGAATTAGATATAGAGACTCAAATTTGGGAAGGCGATTTTCCTGAAATCCAAGAAGTGGATAGTAAATTATTGAAACTTGCTCAAACACTTAAGGGAAAAGTTGTTACTAATGACTTTAACTTAAATAAAGTAGCTGAATTCCAAGGAGTTCCTGTTTTGAATATAAATGAACTTGCTAATTCTATTAAGCCAGTAGTTCTTCCAGGAGAAGAAATGAAGGTTATAGTAGTTAAGGATGGTAAGGAAGCAACTCAAGGTATTGGATACTTAGATGATGGAACTATGATAGTTGTTGAAGGTGGAAGAAGATTCATGGGAGAACAAATAGTAGTTATAGTTACTTCAGTTCTACAAACAGCAGCAGGAAGAATGATATTTGCTAAACCTAAAGAAGATTAAGTAGGTGTTTTTATGGTTAGTGCTATAATTTTAGCCGGTGGAAAAGGCAAACGAATGGGTGCTAAAATTAGTAAACAATATATAGAGATTAATGGAAAGCCCTTGTTATACTATACATTAAAGCAGTTTTTATCTTGTGATGAAATTAATAAGATTATTTTAGTTTTACCTAAGGAAGAAATAGAATATTGCAGAAATGAAGTTCTAGAAAAATACTCACTTAAAGTTGACTTAATAGTTGAGGGTGGAAAAGAGAGACAAGACTCTGTGTTTAATGGGTTAAGTGCATTAAAAGATGAAGGAATAGTTTTAATACATGATGGAGCAAGACCATTTGTTTCTAAAAGGATAATTATTGAAGGTGTAAAATATGCTGACCTTTATGGGGCAGCAGCGCCTGGAGTAACACCAAAAGATACTATTAAAATTAAAGATGATGAGAATTTTTCTAAGGAAACTCCTAAGAGGGAGACATTAGTTGCAATACAAACTCCTCAAGTTTTTAAAAGTAATATTATTAAAGAGTGTCATAAGAGACTTAAAAGTGATAATTTAATAGTAACAGATGATACCATGGTAGTTGAAGCTTATAATTATGGCGTTTATTTATATGAAGGTGAATATACAAATATTAAAGTCACTACTCCAGAAGACTTAATATTGGCTGAAAAGCTAATAAATGTAGTAGACTAATATATTGACATAAGATTTACAAGAATATATAATTAATTAAGTTAAAATTAAATAGGTTTTAAATCAGTGAAGAAGAATAGTAAAATCCGCTTTTTCAGAGAGAAAATTCATCGGCTGTAAGATTTTCAATAGGATTTGAACCAGCTTTGGAGTTATAGGTAAAAACTATCGGTTTAACATCGTTAAAATTATTAGAGTACAAATTTAGGTGGTACCGCGATTAATATTCGCCCTAATTATTTAGGGCGGATTTTTTTATTTTCTAATAAAATAATATCGCTATATCATCTATAGATATAGGAGGAAAAGATTATGAAAATGTCTAACATGTTAATATCAACATTAAGAGAAGTTCCAGCAGAAGCTGAAATTGATAGCCATAAGCTTATGTTAAGAGCTGGAATGATAAGAAAAATGGCTTCAGGAATATATAACTATATGCCATTAGGATTAAAAGCTTTAAAAAAGGTAGAAGATATAATTAGAGAAGAAATGAATGATGCAGGAGCACAAGAATTTCTAGCTTCAGCAGTATTACCAGCAGAACTTTGGCAAGAATCTGGTAGATGGGATGTATATGGTGAAGAAATGTTTAGGCTTAAAGATAGAAATAATAGAGATTTTTGTCTGGGACCTACTCATGAAGAAGTATTTACTGATATAGCAAGAAATGAAATTAAGTCATATAAGCAATTACCAGTTAATTTATATCAAATTCAAACTAAATACAGAGATGAAAGAAGACCAAGATTTGGAGTTATGAGATCTAGAGAATTTATAATGAAAGATGCTTATAGCTTTGATAAGGATCAAGCAGGATTAGATTTATCATATAATAAGATGAGAGAAGCTTATATTAAAATATTTAATAGATGTGATATAGATGCAAAACCAGTTGAAGCAGATTCAGGAGCAATTGGAGGTTCTGGTTCAGCAGAATTTATGGTTAAATCAGAAGTAGGAGAAGATGATGTAGTATTCTGCAGTGCGTGTGATTATGCAGCCAATATAGAAAAGGCTCCTTCTACACCAGAAGTTTCAGAAAAAGAAGACTTAAAAGATTTAGTTAAAACTGAAACTCCAAATATCAGAACTATTGAAGAGTTAGTTAAATTCTTTAATACAACTGAAAAGAAATTTGCCAAGACTTTAATATATAACGCAGATGGAAAAATTGTTGCAGTTATGGTTAGAGGAGATAGAGAAGCTAATGAAATTAAAGTTTCTAATGCTTTAGGTGGAGTAGTTAATTTAAATATGGCTACAGCTGAAGAAGTTTTAGCAGCTACTAATGCACAAGTAGGATTTGCTGGACCAATCAATATAAAGGTAGATACTTTATTAGTTGATGAAGAAGTTAGAAATATGTATAATTTCATAGTTGGAGCTAATGAAACTGGATATCATATTGAAAATGTAAACTATGGTAGAGATTTTGAAGGTACAGTAGGAGATTATAGAAATATAACAGAAGGAGAAAAGTGTCCTTCTTGTGGAGCTAAGGTTAATATTTCTAGAGGAACTGAAGTAGGTCATATATTTAAGCTTGGAACTAAGTATTCTGAAGCTATGAAAGCTACTTTTATAGATGAAAATGGTAAGGAAAAACCATTTATTATGGGATGCTACGGTATAGGAGTAACTAGAACATTAGCTTCTATAATAGAACAACATAATGATGAAAATGGAATAGTTTGGCCTTTAGAAGTTGCACCATATCATATAAATGTGATTCCTGTTAATATAAAAGATGAAGCACAAATGGAAGTTGCGAGTAAAATATATGAACAATTAAAATCTATTGGTATAGATGTAGTATTAGATGATAGAAATGAAAGAGCAGGAGTTAAATTTAAGGATTCTGAACTTATGGGTATTCCAATGAGGGTAACTGTAGGTAAGAAGATTTCAGATGGTGAAGTTGAATTTAAGCTTAGAACTGCTGAAATGGAAACTATAAAAATTGAAGATGTAGTAAATAGAGTAAAAGAAGAATTTAATAAAAATAAATTATCTATTAGATAGGAGGTAAATCGATGATACTTTATAATAGCTTAACGAGAAAGAAAGAGGAGTTTGTACCACTTACTCCTGGAGAAGTTAAGATGTATGTATGTGGACCAACTGTATATAATTATTTTCATATTGGAAATGGAAGAACTTTTATAGTTTTCGATACAATAAGAAGATATTTTGAGTATAGAGGCTACAAAGTAAATTTTGTTCAAAATTTTACTGATATAGATGATAAAATGATAAAAAAAGCCAATGAAGAAGGGACTACAGTAGCTTGCGTTGGAGATAAGTATATAGATGAATATTATAAAGATGCAGATGGACTTAATATAAAAAGAGCATCTACAAATCCTAGAGCAACTGAGTTTGTTCAGGATATAATTGATTTTATTTCTGGGCTAATAGAAAAGGGTTATGCTTATGAAGTAGCTGGAGATGTCTATTTTAGAACTAAAAAGTTTGATGGATATGGAAAACTTATAAAACAAAGCATAGAAGATCTTCAATCTGGAGCAAGAATTAATATTGATGAAAGAAAAGAAGATCCAATAGACTTTGCTTTATGGAAGGCTCAAAAACCAGGGGAACCTGCTTGGGAAAGTCCATGGGGACTTGGTAGACCAGGTTGGCATATTGAATGTTCATGTATGGCAAAGAAATTACTAGGTGAAACTATAGATATACATGCTGGTGGAATGGATTTAGCTTTCCCTCATCATGAAAATGAAATAGCACAAAGTGAAGCTTTAACAGGAAAAACATTTGCTAACTACTGGATGCATTCAGCATATTTAAATGTTAATAATGAAAAGATGTCTAAATCATTAAATAACTTCTTAACTGCAAGAGAAGCTCTTAAAAATTATGATGCTGATGTAATAAGATTTTTAATGTTATCAGCTCACTATAGAGTACAATTAAATTTCAGTGGGGAGCTATTAGATTCAGCAAAAGCATCTGTTGAAAGACTTTATAATGCTGTAGCAAATCTTGAAAATTTAATTGATGAAGTTAAGAAGGATAAAATGGATGAAAAAGAAGAAGAGTATTTAAAATCATTAGATGTATATAGACAAAAGTATATTGATAAAATGGATGATGATTTTAATACAGCAGATGCTATAACAGCTATCTTTGATCTTATAAGAGATATTAATTCAAACATCAATATAGAATCATCTAAAGAACTATGTGAAAAAGCTCTAGAATTAATAAGAGAACTTGGTGGGCCTTTAGGAATGTTACAAAAATCAACTAAGGGTAGTTTAGAAGAAGAAATTGAAAGATTAATAGAAGAAAGACAGCAAGCAAGAAAAGATAGAAATTTTGCTTTAGCTGACAAGATAAGAGATGACTTAAAGGCTAGAAATATTATTTTAGAAGATACACCACAAGGTGTTAGATGGAAAAAAGTAAATTAATTTAAAGGCTGCAAAAGTGCAGCCTTTATTTAAAGGAGATTAGGATGTTAGAGGATTTAAGAAGTAGGGAATTTAGTAGTGATGAAGCTAGAAGGCTAAATCCTTTGCAATTAGCTTTAGTTGGTGATGCGGTGTTCGAAATATATATTAGAAGTTATATTCTATCTGAGAACACTGAGCTGTCTGCACATAAGATGCATGTTGAGGCTATTAAGTATGTTAAGGCAAAAAGTCAATCTGCTATCATTAAGGATATAGAAGAAGAGTTAGAAGAAGATGAAATGTATATTTATAAAAGAGGAAGAAATACTAAATCTGCCACTACTCCTAAAAACGCAAATGTGATAGACTATAGAAACGCTACTGGTTTTGAGGCCTTACTTGGATATTTATATTTAATTGGAAATAAAGAGAGATTATTTTATATATTAGAAAAATCAACAAAAGTTAAGTTAACATAAGTTAATAAATGTTATAAGGAGTGAAGAAAAGTGACAAAAGGAAATAGAGAAAGCAGAATGAGAGCTAGAGCTGAAAGAAAAATGCTTGAAGGTTCTACTAATCAAGGGAAATTTAAAAACTATGGATTTAGAGAAGAAAGAAAATCTTCTAATAATAGAAATAAAGCAATTGAAAGTCCTGAAGTTGAAGAAAGAGAAGATATAATAGTAGGAAGAAATGCTGTTATGGAAGTATTAAAAAGTGATAGAACTATAGAGGCACTATATATTGCTAATGGTAATATGGAAGGTTCTATTAAAGCTATAATTAATATAGCAAAAGAAAAAGGACTAGTGATAAAGGAAGTTGATAGAAAGAAACTAGACTTTATGAGTGCTGGTAATAATCATCAAGGAGTAATAGCTCAGGTTACGGCTTATAAGTATTATGAAGTAGCAGATATGATAAATTATGCTAAAAAGAAAAATCAAGATCCTTTTATAATAGTTTTAGATGAAATAGAAGATCCTCATAATTTAGGTTCAATTATAAGAACAGCAGAGTTATGTGGAGCTCATGGAATAATAATACCAAAGAGAAGAAATGTAGGGGTAACATCTACTGTATATAAATGTTCAGTTGGAGCTATAGAGCATATGAGAATAGCTAAAGTTACAAATATAAATGCAGCTATAGATGAGCTTAAAAAAGAAGGTCTTTGGATATATGGTGCAGATATAGCTGGTACTGAATATAGTTATGAAGTTGATTTTGGTGGTCCTTGTGCAATAGTAATTGGAAGTGAAGGTAGAGGTATATCTAAGCTTACTTTAAAGAAATGCGACAAATTAGTTAAAATTCCTATGGTAGGAAGAATTAATTCTTTAAATGCTTCAGTTGCAGGTGGTATAATGATGTATGAAATATTAAAAGGAAGGCTAACAAAATAGCTTTATAGAAGAGGTATGTTTTGAAAATAATATTTGTTGATGGGTATAATGTTATAAACAGCTGGCCTAACTTAAAGATTCAAAAAGATTATAGTTTTGATGGAGCTAGGCAAAGTTTAATTGATAGCCTACACAACTATTCAGTTTATGAGGGGTGTAAAATAATAATAGTTTTTGATGCCCATAAGGTAAATAGAAGCATTGAAAAGAAAGAAGATATAAATAAAAACATCAGTATTGTATTTACTAAAGATGGTGAAACGGCAGATTCCTATATTGAAAGGGAAGTTCATAACATAGGAAGAAGATTTGAGGTCTATGTAGTAACTTCAGATTGGCTTGAACAACAAACTATATTTCAAAGAGGAGCTGTAAGAGTATCTTCTCTTGAATTTTATAATGAAGTACTTGATACTGAAAATAGAATAAAAAAGAAAACTTTGAAAAACTCAAATTTATCTAAGAATAACTTATTAGATAATGTTAATGAGGAAGTGTTTAATAAATTAGAAGCTATGAGACGTAGTAAATAATGAGTTGAATATTACAGCTATTATAGATAGGCTTGAAGGGGTGAGATGTAGTGGAGGATAGTAGCAAAGTGAATATACATTTTAGTGAGTTTGTAAATAAGACAGATGAAGAGGTAGTTGATAAGGCTAAAACTGGTGATGCAAGAGCTCAAGAATACTTAATATCGAAGTATGAGAATTTTGTTAAAGCTAAGTCTAAATCATATTTTCTAATTGGTGCGGATAGAGAAGATATTTACCAAGAGGGGATGATAGGGTTATATAAAGCTATAAGAGATTTTAAACCAGATAGACTAGCTAGCTTTAAAGCTTTTGCTGAGCTTTGTATTACAAGACAAATAATAACTGCTATTAAAACTGCTACTAGGCAGAAGCATATCCCTTTAAACACATATATATCTTTAAATAAGCCAATATATGAAGAAGAATCGGATAGAACTCTTATAGATGTTCTGTCGGAACTTAAGATAACTGATCCGGAAGAATTAATAATTGGAAAAGAGCAATTAAAACATATAGAGGGAGAAATGGCTAAGGTACTTTCAGATTTGGAAATGGAGGTGCTACAGTCATATTTAGATGGCAAGTCATATCAAGAAATAGCTTGTGATTTAGATAGGCAAGCTAAGTCTATAGATAATGCTCTGCAGAGGGTTAAGAGAAAGCTTGAAAAATGTCTATATAATGATAAATAAGTCATCAAATTTTTATTGACAAATTTTTTGAACAATAGTAAACTTTATAATTGGTATATTAAACTATAAGCCAATTTAACAAGGAAATGCTCACGTAGCTCAGTAGGCAGAGCGTCGCCTTGGTAAGGCGGAGGTCGTCGGTTCAATCCCGATCGTGAGCTCCAATATAGTTGAGCGCTCACTAGTTGTGATTATCGTAATTATAGATTGCTTTGATCTTTGTAGTGTGCTCAATATATTAACCCCAAAAACAGAAAACGCTAGGCAAAGTTTATTACAAAGATTAAAGGAGGATTTTACAATGGCAAAGCAAAAATTCGAAAGAAGTAAACCACACGTAAACATTGGAACAATTGGTCACGTTGACCACGGTAAGACGACTTTAACAGCTGCGATCACAACAGTATTAGCAAACAGAGGTTATGCAGAAGCATTCAACTACGCTGATATAGATAAGGCTCCTGAAGAAAAAGAAAGAGGAATCACAATCAATACATCACACGTTGAATACGAAACTGAAAACAGACACTACGCTCACGTT
>NZ_JAWGSV010000011.1:0-30243 GCF_032552055.1 Clostridium sp. | reverse complement strand
CATAAAGATATTCCCCTATTACTAATAACCCATTAGCAAAAGTAGTAGTTATTATTGCTGAAGTTGCTGTGAAATATTTTAATTTAACTAATATAACATTTAGTGCTAAGTTAATTAATCCAGTTATAAATACAATCTTAACTTGAGCTCTCTCTTCACCTCTAATATATAGTATTTGATTACTTATTATATTTTCATAAGCAACAGTTATCATATAAATGGAGAATACCGCTAATACTGGGGCTGCACTTGGAAATTCCTGCCCTCCATATATTGCAGCTATTTCATATGATAGACAACTCATCCCTATAGCTGCTGGAAAAACAATAAGAAAATACATACTAGTAATTTTATTTAAAAGTGATAAGTAGTCTGCTTCCTTATCCTTTGATAAATAATTAGATAACCTTGGGATTGAAACATGAACTACTGTAAGCATAAATGTACTTACTATAGTAATTATTTTCTGTGCCAAACCATAGTAACTAACTGATTGCATATTCACAAATTCACCAAGCATAACTCTATCTAGCTGAGTATATAAAACATTTGCATTTGATAATACTACAACTAAAAGCATAGGTTTTATATGGCGCTTTATTTGAATTTTATCAAATCTAAATTTTATTTTAGACTTAACATATATAAAACTAATTAAATTATTCAGTATATTTGATATTACCATAAGTACTAAGTAATCCATGTAATTATCAGCACTCTTTAAGAAAATAAATATACAAATTGTGTATATAGCTCGTATTGCTATTGTTTTTATAGTTATAAAATCATAATTTTCAAGTCCTTCATTTACCCATTCTACATAAAATGCATTTGCTAAAAAGTTAAATGCTGTTATTAAGCAAGTTGAATAAAAAACTTCATCAGAATATCTATAATTTACAAATAGCACGTATCCTATTGTTGATAATAGATTTGTAACTACAGTAATAGAAAAAAGACTAGTAAATACCCTTTCTAATTTTTCCTTATTATCTCTTACTCTACTTATTTCTCTTATTCCATACTGATAAATTCCAAAGCAAGCAAATATAAGAAAATACTGATATATAGAATCAGTAAAAGTTATATAACCATTAAGGGTATCCCCCAACTTCCTATAAACATATGGTCCTATTAGAATTGGAATAATAATATTAAATAAATTAAGCATAAACTTAAAAATTATATTTTTACCTATTGATTTAGACATCTCTTAACTCTAACCCTTCTTTAGTGTTATAAAAAACCTCAATTTTATTTGAGTGACTAAATCTTTCATTTTCTGGTGGCAATGAAAGATAATCTCCATACATATCAGTCAAAATAGACTCTGGATTATTTGGAGCCATAAATTTTTTACCTTCAAATTCAATTTCCCTTAAAGGAAAAATATCTTCTTTTTTATAGATGTGTTTAAAGCATAGATCTATGCCACCCCAATATAAGTTATCATAACTTCTACATTTATATATAAAGAAATTTTCAACTTTTTTTCTACCTTTAATACCTAAAATATTTGTAAATAAATATACTAATGGATAAATAAGTTTCCTTTTTGTAGATAAATCTTTATATTTCTCGTCTACAATAGCAGATCTTTCTACTATGTATTTATATATATTTTGTAGCTTATAATTTATCTTTCCCTTTGGTAATTTATCTAAAGGGAATACATCAATATATATACCATTATTAAACTTTTCATCACCAGTTTCAACTACCTCTACATACCTACTATTATTATATCTTATCTTCATAGGTATATAATAATATTTATAGTACTTGTCTGTTTCTGGAGTTTGTAAAAAGTAATCTTCATTAAATTTATTATATAACGATTTCAATCTCTCGAAGTCCTCTCTTGGCATAGATACATCAACATCATCATCCCATGGAATAAATCCCTTATGCCTAATTGCACCTAATAAAGTTCCCCAATCTAAAAAGTATCTTAAATTGTTTTCTCTACATACTCTATCAAATTCAATTAATATATCTAGCATTACAAGTTGACCTTCTCTTAATGAAACTTCTTTCTTATGAATCATATTTATTCCTCCACAAAATAAGCAAATTTCTATCCCCTTATTTTACCATGCATAAAAATTAATATCAACTTTCTAAATTTCTTATTTTACTATGTATTACAATCAATATCAGCTTAGCCTTTATTATTAGGTATATTTAATAATAATTTCCAAATTTATATTTTATCTGATATAATATAACGGTATTTAACAAAGATATTATTTAAATTTAATTTTGATTATAATTTGGGAGGATAATCTATGAAGAAACTTTCTAGAAATAAAAAAGTAATAATTTCTATACTTTCTGTTATTTTAATTCTTTTTGCAATCGGTGGTGGATGTACATATTACCTTTCAAGTAAGGTTAACAGAGTAGAAGTAGATAGAAAAGATGTTGTGGATACTGGTAAAGAATTGCCTAAGGAAGCTTCAGATGTTATAACTATAGCTCTTCTTGGTAGCGACTATTCAGAGTATTATGATATAAGTTCTTCAGATGCAACTATGCTTTTAGCTATAAATACTAAAAATAATACTATAAAACTTTGTTCTTTAATGCGTGATATATATCTAGACTTACCTGATGGTGGAAAAAGCAACTTAAATTATAGTATATTAGAAGGTGGACCTAGTTCACTACTTAAAACCGTAAATTATAACTTTAATTTAAATATTGATAAATTTGTACATGTTGACTTAGAAAGACTACCTAAAATAATTGATTTATTAGGTGGAGTTGAAATGGAAATCACAGTAGATGAACTTAAATACATAAATGGATATATTGATAATATAGATGAGAATAATGGAACAGAAACTGATCATATTTATTCTGCTGGAAAACAACTTTTAAATGGAACTCAAGCTTCTGCTTACTGTAGAATAAGATATACGGAAGGACGTGACTTTAGAAGAACAGAAAGACAAAGAGATGTCTTAGAGGCTTTATTCCTTAAGTTTAAAGATATAAGCGTAACTGAAGTGCCTGGATTGATTAATGAAATTCTTCCACTAGTAACAACTAACTTAAGTAACAGTGAAATAATTTCAATAGCTACTAAGGCTCTAAGTATGGGACTTAACAATATAGAGCAAGGAAGATTCCCATCTGACTCTAATATTATTAATGCAGAAATTACAGATATGTACCATACTAATATAGATATTGAAGGAACTACTAAAGAACTTCATGAGTTTATATATTCAATAGAAGAGTAAGTGCTACTCACAATGGATAATTTATAATGAATAATGTATAATGATTGATAAAACTCCCTCCGGAGTTTTTAAAATAAATTCGATTTTAATAAGACTCAAGGCACCAATCTTGAGTCTTTTCCTTAATTCTTTCTTTCATTAATAACTATCTTAATTTAAAAATGATTTTGAAGAAATCATTTCCTTCATTCTACATTCTAGATTCTTCATTATTCATTAGCTTTAGCTCTACTTTTTCATACCTCTCCTCATCAGTTGATAAGAAGTACAAATCAAAAGAATCCGTATCTGATATTTCTTTATTTATAATTGAAAAACCTACATATTTATTATCTTCAACTGTTTTAACTTGTAAGTCTAAAACTCTTCCATTTATAACAGCATAAGCATTTAATATATCCTCACCTTCGTATGGTATAGTAATAGTAGTTAAGTTTGTATTACTCTTTGTAAAAGTGGTTTGGTTAATTTCTACTAAGTCATCTTCTTTTAAATTACTATAACTATTAATATTTTTAATTAAAGTCTTATTTTCCATAGTCTTCTTTGGATAATGATAACCTGTATTTGTGTATTCTGTTGACTCAAATAAGACCATATCTGGCTGATATATATTTATATAGTACTCATAATCTAATACATTTCTATAATTATGTATCTTCATAATTTCAGAAAAGTTTCCTGCAATAAATTTTTCTTTATTATTAAAGTAACTCCCTGCAAAAATTAAAAGCTTTGGTCCATCAGGATTAGCTTTATTTACATAATGATTATAATATCTAAAATCCTCATGTCTTATAATTTCATATTCATAATCCTCTACATACTCTAAGTTATATTCCTTTAATTCATAATGAGTAGTTGTCTCATTTATAGGAAAGTCAGAGTTCATTAATGAAGTATTTACAAAAGGAACTGCTTCAAACTTGTTAATATCAAAGCTTCCAACTCTATTATCTAAATCATTAAGTCTATCTATCATAGCTGAAATTCCATAAATTGCACCAGTTTCATTCCAATGTCCAGCATCATACTTAGGGTCAAATACTTGATTCTCTTCCTTAGCCTTTAGAAGTGTATCTACATTGCTTAAATAATTTATACCTTTTTCATCTAACAGATCTGTAAAATAATCTAAGTTTTCTGTATTTCTAATATAACCTTCTGGCAAATACTCAGGATAAATAGTTGATTTACTAGGCTCTAATGCATATAAGAAGTCTATTCCTCTATCTTTGCAATAGGTTTCAAAGTCCTTTATAAAACTTGAAAATAACTCCTGAAATCTTAAATCAACATTAGTTTCAGGTAATTTAAGATAAACATACCCATCTTTTCCATATTGATAATTAGGATGGACCATTTCATCTAGGAGTATGTCCATTGCTCTACCATAAGATTTAACCATTCTCTCCCTAAATCCAATTCTATCATTAACAAAAGATTCAAACTTATATATTACTTCATCACTATCATCAAATATTTCATCGAAATCTACAAGCATTCTATTATCTATTTCAGAAGCCACGTTTTTTTTGAAATTCATAGAAATTAATGGTACTGCAATAATTCCTAAAAATAATATTATCTTTATCTTATGTATTTTCTTCATAACTTCACCCCTTTAAAATTGGAAATATATAAATGGACTGTAAGTTGAGTTAATTATAAATACTATAGATAAAATAAATAAAATTGAAATTCCTATAGTAGATATAATCTCAAACTTTTTATTTCCATTATATTTTCTAAGTTTATTAGAGATAAAAGGAACTGATCCTAAAGCTGCTATTACTATCCATAACACTAGTTTTTTATTAATAAAATAAGTAAATTCATAAAGATTTGCATTTGAATTTATGCCAAACATAACTTCTAAATAACCTACAGCCTGAGAGAGGCTATCTGCTCTAAATACTACCCATCCAATTATAACTATAAACATAGTAACTAAATATTTAATTGTACTTGGAATATTAATATACCAGTTTTTTTTATTTATAATTCTTTCAATAACAATAAATATTCCATGCCATATCCCCCAAAGAATAAAGGTCCAAGAAGCTCCATGCCATATACCTGTTACTAAAAATACTATAAATAAATTTACATAAACATTTCCTTTTCTATTGCCACCTAAAGGAATGTATAAATACTCTCTAAACCAAGTTGATAATGAAATATGCCATCTTCTCCAAAACTCAGTTACAGACTTTGATATATAGGGATAATTAAAGTTTTCCATAAATCTAAATCCAAACATATGACCAAGACCTATTGCCATATCTGAATAACCAGAAAAGTCATAATAAATTTGGAATGTATAGCATATAGCACCTATCCATGCTGTAGGTGTATCTATCCCTATTTCATAAAGTTTAAAAATATTATCAGCCATAGCCCCTAAAATATCAGCAATAATAACTTTTTTACTAAGTCCCAGAACAAATCTATTAATTCCATAACTAAATTGTTCTACAGATTCTTCTCTGCTTCTAATTTCCTTATCAATAGTTTTATACTTAATTATTGGTCCTGCAACTAATTGAGGAAATAAAGATATATAAAGCGCCACTGAAAAAGGATTTTTATTGACCTTTCCATCACCTCTATAAATATCTATAATATAAGACATCCCTTGGAAGGTAAAAAATGATATTCCTATAGGAAGAACTATATGCTTTAAAGATATATTTGTACCTGAAAGCACATTTATATTTTCTATAAAGAAATCATAATACTTATAATAAAATAATATTGAAAGGTTTAAAATAATACCTAAAGTCAGTATTACTTTTTTAAATATCTCCCTACTACTATACTTGTCTACAAGTATTCCAAAAGAATAATTAATTATTATTGAAGCAATTAGTATCTTTAAATAAGCTACTCCACCCCAAGCATAAAATATTAAGCTTGCAATTAATAATATATAATTTTTTATTTTTTTCCCTACTATATAATATAAAAACAAAATAAACGGTAAAAAAATGAATATAAATATTGTTGAACTAAATACCATAACATCTCCTTAAGTAATATCTATCTTTCAATTGAAAGCATAGATTATTTAATTTTAGTAACACAATTAATAACATATTTAGTTAAATTTCATATAATTAAATAATTTAGTTAAAGATAATAAAGCACTTAAAACTTTAAGTTAACTTAATACCCTCCATTAATTCTCCAATATTATACTATAATATAAACTAAGTTTACACTTGTATATCTAATTATTCAAATTAATAGATTCTCATTTATCTCTAAGCCTAAATCTTAAGCATATACATATCTTTGTAAACTATATTATTTAATTACCTTCACTGTAAGTTTATTTTACCTAATTTATTTACTTTCGATACTATAATCTATTATAGTATAAAATGTATAAATAAAATAAGAACTTTTAATTATATTTTTTTAATAAAAACACCCCAAAAGATCTGAAACTTGGAATCTCCAACTTCTGGTCCTTTAGGGTATTTTATTACAATCTATAGTTTTATTGGTTCTACAAACTTTTCTCTTCTTATAAAATATCTTTGAAAAATCTCATTCTTTTCAATGACAGAATCTAATTCCTCAGCTAAACTAAAAGCCTTAACTATTCCCTCTTCTCCTTGTTTTCCACAAATAACAAATCCACTTGCTAACTTTTCTCCTGGAATAGTAATACCTGTACATTTACACATATTTATAGCTTTTACTAAAGCTTTCCCTCCATTAGATGTTATTTCTTTTTCTGCTTTTCCCTTAAAACTCCTTTGAATAGTTTCATCATATCCATAAACATCTATCGGTCCTTCAAAAGTTAAAATAACATCAGCTAAATTGTTTTCAAATATATTTTTTATTTCTTTTATTCCAATATTTCTTTCATATATATTATCAAAGTCATATTCTATAAATTTAATTGCTTTATTATCTATTAAATTAATTACCTTATCTATCTCTTGCCTCATATCAGTACCATCAGCTAACTTTAATAAATTTGTTTTTGGAATTGCTACTCTAATAAGACTTGAGTTTTCATCTTTATTAAATTTCAATTGCTCTTTTACTTCAACTATATCTTTTAATATTTTTTCATCTAATAAATCCTGAGCTACTTCCTTTAATATAGAAAGGTTTTTAGAAATAACTCCTATCCCACCACTAAAAGCTATATTATCAGTAGATAAACTTTCTTTTTTAGTAGTTAAGTTAACTCCTGATCCAATAAAAGAGTATAAATTTGTACTTAATGCAGGGGCAAGAACTGAGCCACCACCATCAGTCCCTATTCCAAAATCGTTAATACCCTTAATTATATTTATAGCAGTTCCACTACTAGATCCAGTCATACATCTATAGGTTAATGGATTTATTAAATCTGTATCAATACTTCTACCTAAATGTGACATCTTATCTACAGTTAGCAATAAATATTTTGAATTATTTCTAAGTTTATCCACTAACTCTATTGGGATATCCACAGTATTTTTAACTCCAAATGTTAATAAGTTTTCTGATTTTTCTTTCATTTCTTCATTTAAGCTATTATTTATTAAAATCACTGAATTATATAAATTTTGTTCTGCAAGTATTTTAGATCTATAAACTTTAGTTTTTTTATCTATATTGCTATTAGTCCCATTCACTCCTCATTACCTCCTCTCTTAATATTCTTACTTATTCTCTCATCTTACTAGTATCAATTATATTGTCTTTTCTTATTTTAATTTTAAACCAACCTCTACTTACCAGTTCTCTTACTTCTAATCTCATATTACTAAAATTACTTACATTACTTTATTAATATTTCAATCTTAAGGCAATCTCTTCTTACCAGTTAACTTACTTAAATACATTACTACTTTTATTTTTTAATCTCATTAAGAAAGCTTGTTCCATTTTCAGGACTCTTTACTTTAAAATAATCCGCTACTGTAGCTCCTACATCTGAAAGCGTTTCTCTTATCCCAACAAAACCTTCCTTAATATTTTCACCATATATCATTAAAGGAACCATTTCCCTTGTATGCTTGCTATGACCTATAGTTGGATCATTTCCATGGTCAGCCATAACTAATAAAATATCATCACCATGAATAGTATCCATAAGCTCTCCAATTAATCTATCAGCAATCTCTAATTTTTCAGCATATCTATCTACATTTTCAGCATGTCCTGATAAATCTGTTTCTTGAACATTACAACAAATAAATCCTGTGTTTACTTCCTTTGATATTTCAATAGTTCTTTTAAGTACCTTTTCCGTATCTACCATAGGTATGCTTGTACCTTTTTCATTTATAACTACATCAGCAACTTTTCCTAATAAATATACTGGTATATTTTCTTCAGATAGTATAGTTGATACTTGAGTTTTTGGGTTAACTCCATAGCCTAAGTGAATACATTCATAACCATTATCATAAACCCCTGACTTAGGAGCATTTATACCAATATATCCACCTTCTTTTTCTTCTTCAGCATTTAATATATCTTCTAAAGTAATGCCTTTGCCTCCAAAAGTAATTACTCTTGGTACTGTGGCAATAGATCTTACTATATGACCTACTTCTAGAACCTTGCTAAAAGGAATTAAATCTAAAGCTGATGTTATATTAAATGCTTGTCCTAAATCACATTCTATATTATCAGCAATAGTAAGAGCATCTTCTACTACAAGATATTTTTCTTTCTTTCCTTTTTTATATTCTACCTTATATCCTGCATCTTTTATCACCTTATAAATTTCATCTATTTTATTTTTAATAGGTTCTCTAAAAGGCATCTTAGGCTTTGTCCCCATTATTTCTTGGTGTCCAAAGAAAGTATCAGCTCCAAAGTGTGTCAAATTAGCCTTACCATAAGTAGCCTTTGGATTTGCCTTCATTCCATTGATTTCTTCTCCTAATATATTCATTAAACCTAGCTTTTCTAAAACAGGTAATTTTAAATCTTTTCTTCTTTCTAAAATATGAAGACATGTATTTGAATTTATGTCCTGTGGCCTTGTCACCTTAACATCATCCATTTCACCTATACCAAAACCATCAAGAACTATTACTATAAATTTTTTCATTATAAAAACCTCCTTTATTTTTAGTTTTTTAATACTCTTCAAGGTTTAATTTCATAAAACAATAAGTTTAGAATTCCAAATCTTACACCCTAATTAATCACAAAAATTAGAAATTTAATTTTTACATCTCAGAGAATCATAAAATTATAAATAAAAAGAAACTTCAACAAACTGTTAGCCTATCCCAACCTCTTGCATCCATTTCTTTTAATAAAGTATCTTCAAAAACTAGTTTATATTTATTTTTATTTTAGTAATTCTTATCTATATAGCTTTAATCTCTACTCCTTGAGAGTCATAAACTCCAATTATTTCAGGTTCCCCTTTGTTTATTCCTCTTACTAATGCAACATTACTTCTTGTTACAAAAATTTGTGTTCTAAAAGCCATAATTACTGTATCAGAAACATTACAGTTCTCTGATAACTCAAAGTGATAATCTATGCTTTCATCTGTAGGTGGAGTTACTTTAACCATTTTGTAGTTCTCAATAGATTCCCCTACTAAAGCATTTTCCACATGAGATCTTCTATAGTGACCTCCACCATAACAATATCCTTTATCTAATAAGTTATGGGATACTTCTGTTACATAAACCATTGCTGGTATTTCTTCAGCATCATTTGCTTTATGATAAGGTGTTGTTCCGGTTAAACCATGCCCTGGTTCTCCATGAGTTCCACCTTCTTCACTGATTTTCTTTATAGAGTTTACGCAAGTAGCTGAAGGCATATTAAGCTGCTCTATCTTTATATCAAATTCCTTTTCAAGTATTGCTTTAGCTTCTTTTATCGTGTCTATATTTTTAGTTCTTTTAATCTCATTACTTGCTTCATCATATAGAAAACATGGAAAAGAGGCTATTCCAGCAATATTTAAATTCTTTAGCTTTAATAATTCTCTTCCTCTTTCCTTAAGTTCTTCTAATTTAAACCCACCATATTGTCCTGAATATAAATTGTCATTTTCTCCAAGTACTCTTAACATAATATTTTGCTTAAGACCAAGTTTTTCACAAGCTTCATTAATTTCTTTAGCTTTTTCTATTGTATAAACAGTTATATAATCTGGTTTTGATTTAACTACCTTTTCTACTAAAGCCTTTGGGATTTGAACTAAATGTCCAACATGCCCAATTTTAATATCATTATTAATCATTACTTCAGCTTCTTTGAAATCTACTACTACTGCTCCATCATAACCAAGCTTCATAAACTCTTTTGAAATAACAGGATTTCTTCCTATTTGCTTAGTCATAAAATACAGCTTAATCCCATATTTATCTGCTTCCTCTTTTATCTTTCTAGCATTGTCAACTAATGTATCTAAATCTATAACATAAGTATCTGGTAAAATTAATCCTTCTTTATGGAGCTTAAATGCAGCTTGAACTAATTCTTTATTTCTTTCTACAGTTTTTTCAAGAAACATATCTACTCCCCCTATTTATTTTTTACTTCCTCTATTGCACTTTTTAAAATTCTTATAATAGTTTCCGCACCACTTCTCATTGGGTTAATTCTAATCATTCTTTTTTCAAGAGTTGGATCTGCCGCTCTAAATGTACCTGATACTCTATACATCATTGGTACAAACTCATACTTAGATTCAGAACCTACTGGATGAGATGCAGCACCATATTTAGTAGTCAATTCTAAAATTTCCTCAGCAATATTTTCACTAAATTCTACTAATAATACCTTAGATTGAGCATTTGCCAAGAAAGCATCCTTAATTTCTGGAATTTCCCCACTCTTAAGTCTAGTAACTAACTCTTCATTAACTTCTGATTGAATTGCTAAAGAAACTGGAGCATAAATTAATCCTCTTAAAGCTTCCATAGCTTCATGTCCTTGAACTTGACTTCCACCAGAATAATTTAAAGAGTACACCTTATCTATTAAATCTTTCTTTCCTATTAAAACTCCAACACCTTCTGGTCCTAATACTTTAAAGCAAGAAAAGCTTCCAAGATCAGCTCCACATTGATTTCCGATTTTCTTAACCTTAAGAGCTGCATAATTATCATCTGTAACTATTCTTATATTTTCATTTGCTTCTTTTATAGTAGTAATTACTTCTTCAAAATCATAAGAATCATCTATCTTTTGTCTAGTGTTTTGAACTAAGGCACCCTTTATTTCTGGATGTTTAGAAATTACTTCTTTAATATCTCCAATATCATTAAAGTTAGCTGTAACTATATTAAGTCCCATAGTTTCTATAGTAACCTTTGAAGTTGGATAAATTGGTGCATCATGAACTAAAATAGTATCTCCACTTTTCATAAAGCTAATTAGTCCCCATCTTATAGCACCAGTTCCTGCTCCCCTTACTAATATAGCTGATTCAGCATCAAATACTTCTGCAAAAACACTTTCAACCTTCTTTGTGTAGGTTGGTTTATTTAATCCCTTTACTACACCTAAGTCTCCTAGAGATAACACTTCTCTGCCATCAAAATGCTTTGTTATTGTATCTATAATTTTAAATTGTAATTTCTTTGCTTCTTCTAAACTTATTGAGTGCAATGGGTATGTCTTCATAACTTTCCTCCTACTTCAGGTTATAAATATTTTTTATATTATTAACTAGCATATTTTCTAAATGCTTGTTAGAAATTTCTTTTTCATATAATCTTGGTAAAAAGTTATCTATTAAATAGCTATAACCAAGTCCACCATTCTCTTTAAAATGTGATTTTCTAGTAATATCCATAGACATAACTATTTGATTGCTATATCCTCTATCACATAATTCTTTTAACCATTCTGCTCTATCTTCATCTGGTTGATAATTATTTTTCCCTATTGTATCAAAGGCAATATTAACTCCTGTATCGAGTAATCTAATCATATAATCTAAGTCACCACTTAAATCTATATGACTAAGGGTAACCTTAGATAAATCCACATTAAACTTTTTAAAAATTTCAATTTGTTCAAGCCCAAGCTTTCCTAAAGTAGTATGAGTAATTATTGGCTTTCCAGTTTCTATATGAGCCCTTGAAGATGCTTCAAAAACCTTTAATTCCATTTCTTCTACTTTATTTAAACTAGTTCCTATTTCTCCTATAACTTCAGCTTTGGTATTAGAGCCGTCTATTCCAACAACAATTTCATCTATTAGGATTTTAGCCATTTCCTTAGTATCTAATTTATATACTTCTTCAGGTAGAAATGGCTCTTTATAATATCCTGTTGCCTGAAGAATATTTATACCTGTTTCTTTAATAACTTCCCTAACATATTCCGTGCTTCTACCCATTCCTCTATTAGTAACATCTATAATAGTAGAAACTCCTTTGTTTCTTAAAGCTTTAAATTCTTCAATAGTCTGATTTTTATTATTTAAGAAGCAATCTTCATCTTTTTTTACTCCAGATAAATCTATAGTTACATGCTCATGGGCATAAATTATTTCTCTTTCCATATAAATATCCCTCCTTATTGCCATCTTTGATTATTATCATCCTAAAGGACGGGGCTGTCGCATAAACAGCCCAAATTAAGAATTATTGATTCTTAATTTTTAATTGTGCGACAACACCATCTATTTAGATAAATGAATGTACAGAAAAATGTATTTTAGACTGGAAGTACGTATAGTCCAACTAAGTATAATATGTTAATTAAAACTCCCACTCCAATTGCTCCAACTGGTCCTACTGCCATATCTACTATTGGTTTCTTTGAAGTTTTGTTTAATACATAAAGTCCAATTACTGCAAATAATCCAAGTCCTGGTGCCATAGCTTGAGCAGCCATCATACCACCTATTAATAATGCAACTTCTAGCACTTTACTCATTGCAGTTCTTATATTATCTCCGCACTTTCTAACTCCTGGGAACTTGTCCATAAGCTTAGCTAATCCATCTAGGAAGTAAACTTCTAATGCCATAATTACAGCACCTGCAACGAAAGCTAATATTGGGTTACCTATTAAGAATCCAGCCACAAATACAAATGTCATACCAGCTGGTGCATATACTCCAGTAGAAATTGCAGTTGTAGCTACTAGTGGGATAAAGCCTATTCCTCTTGCTAATGCAGTCATAGCAGCTTCAGTATTTTTACCTTCTGCTAAAAGATTTAAACTTATTGGATCACCAGCTACTAAGCTTAAGCTTGTTGCAGCAGAAATTAATCCACCCATTAATGCTAATATAGGTAAGTTCTTTTTAATTTTCTTAACTCTTTCTGCAAATATTGCAGCTAAATCAACCTTTGGTGCATTTGGATCTGGTTTTTCTTGAACAGCAAATATAATCATGATTATCATACCTGCAAGTAAAGCCATACCTTCAGCATCTAATTTTATATTCATGCCATTTACAGAGAATGTTCCATAAATAACAGTAATTTGTCTAACTAATAATGCTACTAATCCAGTTAAAAAACCTTTCTTTGTTCCAAATTGATATGCAACAACTAAAGCTGGGAATACTGCAAAAGCAACTGTAATTGGAGTACCAACTTGCTTTAATGGTTCTAAGAAGTTAACTGGTAACTTTGCAAATAAATCAACTACGAATTGTAATCCATAAACTATACCAATACCATAAGCAGCTCCTACTACTCCTGAAATAACCATTCCTTTTTTACCACTTGGACAGAAAGATCCAATGATATCAGTACCTAATAAAATACTATGAATTAAAATAATTGATGCAGCTATTGAAACTGGAATACCAAAACCAATAACTAATCCAAAGCTAATTGCAAAAGAAGTTGCTGCTAAAGCCTTTTTATCCATTCTTCCTTCTAAATACTCTGGAACTATTGCTCTAAAACCATCATTAAATACAGCAACACCTGTATTAGATAAAATTGCTGCTAGTGCACCTAAAAGCGCTATTACTACATATTGCATAAATGATTCCTCCTAAATTTTATAAATAATATTTAAATTAATAAAATACCTAACTCTATTAATTGCTTATTTAAATCTCTTTTAACAAATTAACTACAACTATCTACTCTTATGCAATTTTAAATTTATATTAAAGAATATATTTAAGAATAACTGGTATAACTTCTTCAGCGTGTTGTGCTGTAAATCCATAAGCCCTTTTTCCTGCTTCAACTTCAGCCTTTATTTCTGCTTCACTTTTAATATTTCCTGGCATTGAAACAGTTGCACAATCTCCCATACCAAGTAAAGCAATTGCCATAGCTAAAGCTCCACCACCACCAGTATTACATGCTCCTAAATAGAAATCTGCTGCTCCAGTTTTAATTGCCATTGCTGCTTCAATATCACTTTTTATTTCAATTGAAGCTTTGTCTCCTGCAATTTTAGCTGTAATGTCAGCCACTCTTTGCTTATCAATTTGTCCACCAATAACTATTCTCTTCATTTTCTTTCCTCCATTTATAAATTATTTTATATTGAAATCTTTAATTATTAACTTATCTAGTTTATTTTAAAATTACTATATTTTTTCAGTATTTATAAATATAATTTCTATACACGCTACTTTAAATTTTATGATTGACTTAACAATGTGCAAATATGCATTATTATATAATTCACTTCTTCATCTGGTATTTCGCCTAAAATACCCTTTAAATCTTTTGCAATACTTACAGCATCATTGTAACTATCTTCAAGTTTTAAAGATTCAAGAACTACTTGATCTAAGTCATTAACAGTTTCATTTTTATCTATTCTCTCTAAAGCTGAAGATAAATGAGTTATAAACATTGAAGCATTTTCTTCCATAAGTTTAATATTTTTAACTTCATCAAAATATTTAATTACTTCTAATATCTTATTATAATTTTCTTCTGATAATAATGCTGAATCCCTTAATATATTTAATCTTATTGTTAGTTCCATCCCTATCCTCCAATATACACTTTTTTGTACTTTCATTGAATAAATACCCCTAGTATTGAGGCATTATCTTTTTGTTCATAACTAATCTTTGATACTCCTTCACATCTTCAATATCTAAAACTCTAGAGAAAAGTGCTGGTACTATAGAGTTCTTTTTATTAGCTATTATTACTGCTTCAGTATCTTTTATATTCTTTTCTTCCCTATTTAATGGCATAAATTTAATATCATCTTGTCTATCTTGCAAATCATCTAAGTTCCATATTGCTGCATCTATTTCATTTTCCTTAAGAGCTGTTATAAACTGACTATAATTTAAATTAACATACTCAACTTCTAAATCTTCAAAATAAGTTTTTGTCAACATAAATTGATCTATAGATGATGTATCTATTCCAACTCTTGTCCCTTTTTTAAACCTACCATCGAACTTCTTAGAAACTACCATAATATGCTCATTAACATAACTAAAATCTCCAAAGGTTTTAATTATTTGAATATCTTTATTTTGTTCTAAATAGAAGTCAGCTGTTAATCTTGAAGTTACTGCAAAATCATATCTGCCATCTTCTAATGCCTTTAATCTGTGATTAGATCCTCTCATAAAAGCAAGATTAGTATTAACTCCACTATCATTTAAGCATTTACATATTCCAGTAGCTAACCCTTCATATCTCTTAGAATATGGAAGTGGCATAACTCCTACTAAAGATTTAATTCCAGTTAACTCTAAAAGTCTTATATAGTTTATTTCTTTAATAAAGGTTCCTAAATGTCCTCTTGACTCTAAAGTTAATGCATTTTGATTTTTTAAAAACTTTATGGCAGACTGGATAGTTCCCCTAGCTGTTTCATAAGTTTCTGCAAGCTCTGCAACTGTTTTTATTCTATCACCTTCATTTAATTGTAAAAACTCTATCGCTAATGAATTAATAGTTATTCCAAGCTTCTGCATCAGCTTACTTTGAACATCCACTCTATCACCTCACTTCAATATACAATATTTTGTATAATCATAATAACATTTTATGAATACATTTGCAATAGTTTTTAGAAAATTTAAATCTTAATAAAAATAAGTTGCTATAACTTCTTATATTATAGCAACTTATCCATTATTTTTTATCTATTATCCTTTCTTTTTAAGTAATACTGCACAACCTGACAGTAATATTAAAGATACTAAAAATAATGTCTCCATTAATTCCTACAATAATGTTATTTATCTTAATAGTATTACTTCCTCTTACTTATGATAAAATTATGTATTAATCTCTTAAATCAGCTGAAAATATATTAGATAAGTTACTTAATTCATTTATATTACTTATTGAATTTAAAGATAAAATTAAATAATCTATATTACTAAGTTTTCCTAATCCTTCAATACTTCTTATTTGGTTAGATCTTAAAGATAGCTTGGTTCTAATAACATATCTAAAAATGCACATATCAGTTGAAGTTATATTTAATATTCTTAGTTCAAATACAACATAAGATTAAAAAATTAATAAACCCAAAACTATTATACTTCATTAAAATTTAATGCCAAAAATATATAAATCAAAAAAGTTAATACTATTAAAATCCCCACTGTCTCTGCCAATCCATTATAACTAAATGGAATAATAAAAAGACAACATAAAAATCCCCCAGTTCATTAGAGAGTTTTTAACTACAAACTTTCTAATGAACTGGGGTTATATATCCTATGTATTATATTTATTTTTACCTCAATATAATTAAGCTTTATCTATTCTTTCAACTTATAATCTGTTTTGTTTTACATTTTCTTTCGTCACTGTTAATTTTTTTAATTTTTTTCAACTTATAATCTCATTTATTTTACTTTCCTATAATAAATAATATACATTAAACTTACTGCACCTACCAATACTACTAAGGCAATTACAATATTATAATTTATTTTTTCTAAAGCTATATTTTTTTGATTTTCCGTATTTACTTCTTCAAAATAATCAATTACTTCTCCATCCTTTATTATTACTGCACTCTTATTGCTAGTAATCTCTGGATACTTCTTTATAGTATTATTAAGTTGATCCTTATCACTTGCCGTAATTAATAGATTATTATTTGAAGTTAACTCAATAGCACCTAAAGCTGCTGTGTTTTGAATGAATAAATCCTTCTCTATAAACTCACCATCGTCTGAAATTGGTACTGTAATCTGATCCTTCATATCTTTTATAATTTGACTTGTAGTTAATGCAAATATTGCTTTATTACTATTTTCAGTTCCAGCCTCATCATTATTATTTATATAAAGATTATTTACACCTTGAGAAAGTTTTCCTAAATAATAAGATATTTTAGATATACTATCAACTGATAGGTTATCATAACTATCTACTACTATCCTTCCTTGAACCATGCCGTTTGAATCCTGAAGAATTCCTTGGGAGTTAATTAAAGAATGTTTTTCTCTATCTTTTAGAGCCAATTTAAAATTACTATTATCACTATCTATCTGTACCCAAACATCCTCATGACTTTGAGATGTACAATATTCTGCACTAGGTCTCAAATTAAACTTTATTGAAATATTAAATGCCGTATTATCAAAATATTTCTCTGGAATAGAAAAATCTATTGTATCTTGGGTTTTATCTAAAACAAACTTCTTACTTAGAATATTTTGACCATTTATTTCTACATTTACATAACCATTATCAAAATCAACTAAATTAGAGTAGCTATATGAAAGGCTAACCTTATTTTCATTAGTTAATGTCTTACTTGCTGGAATAGTTAAGTAATAATTAAATTCCTTTATTCCATTTCCAACTTGTGAAGTACTTTCGTAACCTAAATCTTTTAATGATGGGTTTTCATTAAATTCTTTTTCATTAACTACTTTGCTTTTATCTAAAATATAATTGCTTTCTTTTATTTGAGCTAAGGAAGACTTAGTAGATAATATTCTGCAAAGTGTTTCTAGTTGTTCTTCTGTTGATGAAATAATTATAAAATGATTCTTCTTACCTATCTTTCTTATTGCTATATAACCATTTTCCTCTGCATTTTTCCATTCTTCATCAGTGAGTATCTTCTTATTTAATGTTCTAACTTGTTCTACTGTTCCAAGTACTATTGATTCTTTATCAAGATTATTTAAATCAGAATATTTAAGAGGATTTATATCTACATTTAGTTCTTTGCTTTTGTGAGCAAATCCTATTAATGTAGAAACTGATGAAGCTTGAGAATAATTATAATCTTCTAGTTCATTTGGTAACACAAGATTTACTTCTGCCCTTTTGCCATCTGAATAATATGTATTATCAAAAATATCCCTTATATAAGTACTATCTGTTCTAGAATAATCAAAACTAAAAGATGAGTTTTTTTCTATAAGAATCCAATTAACATCATTATTATATTCACATTTTTCTCTTGTAGACTTTAAAAATCCATTAATAACAATTGAATTTTCTCCTTTATTGATTAAATACCCTGGTACCTTAATAGTTAACTCACCTTTATCATTTATTTTATCCATCATAATAGAATAAACCTTAGTATTGTTAACTGAAACTGAAACTGAAGATAAATCCTTAATTAAAGTTGGACTTTGTTTTATTTTTAAAGAAATAACAAAATTAGAGCTCCTCATATTTTCAGGTACATAAAATGTTTTCCCTATTTTTTCACTTCCACTTAATAAAGTATCCTCTTCCCAAGTATAGCTATAGACATTAATCTTCAAACTATCCGCTTTTACAGTCTTTGAAAAACTCATTGTAAAAATAACAATAAATAATATAGGTAATAATATAATTTTTTTATATACTTTCATAACCTTAAAACCTTTCTGTTTTATACCATTTTGCTTCTCTTTTAAAAATAACATCACCAAGGTAACCATAACTAGCCTTTAATGATATTAATATAAACACCTGAGAATAAGTAAAGTATGATGCACAAGAAATTAAGAAATTCTCAAATGTACCTTGACCTTTATCGCTGGCTAAAGCGACATTCATCTGCAAAACAAATATTGCATACATTAATATAAATGATAAAGTAAAATTAAAGTTTATATTTAAAGATAATTTACTTACAATATCTAAAGACGGATTTATTAAATTAAGTATTATAGCAAAAATATTAAATAAAAAAATTCCATCTGAAATTAATATAAATAATAAAAACCATATATAGTTTAAACAATAGAATATAGTATCTAATTTAACTCTCCAGCTTGCACTAGAAAATAAACTAGGTAAGTTCTTAAATACTACATATATATTTCCCTTGGCCCATCTGGTTCTTTGCTTAATATATACTGAAAGTTTTTCAGGCTCTTGCTGATAGGCCTCTGCCCTACTTTCATAAGCAATTAAATAACCTTTTTTCATTAAGGAAAATCCTAAATCTGTATCTTCAGTAATAGCTTTTGTATCCCAACCTCCAACTTTTTCCAAAACCCCTCTATTGATTATAAAATTAGTTCCTGGAATTTGTCCTAGCTTAAACAAATGCCATTTCCCAGGATTTACAACCCTTTGTGAAACTACTAGTTCAATATTTATACACTTTGTTAGAAAGTTTCTATCTCTATTTCTAGCTTTATTTCTTCCAAAAACTGCAGCATATTTTAAACTTTCAAAACTCTTACTAATTAAAAACTTAAGAGTATTACGTTCTGGAGCTGCATCTGCATCAAATATGCAAATCCATTCACCCTTTGCTTGTTTTAATGCCAAGTTTAGAGCATGAGCTTTACCCTTTCCACCAGTTTCTTTATTAGTAGTAATTACATTTATTTTTCTAGTTGGATTACTTTCTTGAACTTCTTTTATTCTGTCTCCTGTAGAATCAGAAGAATTATCATTTATTACTATAATTTGAATTAAATCCTTAGGATAATTTAACTCTAAAATTCTTTCTAGAGTTGAAGCTATAACTCTTTCTTCGTTATGAGCTGGAATCATTATAGTAACTGTAGGTAATCTATCATTGTATTTGTCCAAATCAACTGGATTTTTTCTTTCATTTGAAACAAAACCAATTGCGCCAAAAACGAATACTATACTAATAATTACAGATACCCATATAGACAATATAGATAATATAAAAATAAAATAATAAGCATTGAGCATTTTTCATCATCCTAATCTAAAAATCTTTCCATTGACCACTTTTTAAATATTATAATTGCAGCAATAAATATAATTATGCTAATTGAAAAGATAACAATATTTATATAGCCAACATATACAACAATTTTATCCATAAAAGTTGGTTCTTTTAGCCTTAAGCTATAATTTGAAGTATCTAGCTCTACTCCCTTAAGCTCATTATTAGCTAACAGTAAAGTGCTAATATTGAAATTATCACTATCAACAACTAAAGCATAATTGGAGTCATCTTCCCTTTCCGCCTTAACTTCTGATATAGTTTTTAATGGATCTATATCTATATTTATTAAATCAAAGGATAAATTACTTTCTCCAATATAAAGCAATTTATTCTCCTCAATATTGCATAGTCCTGATATTTTCAATTTCTTATCATAACCCTTTACTGCAAAATAGCTGTTTTCTATATTCTTAACATCTTCTAAAATAATACCTAGATTTATATCATCTTGGAATACTTTAAGTAAATCTATAACTTTTTTATCAATATTCTCATTTGGATCTATTACTACAAAAACAGGAATCTCCTTCTCCTTAAAAAGATTTAAATCTTCATATAAGTCCCTACTCTTTTCCTCTGCTGAAATTATATAAAAACATTGCTTTAAGTTATTAATATCTGCATTAGCTACTGAGGTAAATAGATTTGTTAAAAGAATTAAAACTATGCTGAATTTAATCAGAATATTCGCCATAAATATCAACCTCTGTAGACTTTTGAAGTTCTAATAACACGCTTTTATAATCTTTAAAAACCTCTTTCTTATCTTCTGAATAATCTAAGCTACCTGCTTTTAAAACTATATTAACTACATCCCCATATCTACTCTTTATCTCTAATTGTCCTACTCCCTCTAGTATTCTCCTTATAGCTGGAGCAATTACCTTACTTGATGTTAATGGAGTCATAATTACTATTCTACCTTCACTAACAATAAATTTATAATCCTCTTCTCTAATACAGTTTTGCACAACTTCTGCAATCTTTCCTTGTAAATCATTAAATTCCTTTACATCTAATAACCTTCTAAGAGTTTCAACAAACTCCAGCCTAAACATAGTCATTGAGAAATAATATGATTCATATCTATTAGCTAAATGAATATTTTTTTTTAAAACTTCTTTAAAGGCAAATTCATTTTCAAAGCTAGTGTTTATATCTACTTTTAATTGTATTTTCTCTAATCTATTTAGCTTTTCTAAGTCATTTCCTATTCTTATTCTTGCTCTATTCATATTTCCTGCATAGATTGTTACAACTGGAATAAAAAATATAAGAATGTAAGATATTACTGTAATATTCACATCACCACTAACTACATAAATAACATATCCAACTATATATACTATTGAAAATATTATTGCTGGAACAATTCCTAAAAAATAAGATAATAAAATTGAAATTAACTCAATAATTGTTATTGTGAAACTCTCAATTGAAAATCTTTGAGTAGTATATATATTTACAAAAATAATAAATATTTGAATAATAATTAATGCAATTAATATTAAATAATCTTTTTCGAAATCTTTTAAACTCCTCTTATTCATATTCACTTCTCCTATTAACCTTGAATTATCTTTTAATTAAATCTACGTATAGTTTCTCATCTTTTATAAGTTTTAATGTGTTTTATTAACTTTTTCATAAGCTCTTAAGTTAATAACTAACTATTAACTCCTTATATTCCACACTTTAAATACACAATATAGATTGCTATACTCACCAAATCTAAACCAAATAGTACTACTTTCTTAATAAAATTGCAATAATCTCATTATTAATCTTGAATTATGAATCTTCAACTTTTTCAACTTTTAGTTATATTATTATAAATTTATATAAACCTCCTATATTTTTTATTTATCATTTTTCTAAGGAATAGTCATCAATCTTCTTAACTTTTCAAACTTTTTTTGATAAATATAAAATTATTTACATTGTAATTTTTTTTAATACTATTTAGTACTTATTTTATTCATAAGATTTTTTATGTAAAAAAATAGCCCTAGCATACAATAAGTACACTAGGACTAAATATTATATAATTCTAATACTATTTAATAGCTTAGAGATAAAATAAAAGCGATTTTATTAATATCATTCTACTCTCCAAAGGCTTACATCATAGCCTCCCTCTAAAATAAAGCTTGATAAATAATTTAAAGTTTCATTATCTGCATACCACACTTCATGATTTATATTATCTTCATCCTTGTATTTAAAATACAAATATTTACTTTCTTCATCTCTTATAGCCTCAGCATTATATTCTATCATTAAACTTTTTGCTTCTTTTTCTGTAACTGATTTAACTTTTCCATTTCCATTAGCACTACCACTTGCACCTTCTGGCCAATCAAACCCTCCAGTTGCCAAAGCAAAATCCTTTTTCACTTCATATTTATTCATTTCTTCTATTAAAGAAGTGATAAATTCAGGGTTTGCCTTTTCACCCGGACCTGAAAATCCTCCATGAAGGTTATAGCACATCACAACATAAGTTGGCCCATTTTCAAAATTAAGGTTTTCAAAGGGAATATTAGGTTCTAATACTACTCTTAAATCTAACCCTTTTTCACTAGCCTTAGAATATAGTTCTTTTATAAATATTATAAAGTTTTCCCAAAGTGTCATATCTTTTTTAAGTCTTTCATAATCAATTTCAATTCCGTCAAAGCCATAATAAATAGCTAAATTAACTATTTCATTAATATGATTTTCCCTATATGATTTATCATATAAAAGTATCTTTAATACTTCAGTATCCTTCTGAATAGATGAACCATCACTTTTTATAACATCATTTACTATAGTTAAGTACTTTTTAAAATTAGAACCTTCGGTATCATTATAAAAATCCTTTAATTTATCAGGAACTACTAACTTATTATTTTCATTAAAATTAGCTGCAAAATAAGAGACATTCTTAATATCTCCAGACATATTTTCAGAAAAAGTTTTCGCCGGTAAATCCCAATAAGTAACCCAAGTGGATATTTTTACCCCATTTAAACTATTTTGTTTGTTATCAACATAACTCCCACCATTATCCACAGAATTCATGTCATCATTGTAATTATTGTTATCTTTTTCTATAATTCCCTCTTTATTATTCTTGAATGATGAATTAAATAGATTTCTATCTACCTTATTTATAAATAAAAATATCAAAAATATAGCTAGCACTACTATTAAAAATATCATTATTTTATTGACCAAACCTTTCTTCATACATACCCCTTTTTTACAATTAATAATTATTGATGTAATTTTTCCAGAATTACTAAATCCAATTGTTATTAAAAATTTCAATTGGATTTATTCATTCTATCGTATTCAATAACACCACTTTTTTTTATTTTGTAATTATTAATTATAGATTCTTGATAAACCAATTAATTATCTTGTTGAATGTATTTTTCACATTATATTTAATTAATTCAAAGCCCTTAAAAGTTGAATCATATAATACCTCTTCATTAATATCTGTAATTTTAAGTTCTTTAAATACTCCATCATAAACATCATCCGCTATGTTTCTTTGACTATATCCATATTCTCCAAAAGCGGATTCTAGGTAGACACTACCCTTTTCTAAAACTTTAACTTCTAAATCAGTAACAATAGTTTCATCATCAATATTTATAGAAAGATTGTTTCCACTAAGACTCATATCTAGCTTTTTATTTCCTTTCTCTTTTATATCAACTTTTGCACCATTGCTAAATATTAAAAATTCACCAAAGGTATTTAATTCTTTTGAGAAAATAACTTCTTTATTTCCTCCTAAAGTTTGAATTACTTCGATTTTATCATTAATAAGTTTAACAGCCAAGCTATTACTTAAATCATTATTTGCTCTTAAGTATATTCCTTGTGAACCAATAACATTTCCATTTAAGTAAACAGAAGTATTTATATCCTTATATTCTTCACTATTTTTAAGTTTTAAAAGTCCTGTATCCTTTGGAAGAGAAGTTAATATAATTTTATCATCAACAAACTCCATTTGCCCTTTTACTTCTTCAAAATTTGAAGCCTTTTCCTCATCACCTATTACAAAGTTAACCTCTTCTTTAGTATCATCATATAATCTCATAAGAAGATGGTTAGTTGACCAATAAGCCTGTGGCTGAAGCCTAGTCAAATCATAAATAGAGCTTTCTTTAGTATTTAAAGAAAATCCTTCTCTATTAAAATTCATTGCAAATAACTTATTAATCCATTCTTCATTAACATCACTTACTCTATTATTAGTACCAAATTGTCCTGTATTAGAGTGCATTATTGCATAAAGTTCTGGAACTCCTCCAAGGTCATTGTTATATATCTCTGATAGTTTTTCATAATCACTAGATATACGTGCCTTCATTTCATCATAGCTTTCAAGAGGAACACTATCTTCATCTCTAATATAATCCATTAAATAATGATTGTAATCTCTATCTATAGTGTCTTGAAACTCTGAAAATTCAATTGAAGTTAAGTCTCCTAAGAAGTTTTCTTTCCTATCAAAAACATTAATAAACTCAAGCCTATATCCATTAGTACCAAACTCCCAATAAGTGCTATCCTTAAGCTTTAATAAATCCTTTGGCATTAAGAATTTTGGATCTTTCTTTTCAAATTTATCTGCATAAGTAAGGATAGTTCCCTTATAGTTGTACTTTTCTAATATCTTCTGAGCAAAAATTGCTGTATCTCTTCTTCCATCTTCAAATAATAAAAATAGAGACTTTTCAGGAAGCTTTTTTCCTTTATTATAATAATCTAATATATCTTCTTGAGTAATAGTCACATACCCATTATCTTTTAAAGATTTAATTTGCTTTTCTAAATCCTTAGTACTAATTAAAGTATCACTTCCATCCCTATCTACTCCAAAATAAGATAAAGTAATAAATCCCTTATCCTTACTATTAGCACTTATTTCTTCAATATTAAAAGGCTTATATTCTTTAAAGCTAAACAATGCTTTTATAATTACTATTAAAATAACAAATAGTATTAAGCCTTGTAGTGTTCCTCTTATAACCTTTTTTCTATCTTTTCTTTTTAGAGAAAATTCATTACTTTTCATAATTCACCTTCCCCCTATCATTACTATCTATAGATACTTCTAAATAATCTTCTGATAAATCTTCCATATTTTTATCTATATCAAAATTATCATTCTTTCCCATTTCACTACTTACCTCAATGTTACCGGCCTCATAATTCTTATCTTCAGTAAATTCCCTAGATACTTTGCTCTTAAGCTTCTTTTCCTTTTTTTCTTGAGCTTTAATATCACTTGGAGTCATTCTTGTCCCCCAAGTTGATTTCCAAAATGTTACCCATGCTATAGGCATTTGCCATAATAAAACAGCTTCATAATAGAAACAGAATATAAGCCCGAATATCCAAGTGGTGCTTCTTCTAAGTAGTAACTGTGCAAAACTCATAAGTAATGCCATCATAAGTAATCCTACTAAGAAAGTAGTTGGGAAAATCCCATGAACTACTGGTACATAAATTAAGTTATATAAAACTACTACTGGTGCAGCTATAGGCACTATTAATCCTATATAAAAGAATAAAGACATGAAAGGCTCCTTCTTCCACATAAACTTTCCAGCTATAATCGACTCTCTAAGCCAAGATCTTTTCCATCTCATTTGTTGCTTTAAAAATACCTTATATTTATTAGGAACTATAGTTGAACAAACTGCTGTATCTTGATAAGTAGTTCTATGCTTTTCTAATATAAAGTTAGTCATTGCCCTATCATCACCAAAGGTAGCTTTTTGGCCTAGGAATTTTTGATTCTTCCAGTCACCCATCTTTTCTATAACCAATTCTTTTTTATAGCAAGATAATGGACCTGAAAGACATGTAACAGCATCAAAATATCCTTCTGCAGCCTTCATTATTCTAAAAGCAATATAATATCTTACTGATTGCATCTTTGTAAGAATATTAGTATAAGTATTTGCAACATCAGTTCTACCTGCAACACCACCCATTTTAGGATCCTTAAAAGGCTGTACTATATTAATTATTGCAAAGGGATCTAAGAAGCTATCTGAATCAACAAAAACCACTAATTCATGTTTAGCCTTTAAAACTCCTGCAATTAAAGCTTCTCTTTTTCCTTGATTTTCTTCTTGAACAATATAGCTAAGTCTACCTGCAATATTAAACCTATCTTCTTCCTTTAACTTTTTTATAGTTTTCTTAATTACAGCCACTGAATTATCATTAGATTTATCATCTACAACTATAACTTCAAGCTTGTCTATTGGATAATCTTGATTAATACAACTTAATATAGTTCTACTAATCCACTCCTCTTCATTAAAACAAGGTATGACTACAGTAACTCCTGGCGTATAATTTCTATCTACAGGCATAGGTTTGTACAATGCACCAAAAGCATATCTACTAAGTAAAAATACAGCTGCAATAATACTATATAGATATATCCATTTATTGAATTTGAAATAAATAACACTTTCAGCCCTCATTAATACAACAAATAAACTAATACCAAATAGTAATAATGACGAAGCTAAAATTAAATACTTGTCCTTTTTTTTTGAAGAATATTCTGATAAAGTCTCTTCAAATTCAAATCCACATATAATATTACCCTCGCTATCTATAGCATCTCTTACCTTTTTAGCATTGATTTTAACATCCATTTCATATCCTTCTGGCATTGCCCCCGGAATTACACTAAAATTTAAGTCTATATTACCTGCATCTTCAATATGCTTTAATTCATCTTTACTACTTAGCTTAACTAACATTCCAGTAGTTGAAATATCTATAGATTCAGAAATTATATTAATTTTTTCTCCATTGTCCTTTAGTTTAATCTTAACTTTAGTAGTCATAAAGTATCTAATTCCTGCTTTTCTTTCTGCCATAAAAGCATCAAATTTATCACTACTTGCTTTATTTTTTCCTCTTCTATCAAAACTTTTTCTTATTTGTTCTTTATCTGGAACATTATTCAAGATTCTTCTATCAAGCTTAGGCATTAAGAGGACATCTTCTTTTACCTTATCATTAATACCTGCTATTTTCTCCTGATTATCATAGTTCTGATTCTTAACCTCCATATTCTCCCTCCTTTCTTTTTATTTTAAATAATCACTAAGTTTAGCAATCTTATATTTTTTACCGTAGAGTCCATTTTCATTATTAGTTAAGAATATATCCAATGCCATAGCAGTATAATAACTTTGATTATTCATATGCATAACAACAATATTCCCTTTTCCATCTTGTAATTGGCTTTCAAAATTATTTATTATTTCTATAGGAGATTGTGCTTCATAGTCATGAGTAGAAATATTTCCACTAATTGAATAATCAAACCCACTTTCAAAAACTGCAAGTAAACCATCTTTGTTTACATAAAGTGTAGGTGGTCTAAAATATGGTTTTAAAGAATCTAAATCTCCAATTACATTTGCCATAGAATCATAAGATATACCTAATGAATCTATTAGTACATTCTTATCTTCTTCTAAAATTTCATGATTATAATTATGACTTCCTATATCATGACCTTTAAGGGCTATTGTTCTAAGTAAATTAGGGTTACTATTTGACATCCCACTATTGTCGTCAATATATTTAGATATTGTAAAGAAGCTTCCTTTTACCTTATGCTTATCTAAAACATCTAAAATTTCATTAACAATTGTATCTCCACCCCAGTCATCAAAAGTGAAGAATATAACATTCTCCCCATTAGTATCAATAGTTCCTTCTTGATCAAGTTTATCTTTTTCTTCATCTGTAAAGCCATCTAAATCTACAAATTCATTTCCTATATATCTTTCATTTACTAAATTTAAAGCTTCTTCCATATATCTTCTTTGTAATGAATGACTATTTTTTAGTAATTCATATCTTCCATAGCCTGATTCACTTTCATAATTATTTTGAAGATTACTTATAGTAACAACAGAGTAACCTAGTGGTTTAGATCTTAACTCATAATCTCCAATGGAATCATTATACACTTTAGCATATCCATAATTTACATAATTAAAAGTAACTCCTGTAATTAACTTAAAAATAACATTTTTATCAACTAATCCAGAATCTAATCTGAAATAAACTATTTCTCCTTTAGATAATGAGGTATAAATATCAGGGTTCAAATAATCATTTAGTATATAATCAGAATCCTTTCCTTCATACTTACTTATAATTGGAGCTTTTGTATAAGTAATAAGTTCGTACTTTCCTAGACCTTCGATATTTCTTACTGCAGATACAGCCTCTCTTATTTCCGAATCAGAATATCCAAATCCAGACATATAAGCATTAGTATAAATACCTCTATCCTTAAGCATCCTATCTACTTCATAAATCTCCTTAGCTACTTCTTCAGCACTTTTATTTAAAATATCAGAATTAGCTGTAACCCCACCATTTCCTATTTCATTTCCATAACTTAATATTTTTTCAATTCTATCGGGATACTCTAAAATCTCCTTTTGGGTAACAAAGAAGGTTCCCTTTGTATTAGTAATTGATAAAGCTTCGAGTATAAGATCTAGTGATTCTTTATCACTTATCCCCCTAAAGGTATAAGCTACAGCTTCTTGTGTAGTATAAAATCTAGATATATTTTCAGCTAATATATTTTTATTATCTTTAATTAATTTATTAAAATTAATATTGCTAAGATCAATACTATTATCTTCAGAGCTATTATCCCCTAAATTACTATTCTCTGAATTACTCTTTGAAGGTTTGTTATTTGAAGAATTATTGCTTATGAAATCATTTCTTATAAACATTGTTCTTCCATCTGATTTCTCAAGATTATTGTAATTATCAAGTAATACAGTAGTTCTTCCATCTTCATTTATAGCCTGACATAACCATTCTACTACTTCTAAAATTGAAGCATACTTTATGACTTTTTCATCTTTTTTTTCTATGCCATCCTCTTTATCTATTGCTGGTTTTTCTTCTTTTTTAGTATATTCAGACTCATCTAATACTCCTTCAAGCTTAACAGATACTATTTCACCTTTTTTCAATGATTTTACATAACCTTGTGCTTCTTCATAATTTTTAAAACTTTGATAACTTAAATAATTCTTTGAGTCTACTACAAATTTATTACCTGATGCATAAGCTGATGCTAAAACTGTATCATTATAAGTTGTAGAGTTACCTTTTAGTAATATGGATTTATTTCCCGTTATACTTTCTAAAATCTTGTTAGCTTTAGTAAAATCAGTTATTAGTTCATCCTTAGTTAACTCCTCCATATACTTCTTATCTGAAAGTCCTAAACTTCCAATACTATGTCCATTTTTTTCAATGAAATTTATTAAATCACTATCTTCTGCAGCTTCAACTCCTGAAGCAAAAAATGTTGACTTAACATTATATTTATTTAATAAACTTAATACTTCTTTTGTTATCTCATTATTGCTTATACCTTCAAAAGAAATAGCTATAATATTTTCCTTAGTGTCAAAACTTGAGATAATCTCTGCCTTTTTATCCTTATTATACTCTTTTAGGGCTAATTTAATTTTCTTACTGGCATCATAATTATTATTGATGGCAGTAATATCCATATTAAGTTGGCTCTTTTCTATAAATTTAAAATAAAAACTTATAGAGATAATAATTAATACTAAGCCACCTAATCCAAGCCAATATACTTTCTTTTTCATCTCTTATCTCCTTCTTAATAAAAAAAGCTAAATTCTAAAATAGTAAATTTAATAATGTACTATCATTCATATATACTAAACTCATAATAAAAAACATAAGTTACATTCTAAATATTTAGTAATTTAACTCACCATCACATTTACCATTTTAATTCATCTTATCAATAATAATCCAATAAATTTAAAAACTCAATGATTTTAATGTTAAATTT
>NZ_JAWGSV010000010.1:0-30452 GCF_032552055.1 Clostridium sp. | reverse complement strand
CTCTTTCATTTTTTAATTTTTTCATTCTTTAATTAATAAAACGACTCACATTTTATTAATATTAAACTGGTCTGCATTTGATTCCGTAGCCACCTCTACCAGCATTAAATCGTAGTATTTCATAGAGCTTATTATCTAACTTTACTTGCATATTATCATCTGAATTATTTTCTAAGAATTCAAAATCAATTTTTTCCTTAGTACAATATTCAATAATAGCATCCTTTGTAATACTAACTGTTGGATAAACAGTGTAGTCCCCATACGGAATATCAATACTTGTTTTTATCATATTTTTAAACATTCCCATAAATTCCTCCAGTTAATTTATGATTTTTTCTTTATACTATCCTTATTCTTTAATTATATAATAGATTACCAATCAATCTTTTTAATTAATAATTGATGATACATAATGGATAATCAAGTAGGTTTTGCATAGCAAAACTTAAAATTTAATTGATGTGAAGTACTTTTTATTCAAAAATCCTTAAGGATTTTATCCAACATTCTTTCATTTTTTAATTTTTTCATTCTTTGATCACTTAAAAACTCCTAAGGAAATTTTCCTTAATTTTTCATTTTTAATTCTTCATTTTTAATTTAAAAAGGACTGCCTAAGCAGTCCCTTTAACTCTATCTTTTATTTTTAATTTGAGCTTGTGCAGCTGCTAATCTAGCAATTGGCACTCTAAATGGTGAACAAGAAACATAATCTAATCCAATATTATGGCAGAATGTTACTGATGATGGATCTCCACCGTGTTCTCCACATATTCCAATCTTAAGATCACTCTTAACTGATCTTCCCTTTTCAGTCGCAATTTTAACTAATGCACCTACACCAGTTTGATCTAGTTTTGCAAATGGATCTTGTTCATATATTTTCTTTTCATAGTAGCTATTTAAGAATTTAGCAGCATCATCTCTTGAGAATCCAAATGTCATTTGAGTTAAGTCATTTGTTCCAAATGAGAAGAAGTCTGCTTCCTTAGCAATTTCATCTGCAGTTAATGCAGCTCTTGGAATTTCAATCATTGTACCTACTTTATAGTCTAATTGAACTCCCTTTTCTTCCATTACTTCCTTAGCAGTATTAACTACTACATCCTTAACATATTTCAATTCCTTAATTTCACCAATTAGTGGAATCATTATTTCAGGTACTATATCATAGCCCTTATTATTTTTAACTTCTATAGCAGCTTCTATTACTGCTCTAGTTTGCATTTCAGCTATTTCTGGATAAGAAACTGCTAATCTACATCCTCTATGTCCCATCATTGGGTTAAACTCATGTAATTCATTAACAGTAGCTTTTAACTCATCAAAAGTAATATCTAAATCATTAGCTAAAGAATGAATATCCTCATCATTATGAGGTAAGAATTCATGTAGAGGTGGATCTAGGAATCTAATAGTAGCTGGCATACCTTCTAAAGCTTCATATATTCCAACGAAATCTTCTCTTTGCATTGGAAGTAATTTTTCAAGAGCTTTTCTTCTTTGCTCTTCACTCTTAGCAACTATCATTTCTCTAACTGCCATAATTCTATCTTCTGCAAAGAACATATGCTCAGTTCTACATAATCCAATACCTTCTGCTCCAAACTCTACAGCTTGCTTAGTATCTCTTGGAGAGTCAGCGTTAGTTCTAACCTTTAATTTTCTTATTTCATCTGCCCATCCCATAAATGTAGCAAAGTGTCCTGAAATTTCTGGTGTAACTGTATTAACAGCTTCTCCATATATATTACCTGTTGATCCATCTATTGAGATGAAATCATCAGCAGTATAAACTTTTCCATCTACTTCTAAAGTTTTAGCTTCTTCATTAACTCTTAAAGCTCCACATCCTGCAACACAGCAAGTTCCCATTCCTCTAGCAACAACTGCTGCGTGAGATGTCATACCACCTCTTACAGTTAAGATACCCTTAGCAGCTATCATACCTTCGATATCTTCTGGTGAAGTTTCAAGTCTTACTAAGACTACACTTTCACCTTTTTCATTTCTTTCCTTAGCTTCCTCTGCAGTAAATGCTATCTTACCACAAGCAGCTCCTGGAGAAGCCGGAAGACCTTTAGCTATTGGAGTAGCTTTCTTTAAGTCTTCAGTATGGAAAGCAGGGTGAAGTAATGAATCTAGTTGGTTAGGCTCAACCTTAAGTATCGCTTGCTCCTTAGTCAACATTCCTTCTTCAACTAGGTCAACAGCAATTTTTAAAGCAGCTTGAGCTGTTCTCTTACCATTTCTAGTTTGTAGGAAGTATAACTTACCTTCTTCTATAGTTATTTCCATATCTTGCATATCTTTGTAGTGATGTTCTAATGTATGAACAATATCAGTAAATTGCTTGTATATTTCTGGGTTTTGCTCCTCTAATTTTGCAATCGGAAGAGGTGTTCTAATCCCAGCAACAACGTCTTCACCTTGAGCATTCATTAAATATTCACCATATATTACATTTTCACCAGTTGCAGGGTCTCTTGAGAATACAACCCCTGTACCTGAAGTTTCTCCCTTGTTACCAAATACCATTTCTTGAACGTTTACTGCTGTACCCCATTCTCCTGGAATATCATTTAATCTTCTATAAACTATAGCTCTTGGATTATCCCATGATCTAAATACAGCTGTTATTGATTCTATTAATTGAGTTTTAGGATCTTGAGGGAAGTCTGTTCCCATTTCTTTTTTGTACAGTTCTTTATATTTTTCTACTAGTTCTTTTAAATCATCCGCAGTTAAGTCTGTGTCTAATTCAACACCTTTTTCTTCCTTCATTTCATCTATTAGATTTTCAAATAATCTCTTTTCAATGTCCATAACAACATCAGAGAACATTTGAATAAATCTTCTATATGAATCGTATGCAAATCTTGGATTTCCTGTTAAGTCTGCCATAGCAACTACAGACTCATCATTTAAACCAAGATTTAATACTGTATCCATCATACCAGGCATTGAAACCCTTGCACCTGATCTAACTGATACTAATAAAGGTTTAGTTAAGCTACCAAATTCTTTACCAGTTATCTCTTCAAGTTCAGTAATTTTTTGATGAATTTCTTCAATTACTTCTTGTGATATTACTTTCCCATCCTCGTAATACTTATTACAAGCTTCTGTTGTAACTGTGAATCCTTGTGGTACTGGAATTCCTAGTAAAATCATTTCTGATAAATTTGCCCCTTTACCCCCTAGAAGGTTTTTCATTGACCCATTCCCTTCATTAAAAAGGTAAACATACTTCTTTTTCTCCATCTCAATACTCCTCCGTTCAATCAAATTGATGTATATACTAACAGCCTTTGGCTGTAGCTAGCTAATTAAATAATGTAATTAATTACCCTCACCCAGTTTTACGAAGAGCTTTGTAATATTAGTTTTTGAAATCTTTCCAACAATTTTAAATTGAGGTTTTTCATTTAACCCATCCCCCATTTTCTCAACTATTGGTATACTATCTATTTCATGCTCTATTATTTTTTTTGCTAAATCGTAAGCACTATCTTCTGTAGATCCACATACTATATTAGGCATTCTAGTCATAATAACTCCAACTGGAACCTTATGTATATCTGTTCCGCCTATTGCATTCTTTAAAAAGTCTTTTCTTGAAACAGCTCCTACTAAAATCCCATTGTTTTCAATAAATAATGTACCCACATCATTTAAAAACAAGAATACGATTGCATCATATACTGTAGTTTCCTCAGTAACAGTAACTGGCTTAGACATAATTTCACCAGCTAAAACTCTAGATATATTTTCTAATATTCTAGTATTTTCAGCCTCACCTAAATATACATAACCAACCTTAGGTC
This sequence comes from Clostridium sp., assembly GCF_032552055.1. GTDB lineage: Bacteria > Bacillota > Clostridia > Clostridiales > Clostridiaceae > Clostridium. Next base: position 26,622 of record NZ_JAWGSV010000010.1, on the reverse strand, counting down.
TAGCATCTAATACCCCTATCATCGTTAAAATTGCAAGATCTGCTCTTAAAGCAGCTCTAGTAACTCCAAGCTTTTCTGCTAAAGCTTCACTAGTTACAGGCTGTCCTTTTTTAACTAGCCTAATAATTTCTTCTTGCCTTTCTGACAACTTCAAATTTATCCCTCTTTCTAGATTAAATAGGAATATTCAGATAATTTTGATTAGTTTGATATTTACATACTAATTATAACATTTTATAATAGTTTGACTATACTTAATTTTCTGAAAAATCACTCATTTTAACCGAATATCCCTATTTTCATTCTTTTATTTTACTCTCTCCACTGTTTATCTCTATTTTCCTTTAATTTACTCTTCTTCATCAAAATTAACAGTATATGTGAAAGAATTATCATTTTCATCAGATGTATTTATTGTAGATTTTTTGTAAACCTTATATTCATCCTTGCTTGACTTATCTTTTTTTACTTCATCAACTTTGTTCTTAACTTTATCTGCAACATCAGTAGCAACATCTTTTATTTCATCTACTGCCTTGCTTATATATTTATTTACTACTTCTACGCTACCATCAGCCATAGTTATTTCTACAGTTATCTTAGTAACTACAGCAGCAATTAAAACAAAGGCTAATACAGGTGGTAATATTATAGCTATAACTCCTGCAGCTATTCCAGCATTTACAGGTACATTTACAATTTCCTTACCATCTTTACTAATCTTAATTCTAGTTACATTTCCTTTATTGATTAATTCTTTAAGCCAATCTTTAAAATCATCTATACTTTCACTTTTTATTTTTTTATTTGCTTCTGCATCAGCTTCTTTTATACTCTCAATATAAATTATTGCGTCTAACACTTCTCCATTACTTACTTCTAAAGCATGCTTTGCTTCTGCGTAAGTAACACCTGTTCTTTCAATAACTAAATCAACCTTTTCTAAAGTAATCTCCATCTTTAATCACTCCTTAAATATAATTTAACATTTCTAGGCTCTTTGGCTTTTTAGAATAATTTGAGGATATAATATGCGTAATTACTTTTCTTATATCCCTTTTCACTTCTTCATTTACATTTAACTTATATATTTTATCCATAGGAGTTCTCATTAAAAACTTTATTGAATTATATGCAGGCTTTGAAATGTAAATTCCATGAACCTTTTCGCAGCTTTCACAAAGTCCTCCATAACTAGATAATGATATATAATTAGACACTGTAATCTTCTTTCTACAGCTTGCGCAATAGTCTAAATTTAACCCATAGCCTGTAGCACTTAATATTTTAAGCTCAAAGGCCCTTATAAGTAGCTCATAATCTAATGCATCTGTATTAAGCAAGTACATGCATGTAATAAAGCTTCTAAATAGCTCCTGATTTACTTCCCCTTCTTCAATGCATATATCAATAAGCTCACATATATAAGATGAGTATGTTAATTTATCTAAATTATCTAATAAACCTTGAAAAGAACTTATTATTTTTCCTTCTTGAAGGTTATATAAATTTTTTCCTTTAAATACTATATATTCCCCATAACATAAGGGAAGAGTAATAGATAAAAATTTACTTTTACTCTTTCTTGATCCCTTAGCTATAGCTGTTATCTTTCCAAACTCGCTAGTATATAACCATACTAGTTTATCATTTTCTTTATATTCCATAGTTTTAATAACTACAGCTCTCACCTTATGTAGTGACAGAAAAACCATCTCCCTATTTCATCTTCTTATAGCCTAGCTCCTTTAATAGGTTTTGATTGTCTCTCCATTCTTTTCTAACCTTAACCCATATTTTTAAGTTAACTTTAGAATGTAAGAACCTTTCTATTTCATATCTTGCACTTTCACCTATCTTCTTTAAAGACTGACCATTTTTACCTATTATTATTCCTTTGTGAGAATCTTTTTCACAAAGCATATCTACTTCTATATGCCATGTACCTGATGGGCTTTGTTTCATTTGAATTACATCTACAGCAATACCATGAGGTATTTCTTCTCTTAATGTTCTTAAAGCCTTTTCTCTTACTATTTCTGATATTACAAATCTCTCTTGAACATCTGTTATCATATCATCCGGATAGTATTTAGGACCTTCAGGCATAGAGTCTATCATTAATTCAACTAACTTTTCTACATTCTTTCCCTTTAAAGCTGAAATTGGAATAATTTCTTTAAACTCCATCTCCTGTGAATACATTTGTAGAGTTTTTGCTACTCTATCTTGAGTAAATTCGTCAATTTTGTTTACCACTAAAAATACTGGAGCTTTTTGATTTTTTAAAGTTTCAATTATAAACTTATCTCCTCTTCCTATCTCTTCATCTGGATTTATTAAAAATAAAACTAAATCTACTTCTTTAATTGAGTCTTTCGCAGAGTTAACCATATATTCCCCTAGCTTATGCTTAGGCTTATGTATCCCTGGAGTATCTACAAAGACTAATTGATGATTATCACCAGTTAATATTGTTTGAATATTATTTCTTGTTGTTTGAGGTTTATTAGATACTATAGAAAGCTTTTCCCCCATTATATGATTTAATAATGTTGACTTACCTACATTAGGTCTTCCTACTATCGTTACAAATCCTGATTTAAACATTTTTCCTCCTAGTTTAAGGTGCTACCTAATAGCAGCACTAATTAATAATTTGAAATTATTAAAAGTTTCTTTTTTAAAATTATAGCATTCTTAAGAACTTTTATCATCTATTTAATTAAATTTATATTTTAAAAATAACAAATATTAAGAGCGTAAGTAAGGTCCCAAAAAGCCCTCCAACAACCACTTCAAAAATAGAGTGAACATTAGAGTCTACCCTACTTTGCGCCGTAATAAATGCCATTAAATAACTAAGTGCTATACATATAGGTTCTTCAGTAATTAGAGATATAGCCGTTGCAATTGAAAAAGAAAGGGCACTATGACCACTAGGCATTCCTCCCTTTAAAGGTGTACCTTCTCCATATATAGATTTAACAATCAAAGTAGCAATAGTAACTACTACTAAAGCTATTAGCACCATATATGGATCAGATTCCTTCATTTTATGTATTACATCATAAGATACTAAAGAAATCTTATCCCAAAATATCACATAACCAACAACTAAAGCATTAATAGCAGTAATTAAAACTGCCCCTGCTGCTGCATTTTTTGCAATCTTAGCCAAGGGATGATAATGATTTGTGCTCATATCTATCGTTGCTTCTATAGCAGTATTAATTACTTCAGCAGCTAAAACTAAAGTTATAGTTACAGCTAAAACTAAAAATTCTGCTTTAGATATATCTATAACAAAACATGCTATAAGCACACATAAAGCTGCCCCTAAATGAACTCTCATATTTCTTTGAGTTCTAACTGTGTGTATAATCCCTTCTATTGCATAGTTAAAACTTTCAACCAACTTTTTTATCTTCATAATCTACCCCTATACTTAGTATATATGTTTCAATTAATAATTTACTTCTTATAGCCTTATAACTTAAAAGGTAATACTCATTCTTTAATAAAGTACTACAAAACGAAATCATATATACTATTTAATTTCTTTAATATAAATTACTTAAGTACTTACTTTACCCAAACTCTATACCTCAAGGTAATAATTCACCTAAATATAGAGTCTTTATTGCAACTTATATGTTATCTTCTAATATCTAATTTATTTAATATTTCCTCTTCCCTTGATCTCATCTTAACTTTATCTTCATCTACCATATGATCATATCCAAGTAAATGTAATATGGAATGAACTACCAAATAACTAACTTCTCTTTCATACGAGTGACCATACTCCTCACTTTGTTCTAAAGCCTTCTCTAAAGATAAAACCATATCTCCTAATATAAGTTCTTCTCCATCCTTAAATGTTTCATCGAATTCAAAGTCAACATAAATATCTTTATATACTTTTCCCTCTTCAAAATCTAACATAGGAAATGATAACACATCAGTTTCTCTATCTATATTTCTAGTCTCATTATTTATTTCTTTTATCTCAGAATTATCAACGAATAATAATGAAATTTGATAAGGTATATCCATATTTTCCTCTTTTAAAGCAAAATTACATACCTCGGTAATTTTATTTACAAATTCATCTGTAACTTCAATTTTATCTTGTCTATTTTCTGTATATAACATTCTTCTCTCCTTATATTTTAAGCTATTTAAACTAAACTCTATATAATCTAATAATTGTTAACTATTAGTTTTCACTTGCTAAATATCACCTAATACTTATTAACTGTTACTTACTAATAATTTTTATATCAAAAAAGTATTTATTAAAATAATTTGGAACAAATTACTCCCTTAATTTTTCATTCTTAATTCTTCATTTTTCATTATAATTAAGGCTGTCTACGACAGCCTTATTTTACTTCCTTTTTAGTTTTTGCCTCAGATGGATATTCAATTCTATGATGATAAATTCCATCTAAAGTTTTAAGGAAACTCTTTCTTATTATCTCCACATCTTTCAATGTTAAATCACAATCTACAAGTTGCCTATTATTAAGTTTATCATTAATTATATTATTAACCATTTCTTCAATTTTACCTTTAGTTGGATCTGTAATAGATCTAACAGAAGCCTCAACACTATCAGCAAGCATTAGTATTCCTGATTCCTTAGTATTAGGAATTGGACCTGGATATCTAAAATCTTCTTCCTTAATCTCATCTGGATTCTCCGCTTCTTTTTTAGCCTTAAAGTAGAAATACTTAACTAAAGTAGTTCCATGATGTTGTACTATAATATCCTTAATTACTCTAGGTATCTTTTGCTCTTTAGCCATCTCTAATCCATCCTTAGTATGAGAAAGTATAATTAAAGTACTTAAATTTGGTGTAATCTTATCATGAGGATTATCTCTGCCTATTTGATTTTCACCAAAGAAATAAGGCCTTTTCGTCTTACCTATATCATGATAATATGCACCTACTCTAGCAATTACAGGATTGCCTCCAACTAATTCAGCTGCAGCTTCAGCTAAGTTAGCCACCATCATACTATGATGATAAGTACCCGGCGCTTCCATAATAAGTTTTTTCATTAATGGCTGATTTGGGTTAGAAAGCTCTAATAACTTAATATTAGTTACTACATCAAATATTGATTCAAAAAATGGTAATAATCCAACAGCTAAAATTCCTGATAAAACAACACCTATTAATGTGTAACCTGTTTGAATAAAGTTTTCTTTTAAATTATTAGATGAAATCATACCAATTGTTAATGCTAAAACACCTATTATTACTGCAATATATCCAGTTGAATATATAATATCATTCCTTTGTTGAACCTTCTTAACTGCTGTAGAGCCAAGTATAATACTTAAAATTGATAAAAGTATTATTGATGGATTAAATCCAACTATAATAGATATAAATATTAAGTTTAAAAGATTAGTTACTAAAGATATCCTATAATCAATCAAAATAGTCATTAGAATAGCTCCACAAACTACAGGTATACTATAAGGCGAAATTATATTAAGTCCCATAGATAACCCTAAAGCAATAATATTAATACTGCTTATAAGAGTTATTAATTTTGTATTCTTAAATACCTCTGGTCTTTCTTTATATATATAACTGAATTGAATAAATAATATTAAAGCTACTAAAACTGCTAATGCTAAAAATGATGATACGTTGCTTTTGGTAAGACCATTACTTAACAATCCAAGCTCTTCTAAAATTTCTATTTGTCTTTCAGTTACAGGCTCTCCCTCTTTAACTATTATTTGATTCTTTTTAATAACTTCTTTTTGAACACTTTTTTCTGCTTCTTTAATTTTCTCTTCAGTTTTTTCTGTGTCTATAAAAAAGTTAGGCTTTATTTGAGAATATACTATTGTAGTTAGACACTCTTCAAGAGACCTATCTAAATTATTACTTTGAATTTCTTCTAAAGCTATATTCCTTGCATTCTGTAATGCTTCATAATTATTATCTTCAATATTCTTTGCATAAACCTCTTCCAATGTATTAACAGTCATAGTTTGTACATCAGATACTTGAGATGCTGATAATCCAAGTAAAGTATTATATTCATCATCACTCAGCTTAAAAGCATCTATTTTTTTAACCTCTGTTAATTTATCCTTAGCCTCTTTACTAGATGAAATTTCAGACGAAATCTTAGTGAACAATTTATTTATATTCTCAATAGCCTGAGTCTTAACTTCACTTTTAACTGAATACTGTTTATCCTCTTTTGCTTTTGCTATTGCTTCTTGTACTTTTTCTTGAGTTGCTATCTCATCTATAGTATCAATAGGAGCCTTTATATCTACAGGAGCTATATCTCCAACTGATAAGTTATGCTTTTTAGGCGCTATAGATGTTAGCAATAATAAATATGTTATTAAAAATACGGCTATATATATTAGCCATCTCTTGTACTTCAACTCTTCTTTTCTTATATCTTTTTTCAAAAACAAGTTCATCCCCCTTTACTACTGTAGTTTAATAATCTACCGTTTCATAATTCACTATGTTTTGTTCAACAACAAAAACTACATTTACTACTAACTCATCATTTGAGTCTTCCCTTGTACTAACTATTCTATCTACAATATTAGCTTCTCTAGTTAACTCATTATATAAAGACTTTTCTAAATCATTAATAGAATTATTTACAATTTCTTCTTTACTGAATTCTATAGGAATTTCTTTTTTTTCATAGTAACTAATTTTATTTATTATATTTCCACTTTCCTCTATTTTATCATACTCTTTAAAATCTTTTATAGCTTTTTTAAGATAAATTTTCTTACCAAAGATATTTAAATATATATCACTATCTTTTTCACCACTTCTCTTCAGTTCAGTTCCTTGGTATTTTGCTTTTATACTTTTTTCATAGAATGTATTTGCCATAACTACTCCATCAGGTACAACTTCATAAGGATCTTCTTCCTTCCCGTTTATACCTTCTATTATTACATCTCCAGCCTTAACAAATTCTCCTGAATGAACTACAGATCTACCTGCAAATGTATATACTCTACTAATCTCTCCATCCATTTTGGCAACTAAGTTACCTAGGCTCCCTTCCTTAATTTCTGGAGGATTAACTTTTTCTTCTATTGAAACCTTTAATGTAGATCCCTCTACCCTTGCTCTTAACCATAGAATATCCGAATTCATATTTTCTAATTTCTTCTCAATATCTTTAAAATCTATCTTACTTTTACTTATTCCAGGTTTAATTCCTAATTCATAAAGTTGTTGCCTTAACTCATAAGGAGAAACATTTTTCTTAGTAGTAATTTCAATACTCCAAACAAATGTTGATAAATAAAATAAAATAATTATAAACATTCCTCCACCAATAGCTAAAAAAACTTTACTTTTCAATTTCCCAACTAAAAATAATATACCTCTACTACCTACTATTTTACTTTTTCCACCAAGCCTTTTTACAGCCTCCACCACTGATAAATAATTTTCATATTCTATAGTAATTCTTATAGTTACTACATCTATTCTCTTTACATTTATAACTCTAATATTCTCACTCCATAATATGTTTAAAAGTCTTTCTGGTTTTAATATGTTAATTTCTAATATAACTTTTCCACTTTCAAAAACACCCTTCGCCATACTACACCTCGTAAGAAACTGCTTTGAATTTCCCACTTATAGTGATCGTAGAGTCCCCAATATATAATATTTCAAAGTTTTCCCCCTGAATATTTATAACTTTAACCTTAGTATTAACCTTGATTATATCCCTTTCAAACAATATTATCCCTTTATGATTTTCTATTGTAATTTCATTATTACCTATAATTGTGATCTTAGGTAAATTTAACACTACATCCTTCGGCAAATCAAATTTCTCCGCAATAACATCTCTACTCTTTCCAAATTTTTCTTGCATAATTTTCTCTCCTTATATTATTCCTAATAGTACTTTATGATAAAAATAATTAGAAAATTACACCTTATCATTTTGAAAAAAGTTTCTTAGATAAAGCAAAAAGCAAAAGGATAACTCCTTTTGCTTATTTATCAGTTAATATTAATCTTTAAATTGATTTTGATATAACTTACAGTCATACCCAAATGTTATTAACACCGGTGGTGTAGCCGTTTCTTTAATAATTTCATTTTCTTATATTAACTGCTGAGGAAGGTACTATAATAAGAAATTAATCTTATTTATTCCCTTAATTCAAGTATAATTGTATTACACTTTTTGATAACTATATAAAAATAGTCCCCAACTTTAATGTATATAAATACACTTAGTTTTATTGGATAATTATAGCTTCCAATAACAGCTCACTCAATTAAAAAATTAAGTTATATTGAGTCTAAATCAAAATTATCCTACTTGAATTTTCTCTTTCTAGCAGCTTCTGATTTTTTCTTTCTCTTCACGCTTGGCTTTTCATAGTGTTCTCTCTTTCTAACTTCTGAAAGAACTCCTGCTCTAGCACATTTTCTCTTGAATCTTCTTAACGCACTTTCAAGTGTTTCGTTTTCTCCAACTTTTATTTCTGACATCTATTATCCCTCCCTCCGCTAGCTCAAATTAATTAATTTAACTCAGCTACGGGCTTAATAACACACGCTATATTATACAATAGGTGCACCCTAAAGTCAACTATTTGTAACAAACAATTTAGCCTGGTGGCCATTTCAAATCCCTTTGACCTAGAACATGAAAATGGATATGATCAACAGTTTGACCTCCATCTTTTCCACAATTATTAACTATTCTATAACCTGTTTCATTTATATTTAGTTCTTTTACTATTTTATTAATAACTAAGAATATGTGTGAAATAATACTAGCATTTTCTTCATTTAATTCATTAGCACTCTTAAGATGCTCCTTAGGTATTACTAAAAAGTGAACAGGCGCCTCAGGACTAATATCATAAAAAGCTAATACTTTATCATCTTCATAAAGTTTTTTACTTGGAATTTCACCAGCTACTATTTTACAAAAAATACAACTCATAAACTCACCACCTTTATAATTAAGAATTAAAAATGAAAAATAAAGAATTTAAGTTGAAACTCAGCTAGCTGAGTTTCTTTAATTAAGTTTTTTATAGTTTAGCTTTAGCTAAACTATTTACTTCATTATACATTTTTCATTAATATAACTACACTATTAGCTTTACATTAACTTCGCTATTCCGTATTCTTCTTTCGCTTCAGTTATTTCTATATCTACTATTTTACCAGTAACATCAGCACATGTACAAGGCACATGTACTTTGATATAGTTTCTTGTATATCCTTCATATACTCCAGGCTCATTCTTAAGCTCTGTTTCTACTAAAATATCCATTTCTTTACCGATGTACTTTTCTATAAATTCTTTTTCATTTTTATTGCTTAATTCAATTAAAAGCTTACTTCTTTTTTCTTTGATAGTTCCATCTAATTGGTCTGACATATCAGCTGCCTTTGTTCCCTTTCTTGGACTATATTTAAATACATGAGTTTTGGTAAGCTTAATGTTCTTTAAGAATTCATATGTTTCATTAAATTCTTCTTCTGTTTCTCCTGGGAAACCAACAATTACATCAGTAGTTATTGAAACATCAGGTAAAGTTTTTCTTAGAAGCTCAACTGACGCTGCATATTCTTCTGCAGTATATCTTCTATTCATTCTCTTAAGAGTTGCATTACAACCACTTTGAAGAGATAAATGGAAGTGAGGACATAACTTTTTAAAGCCTTTAATCTTTTCAATTACTTCAGGAGTAAAGAAAGCTGGTTCAATTGAACCTATTCTGATTCTTTCAATTCCCTCTACCTTTTCTATTTCCTCTATAATATCAATCAAGTTAACATTACCTTCTAAGTCTAGTCCATAAGAAGCTGTATGAATTCCTGATAAAATAATTTCTTTAAATCCATGTTCAGCTAATTTATTCACTTCTTCTATTACCTTTTTAGGATCCTTTGAACATACAGAACCTCTTGAATAAGGTATTATACAGTAAGCACAAAATCTATTACATCCATCTTGAATCTTTAAGAAGGCCCTAGTCTTATCTTGGTACTCTTCTATATTAAGTTCTTCAAACTTTTTATTCTTTAGTACACCTTCAACATGAACTTGAGATTTCCCCTCATCCCTAGCCTTGTTTACATAATATACTACATCACCTTTATTTCTAGTTCCAAGAACTACATCAACTCCAGGTATTTCAGCAACTTCTTTTGGAGCTATTTGAGAATAACATCCAACTACTGCTATAATAGCATCTTCATTTAATCTTCTTGCTCTACTTATAATTTGTCTAGATTTTTTATCTCCCATATTAGTTACTGTACATGTGTTAATTACATATACATCAGCTACTTCACTTGCTTCTACAACCTCATAGCCTTCTCTAATAAATTTTTCTACCATTGCCTCAGATTCATATACATTAACTCTACATCCAAGAGTTGAAAATGCAACTTTCATTATTTACTTCCTCCTAAATCTCCAAGCTCATATTGAACTAAAGAAGTAGCCACAAAACCAGCTGTTTCAGTTCTTAAGATTCTACTTCCTAAAGTTACTATATAAGCACCATTTTCTCTTAGCTTATTTATTTCCTCTAATTCAAATCCACCTTCTGGACCAACTAATATTCCAACAGTTTTTATACTAGATATATCAATATTTTCACTGCTAAACAGTGTTTTAATTCCGAAATTTTCAGCATTTTCATAAGGAACTATAACTAAATCTAAGTTATTAAGATTATTTAAAGCTGTTTCAAAATCCACTGGCTCTAAAACCTTTGGAATTATACTTCTTTTACTTTGCTTTGCAGCTTCTAACGCAATCCTATTTAATCTATCTAGCTTTTTAAAGTCACCCTTAAGCTTTATATCCACTCTTTCTGTTAAAGTAGGTATAAATTCAGCAATTCCTAGTTCGGTCCCCTTTTGAACTATTAAATCCATCTTTTGAGCCTTTGGTAAACCTTGATAAAGATAAATCTTTATTGAACTTTCATTATTGATTTCTAACTTTTCTTCAATATCTAAGATTACTTCTTGTTTAGTTATTTCTTTTATAGTTGCTAAAAACTCTTCACCTTCACAATTGTTTAAGACAATTTTATCCCCTTCATTTAGCCTTAATACTTTATATAGGTGCTTTACATCATCACCTAAAATTTTTCCTTGATTATCTATTATATTTTCTTTAGGAGTAAAAAACTTATGCATTGAAAACTCTCCTTAAAACCTATTTTACTTTGGCAACTATACAGTTCCATTCCCCATCTTTGTTTATTTCAACAACTTCAAAGCCAGTTTCCTCTAGCTTTTTAGTAACCATATCTACCCTATCATGAATTATTCCAGATGTTATAAAGTAACCCTCATCTTTAAGTACTCTCTTTACATCTTCTGTTAAAATACATATAACTTCAGCTATAATATTGGCAACTACTATATCTGCTTTTCCATCTATTACTTCTACTAAGTTTCCATATAAAACTTCTATATTATCTAAATTATTATAACCTACATTTTCCTTAGCTGATTCAACAGCTACTGGATCCAAGTCAACTCCAACTGCTTTCTTAGCACCTAATTTAGCTGCTGCAATTGCAAGTATTCCTGAACCACATCCTACATCGAATACTACGCTATCTTCCTTAACATAGTTTTCTAATGATTGAATGCACATTCTAGTAGTTTCATGAGTACCAGTTCCAAAAGCCATACCTGGATCTAAAACTAATACTAATTCATCATTTTCTTCTTTATATTCTTCCCATATAGGTCTAACTACTATTCTTTCTCCTACCTTAGTTGGCTTATAATATTTCTTCCAATTATTAGCCCAGTCTTCTTCATACATCTTTTCGCTTTCAACCTTAGCTTCTCCTAAGTCTAAGCCAATTGATTTTAATTCTTCAATTTTTTCATTCACATAATTTAATATATTTTCTATATCATCTTCTTCAGCAAAATATGCTTTAACAACAGCTACTGCGCCTTTATGTTCTAAAACATTAATATCAGCAAAATCCCAAGTTAAAGGTCCTTGCTCTCTTTCTAAGATATCATTAGGATCCTCAATTGCAACTCCTTTACAATCTAATCCATAAAAAATGCCTGAAACTGGTTCTAGAGCTTCACTTTTAGTAATTACTCTAACTTCAATCCATGTTCCTTCCATTAAATAATCAGTCCTTTCAGATATATTTGACTAATTTAATATTTTACACTTATGTTAAGTTTCTGTCTAGTATTGTTTTACCTATAGACTTCATTAATTAAAGCAAAAAATTAAAGCTGTAGTATTAGCTGTTTATTCAACAGTTAATACTACAGCTTATTATAAACCAGAAATTATTTAGCTGCTTTAGCCGCTTCTAGAATCTTTTCATAGCTTGGTTCGTTAGTTATTTCTTCTAAGTATTCAACAAAAGTTACATTGTCATTTGAATCAACTACGAATGATGCTCTTGTAAGTAATCCTAATTCCTTAGCATAAGTACCTGTAGCAGCTCCAAAACTTCTATCCTTATAATCAGATAAAGTCTTTACTTTCTCTACTCCTTCTAAAGCACACCATCTGCTTTGTGCAAATGGTAAATCCATTGATACAGTGTAGCAAGTAACCCCTTCTAAAGCATCAATTTGTTCATTGAACTTCTTAACTTCCATATTACATACTGGTGTATCGATTGATGGAACTGTTAAGAACACTCTAACTCCCTTAGAATCTTTTTCTGTAAACTCTCCTAAATCATTAGTAGCAACTTTAAAACTTGGTACTTTATCTCCAACTGATACAGTTTTCCCTTCTAATGTAATTGGTGAACCTTGAAATTTAACAACTGTCATTTTTATTCCTCCTAAATTAAAACTTCTATTTTATCTTTTCCATATTTCTCATAAAATAATATATTTTTATTATACTGCTAATAATTATTATTTGCAAATACTTCTTATCCAAAAACTTTAGTGTTAATTTAAGATTATTATTAATTAAACAGCGTATTCTTCTACTAAACCCTTAAATTCATCTGCCTTATTAGTTAAATATTCTTCAAAATTCAATTCACTTTCTTCAACCTTCTTAGCAAGCCTAAATAGAAATTCAGGAATTCTACTGCTTTGAATATCTGCATAAGCTTCTCCAAGCCTAGTTTTTTCAATACCATATGCTCCATTTACGAATAAAGTGAAGCATTCTTCAACTGCATCTCCAACTCTCTTTTTCTTACCTGTAAAACCTATTCCACTTATTTGATGTACTCCGCAAGAGTTTCCACATCCAGAGAAATGTATTTTAGGTAATATATCTAGTCTTCCATTATTGTCTTTGAAATAATTAAGGACATCATGTAATGTTCCTTGGCTATTACATAATCCAACCTGACATGTCGGTACTCCTATACAAGAAACACTTTGTTCAAAATCAGTTTTAGCGCTCATTTCTTCAGTTAATTTTAGTAGTTCTTCAGCTTCTGTACCATTTAAATTTCTAAAGTACGCACCTTCACTCATTGAAAGTCTTATTTCAACATCTTCAAATTTTTCAATTAAATCTAGAATAGCTCTTAAATCTTTAACTAATAACTGACCACCGATTGGATGTAGATAAACACTATATAATCCTTCTTGCTTTTGTTCAACTAATCTTGAATTTTCTACATTAGTTTTTATTCCTTTTTTATTATAAACTTTAGGTTTAACTTCAATTGCTAAACTCTTATCATTCTTAACTTCTTTAACATGTTTTTCATAACAATTTAAAAACTCTTCTTCGCCTAATCTCTCAACTATATATCTAACACGAGCTTTATTTCTGTTAGTGTAGTCACCTTCAGCCATAAATAGTCTTACCATGGCTTCTACATAATATAAGACTTCTTTCGGTTCAATTAATTCTCTATGCTTAACAGCTTTTCTAGGATTTTGACCAAGTCCACCACCTAAATACACTTCAAAATATTCCTTACCATCCTTATTTACTGCAAGGAATCCTAAATCTTGTACAGTACAGTGTGCTTCATCCTTTTCATTGCTTGAAAATGAAACTTTAAGCTTTCTAGGTAATTTATATGTGTATATTCGTTCTAGAAAATAATTTCCTACCTCCACTGCATATGGTGTAACATCAAAGGCTTCACCCTTTTCCACACCTGATAATGGTGAAATAGCAACATTTCTAGGAAAATTTCCACCTGCTCCTCTAGTGTAAATATTATTATCTAATGCTTCTTTCATCAAATCACAAATTTCATCTATTGATAATCCATGAAGTTGAATTGCTTGACGAGTAGTGAAATGAATTGTTTCTAACCCATATTTTTCAGTAAACTCGTATACTTTATTCATCTCTGAAACATTAGTTATTCCAGAAGGAATTCTAAGCCTTATCATAAAGTCTTTTCCACCTTTATGAGCATAAACTCCGAAGCCACCTGACGCATGCTTAAACTGCATTAAATTAAGTTCTCCGTTAATAAATTGATGCCCTATTTTTCTAAATCCTTCAATTTCTCCATATAAAACTTCTTTTAACTTTTCCATCTTCCACCTCTTATTATGTATTGCTAGCTTAAATTATATCACTAATAATAAGGTTCTATTTATAGTTTATTCTTATATATATCATAAGCTTTTCTTATCTTATACACCTTATGTATTATGCATTTCATTTTATAGCTTATGTATTATAAATTATTTTAAACTAATAATTTAATTATTTAGCTTTATATACATTTACTCTAGGTAGTTCCAGTCTTATAAAAATAAAACCCACTAATTTTCTCTAGAATTATATCTAAAGAAATATTAGTAGGTTTTAATATTAAACTATATTTTCAAACTTCTATTTAAAAAGGTCCTTTAATCCCTTCTTATGAGTTGTCTCTCCAACCTTTTCTCCACAAGCTTCCATAAATGCTTTTAAAGCATCTTTTTGCTTGTCATTTAAAGTCTTAGGAATATCAACTATCACTTTAACATATTGATCTCCTCTTCCTGATGAGTTAACTCTTGGAACACCTTTTCCTTTAAGTCTAAATAATGTACCTGATTGAGTTCCTGCTGGAACACTATACTTAACTTCTCCATCTACTGTTGGAACTGTTATCTCTACTCCTAAAGCTGCATTACCCATAGAAATATGAGTATCATAGTAAATATCATTACCTTTTCTCACAAACTTCTTAGAAGGAGAAACATTAATTCTTACATATAAATCTCCTGGAGGACCATCATTAGTTCCATGATCTCCTTGACCTCTTAAAGGCATAACATTTCCAGTATCAACACCAGCTGGAATATTAACCTTAATTTTTCTATTCTTTCTTACATGACCCTTTCCATGACAAGTAGTACAAGGTTCTTCAATTATACTACCACTTCCACCACAGTTATTACATGTTGTAGTACTAACAAAATTTCCTAATGGAGTTTGTCTTTGAGTTCTTATTTGCCCTGTTCCACTACATGTAGGACATGTCTTCTTAGATGTACCAGCCTTTGCTCCTGTTCCTCTACAAGTTTCACAAGATTCACTTCTATTTATTGATATTTCCTTTTCAACACCGAAAACAGCTTCTTCAAAAGTTAGGTTTACAGTATATTCTAAATCTGAACCCCTTTGTGGGCCATTTCTTCTTCTGCCGCCGCCACCGCCGCCGCCAAAGAAGCTTTCAAAGATATCTCCAAAGCCACCCATATCAGAAAAGTCAAAGCCACCAAATCCACCTGATCCAAATCCACTTCCGTCAAAATCAACTGTTCCAAACTTATCGTATCTTTCCTTTTTCTCTGGATCTGAAAGCACTTGATAAGCTTCATTTATTTCTTTAAATTTATTTTCAGCTTCTTTATCGCCTTGATTTTTATCAGGATGATATTTTATAGCAAGCTTTCTAAAGGCTTTCTTAATTTCTTCATCAGAAGCTCCTTTTTCAAGCCCAAGGGCTGCATAATAGTCCTTATTTGCCATTTATTTTTCACCACCATTTTAAACTTTACAAAAGGGAAGACGACTTTTGCCTTCCCTCATATATTATATATCTCTGACTAATAGGTTACAACTATTTATCGTCTTTAACTTCAAAATCTGCATCTACTACATTGTCATCATGTGGAGCTTCACTAGCGCCTGCACCACCCATGTTGTTTGGATCGAATCCTGCACCTTCTGCTCCATTAGCATCTTGATACATCTTAGAAGAAATTGCATAGAATTCTTTATTTAATTCTTCCATAGCATTCTTAATTGCATCTAGATCTTCGCCATCTTTAACCTTATTTAATTCATCTAACTTAGCTTGAACTTTAGCTTTTTCATCAGCAGATACCTTATCTCCTAATTCTTCTAAAGCTTTAGCTGTTTGATAAGAAACTTGATCTGCGTTATTCTTAACTTCTATCTTTTCTTTTCTCTTCTTATCTTCTTCAGCAAACTTTTCAGCTTCCTTAACAGCCTTTTCTACTTCATCATCACTTAAGTTAGTTGAAGCAGTAATAGTAATATTAGCTTCCTTATTTGTAGCCTTATCTAAAGCTGAAACCTTAACTAATCCGTTAGCATCTATATCAAATGTAACTTCGATTTGAGGAATTCCTCTTGGTGCTGGAGCAATACCTGATAGTGTGAATCTACCTAAAGTCTTGTTATCAGCTGCCATTTGTCTTTCACCTTGTACTACGTGAATTTCAACTGATGTTTGACCATCTGCTGCAGTTGAGAATACTTGACTCTTCTTAGTTGGTATTGTTGTATTTCTTTCGATAAGTGGAGTTGCAACTCCTCCTAAAGTTTCAATACCTAATGTTAATGGAGTAACATCTAGTAATAATACATCCTTAACATCTCCTGTTAATACACCTGCTTGAATAGCTGCACCTACAGCAACACATTCATCTGGGTTAACTCCCTTTGATGGTTCCTTACCAGTAAAGTTTTTAACTGCTTCTACAACAGCTGGTATTCTAGTTGAACCACCTACTAATATTATTTTATTAATATCGCTTAATGAAAGGTTAGCATCTGCTAATGCTTTCTTCATTGGCTCTATTGATCTTTCAACTAAATCATGAGTTATTTCGTTAAACTTAGCTCTAGTTAAGTTTAAGTCTATATGCTTTGGACCTGTTGCATCAGCTGTAATAAATGGTAAGTTAATGTTTGTTTGCATTGATGATGATAACTCAATCTTTGCCTTTTCAGCTGCTTCTTTTAATCTTTGAAGAGCCATCTTATCATTTCTTAAATCTATTCCATTTTCAGCCTTAAAGCTTTCTGCTATAAAGTCCATTACTCTTTGGTCAAAGTCATCTCCACCAAGTTTAGTATCTCCATTAGTAGATAATACTTCGAATACACCATCTCCAAGTTCTAGGATAGATACGTCAAAAGTACCACCACCTAAGTCATAAACGAATATCTTTTGGTTAGTATCCATTTTGTCTAATCCATAAGCTAAAGCAGCAGCTGTTGGTTCGTTTATTATTCTTAAAACTTCTAAACCAGCAATTCTACCTGCATCTTTAGTTGCTTGTCTTTCTGAGTCATTAAAGTATGCTGGAACTGTAATTACTGCTTGAGTTACAGGTTCACCTAAGTAAGCTTCCGCATCAGCTTTAATCTTTTGAAGTACCATTGCTGATATTTCTTGTGGTGAATGATCCTTACCATCTATAGTTACCTTATAGTTAGTACCCATATGTCTCTTAATTGAAATTATTGTTTTATCTGGATTAGTGATCGCTTGTCTCTTAGCTATTTGTCCTACTAATCTTTCTCCATTTGCTTGGAATGATACTACTGATGGAGTAGTTCTTGCTCCTTCTGAGTTAGAAATTACGACTGGTTCTCCACCTTCCATAACAGCTACACAAGAGTTAGTTGTTCCTAAATCAATTCCTATAATTTTTCCCATAATTTATTTCCTCCTAAAATATATATTTAAATTAGTAAAATTTCTTTATTATTAATTAGCTACCTTTACAACAGTATATCTAATTATCTTTTCTCCTCTTTTATATCCCTTTTGGAATACTTCAGCTATGGCATTAGCACCATAATTTTCATCTTCAATGTGCATTACCGCTTGATGCAAGTTTGGATCAAATTCTCCAGTAGCATCAATTTCTTCAACGCCTAATTTTTCAAAAGAAGTATTAAATCCTTTTATAGTCATCTCAATTCCCTTTTTAATATCCTCAGCATTTCCTTCTACTTGAACTGCTCTTTCTAAGTTATCTAATACTGGAATCATTTCTTTTAATACATCTGTACAAGCATCTGTATAAATACTTTCTTTTTCCTTAGCTGTTCTTTTTCTATAATTTTCATATTCAGCAGTTAATCTAAGAAGTCTCTCCTTTAAAGCTTCAGCCTCATTACTTAATTTCTTATTTTCATCTTTTAACTTACGCATAATATCTAATTCATTTTCCTTATCATTATTTTCTTCATTTTCGTCTAGGCTTTCTGAATCTTCTAGAGTATCTGAAGTTTCATTAGTTTCTGATTCAGTATTAGCAGTTTCTTCAGAATTAAGTTCAGTTTCTTGTTGTGCTTCAGCTTCTAAAGTGTTGTCAACTTCTTCTAAAATATCTTTGTTATCTTCCACAAAAACACCTCATCTCTCTTATTCTATAATTTGATTTCTTAAACTCTTATTAAGTTCTTTCATAACTTGATTCATTATGGCAACCACTTTAGAATAATTAATTCGTTTAGGCCCTATAAGTCCAATACGTCCTATAGGTCTACCATCTAAAGAATATACAGCAGAAATAATCGAGCAATCCTTTGCTTCTGGAAAATCATTTTCTTCACCTATTCTTATAGTAATATCATTCCCAGGTTCAATTAATTCTAATAAATTTTCTTTGTCATTTATTAATGATAATATTTCCTTTGCCTTTTCTATATTGTTGTATTCAGGATAATTAAATATATTAGTTGCCCCTTCAACAAAAACCTCATTATTGGATGTTTCCTTTAAGGTTTCATATAAAGCTGGAAGTATTCCATTAAAAACTTCATCGAAGCCTCCTAATTCCTTCTTCAAGTTATTAATAACTTCTAAGTTAATTTCTTCAATAGTTAAATTTCGTAGTCTTGCATTTAATACTAAATTTATCATCTGAATAGTTTCAGCTGTAGGCATGTTATTTACTCTTATTCTATGATTTTTAATAACACCATTGTCTGCTACTATTACTGAAACCAAATTATGACTATCTATTGTAAGCAATTGAATTGATTTTAAGTAACTACTTCTTACAGAGGGTTTCTGTACTACACTAGTTAAATTAGTAAGCTCTGATAATAATGAGCATGCTTGCTTTACAATTTTATCAACTTCATACATAGCAGAATCAATTATATATTCCTTAATTTTAAGCTCTTCATCTTCAGTTAATCTTCCAAGCTCCATAAGTTTATCAACATATAATCTATACCCTTTATTGGAAGGTACCCTTCCTGCAGAAGTATGCGGTTGCTCTAGATAACCCATTTCTTCTAAATCAGCCATTTCATTTCTTATAGTGGCTGAACCCACTCCTAAGTCATATCGTTTTGCTATAGTCCTTGAACCAACTGGTTCTCCTGTCATGATATAGTCATTAATGATAGCTTGAAGTATTCTTATTTTTCTTTCATCAATAGCCATTATATCACCTCTACCTGTTAGCACTCATTACTATCGAGTGCTAATGACTACAATATCAATATATTCGTTCTTGGCTTATTTGTCAATTTTATTAATGGATAAAATAAATACTCTACTTTTACTAAGTTAATTTATTTTTATTTTTCTTTATCTTTCTAACTTTTACTTCAAATTTCTGTAGACTTTATAATATAAAATCACTCATAACCGAATTGGAAAATTCAATTCCCTTTTCAGTTAACTTAAGCCTATCACCAACTTCTAATAAAAGCCCATTTTCAATATTCTTCTTTATTTCCTTACTATATATTTCATATATGTCTAATTTAAATCTTCTCTTAAACTCCTCCTTACTTATTCCTTCTATCATTCTCAGTCCCATAAATACAAACTCTTCAATATTATCTTCTTTAGAATTTTCATTTTCCTCTAGAACTATAGACTTTTCATCCATAATTCCATCTATATAAGCTTTTACATTTTCAATATTTTTTATCCTTTTACCATCTATAAATGAAGTAGATGCCGATCCAACACCTAAGTAATTCTTACTCTCCCAGTAAACCTTATTATGATAGCATTCATATCCTTCTTTTGAGTAATTAGATATTTCATACTGATGATAACCTTTTGCTTTTAATATTTCTTTAGTTTCTGAATACATCCTTCTTTCATCTTCCTCTGTAGGTAATATTAATTTATTCCTCTCCCAAAGTTTATAAAAAGCAGTTCCTTCTTCAACAATTAAACTATAAGCAGAAATATGTTCTGGATTTAAATCAGCAATAGTTTCTAAGGATTCCTTCCATTCATCAAAGCTTTGATTAGGAAGTCCAAACATTAAATCAACATTTATATTTTTAAATCCAACCTTCCTTGCAAGATTGAAATTTTCCGTAAATTCTTTAAAGGTATGAATTCTTCCTATATCTTTAAGTAATGAGTTTTGAACTGCTTGAAGTCCCATACTAATCCTATTTACTCCGCCTTCTATCATAGTTTTAAGTTTTTCTTCTGCTAAGGCTCCTGGATTACACTCCATAGTAAACTCCATACCTTCTTCTAAATCTAACTTACTAATTGTTTTAAGTAGCTTAGCTATTTCTTTAGTTTCTAGGTATGAGGGTGTTCCACCACCAATAAAAATACTTTTTATTTTATAATTAATGGCCTTTTCTTCTATTTCTTTACATAAAGCCTTAACATAATCTTCCTTTAAGTAATCTATTGAGGCATAAGAAGGGAAATCACAATAGAAACACTTCTGTTTGCAAAATGGTATATGTATATAAAGGGATAATTCTTTTTTATTTTCCATAATATCAACTCTTTCTTAAATAAATTCTTATTATACTCATTATAACTAAGTTGTAATAAAATGCGAATATAACTTCAAAGATAAATAGAATATGCTCCATAAGTCAAATGGCTGCAAAAAGAAGTTCTAATTTTTCGCCATATGCTTATTTCACATATTCTATTTATCTTTGCTAGTATATATCATTATTTAATGTACCTATGAAGTGAATTTATAATTAAGTTATATTTTCACTTTAATAAACTCACTTAACAATAATTATTGAAATTCAGCTCACCTTAATTTCTTCCTTTAGTAGGCTTGTATCTGCAAAATTAAATTACTCAAGGAGTTTTTAACATATTGTGCGTAAGCTGACTTGGAGCTTGCGACGGAAGCTGAGCATAATATGTAAAAACTCCTGTGCAATTTAAAGCACTCTTCATTTTTCCAACAAGTCTACATTTATTATATTATGATGTAAAACACCTCTTTGAACTCTACTAATCTTAGTGTTAATAACTTCACCTTCAAAAGATATTGCTAAACTTAATGATAATCCATTTCTATTAACTAATGTATCTAAATTATTTCCATTCATCTCTATGTTAAATACCCTTCCACCCTTTCTTTTTAGAGTCCCAGTTATTATTCCCTCATTCCTTAAAGATCTTCCTTTTTTCTTTAAATCTCTAACCTTTACTTCTATCACAAATCCACCTCTCTAAATTTACTTTACACATTAAATATATTTTTGATTTAATGATTTAATTACTTATATGTTTATATCAAGTAAAAAAATTTTGAATACTATAATAAAAAAATCCTTATTTAGGAGGTTAAATTGAAGAAATTTAGAATACTTTCATTTGATGGTGGAGGCGTTAAAGGCGCCTTAAGCTTAGAAATTTTAAATAGGATAATTATAAAATTTCCTAATTTCTTAGATTCCATAGATCTTTTCACTGGAACTTCAACAGGTTCTATAATCGCTTCCTTATTAGCTAAAGGTTATGATTTAAACCTAATAAATAGTTTATATACTGAAAAGGAATCTAAGAAAATTTTTTCAAAGTCAAGTTTAAATCTAATTAGACCTAAATTTCAAAATAATAGTTTAAAAGAAATAATAGAAAGTTATTTCCCAGGAAAGTTTTTGATTTCTGATTTTAAAAAATATATTTTTATACCTGCTTTTTACTTAGGAGATAAAGAAATAGGTTCTTGGTGCCCTGAGTTCTTTACTAATTTACCTAATAGCAAAACAAAGAATATTACTGCAGTAGATGCAATTATGGCAAGTTCTGCCGCCCCCACTTTCTTTCCCTCTTATAAAGGATATATTGATGGTGGAGTAATTGCTAACTCTCCTACAGCACTTACTATTTTATCTTTTTTAGAAAGCACTCCTTTATTAAAACCTAAAGATATTACTCTTTTATCTATCGGCACAGGTGATAGCCCTGAAAGAATTAGTGGGAAAACTCATAATTGGGGAATTATTCAATGGTCATTTCATCCTTTCTCAAAAATGAAGTCTCCACTTTTATCATTATTAATGGATGGAATGTCTACTTTAGAGGATTTATATTCAAAAGAAATTTTAAAAGAAAACTATTTTAGAATAAACCCTAAAGTTCCAAAGTTTATACAATTAGATGACTATAAATTAATTTTCCTTCTAAGAGAAATAGGTAAGTCAGCTAATTTAGAAGACTTATATAAATTTATAGAAAATATATATTTAACGTAATTTTTTTGTAACATATTATTATTCATTACTGTATACTAAAGTATATTAACAAAGGTTGATATACTAATACAATTACCACCTTACTCTTATAGTTATCTATCACAAAAGGGCTGTTACAATACTAATTTTAGTACTGCAACAGCCCCTTTTGGCTATATTAACATATATTAATCCACTTTTAACACTGACATAAATGCTTCTTGAGGAATTTCAACTGAGCCTACTTGTCTCATTCTCTTCTTTCCTTCTTTTTGCTTTTCTAACAGCTTCTTCTTTCTTGAAATATCTCCACCATAACATTTAGCAAGAACGTCTTTTCTCATAGCTTTAATTGTTTCTCTAGCTATTATTTTAGACCCTATTGCTGCTTGAATTGGAACTTCAAATAACTGTCTTGGTATTATTTCTTTTAGCTTTTCAGCTATTCCTCTACCTTTATCATAAGCTTTTTCTCTTGGTACTATCATAGATAAAGCATCTACAACATCACCATTTAGCATTATATCAAGCTTAACTAACTCAGTTTGAGTATATCCTTTGAATTCATAATCTAAGGATGCATATCCTCTAGTTCTAGACTTTAATGTATCGAAGAAATCATAAACTATTTCATTTAATGGAATATCATAATTTATAGAAACTCTTGTTTCTTCTAGATATTGCATATCAATAAATGTTCCTCTTCTCTCTTGACACAATTCCATTACAGCACCTACATAATCTGAAGGAGCTATTATACTAGCCTTTACTACTGGCTCTTCCATATATTCAATTTCAGTTGCTTCTGGAAGATTAGTTGGATTAGTAAGTTCTAAAACATCTCCATTAGTCTTTATTACCTTGTATATAACTGATGGCGCAGTTGTAATAATATCTAAATTAAATTCTCTTTCTATTCTTTCTTGGATTATTTCCATATGTAATAATCCTAAGAATCCACATCTAAATCCAAATCCTAAAGCAATTGATGTTTCAGGTTCAAAGTTTAGTGCTGCATCATTAATTTGAAGCTTTTCTAAAGCATCTTTTAATTCTTGATATTTAGCTCCATCTACTGGATATATACCTGAATAAACCATAGGAACAGCAGGCTTATAACCTGGTAATGCTTCAACTATTGGTCTATCCGCTTCAGTTATAGTATCACCAACTCTTGCATCTCTTACATTTTTAATAGATGCTGCTATATAACCAACATCGCCTGCGCTTAATTCATTTATAGGTAAAGTTTTAGGAGTAAATACTCCAACTTCTGTTACTTCATAAACTTTGTTAGTTGCCATTAACTTTATTTTAGTTCCTGGCTTAACTTTACCATCAAATATTCTTACGTAAGAAACTACACCTTTATAGCTATCATAGTATGAATCAAAAATTAAAGCTTTTAAAGGAGCCTCTTCATCACCATTAGGTGCTGGTACCTTTTCAACTACTGTTTCTAACACATCTTGAATATTAAGCCCAGTTTTTGCTGAAATCATAGGCGCATCTTCTGCTTCTATTCCAATAATATCTTCTATTTCTTGTTTTACTTCTTCTGGTCTTGCTGATTGAAGGTCAACCTTATTAATAACTGGTGCTATTTCTAAATCATTATTTAAAGCTAAATAACAATTAGCTAAAGTTTGTGCTTGAACACCTTGAGTAGCATCAACTACTAATACTGCACCTTCACATGCTGCTAAACTTCTTGATACTTCATATGTAAAATCTACGTGTCCTGGAGTATCTATTAAATTTAAAATATATTCTTCTCCATTAGGTCTTCTATAAATAAGTCTTGCTGCTTGAGACTTTATAGTAATACCTCTTTCTCTCTCTATTTCCATATTATCAAGGATTTGCTCTTCCATTTCTCTTTGAGTAAGAGTTCCTGTGGCTTCTAATAATCTGTCAGCTAGGGTTGATTTCCCATGATCTATATGGGCTACTATAGAAAAATTTCTAATATACTGTTGTCTATTTTTACTCATATATAAAACTATTGCACTTAGGCAAATAGTCACTTCACCCCCATTATAAATTGAATCAAGGTAAATTATATCACAAAGCCTAGGTTATGTGTCAATATAAATGTTTGTAGTAATTCTATTCTTCTAATTTTCTATACTTTCTAAATAATTATTAATAATAGTATCTAGTTCCGTATTGTTATTATTAGTACTATTATCATCATTGCTAGATCCATTGTTATCCTTATTAGTACTATTGCTATCTTCAGTAGTACTATTGCTATCCTCAAGATTTTCATTAGCACTATTCTCTTCATTATTATTTATACTATCTAAATAATTGTCTATAATACTATCTACCTTTTTATTGCTACTATTCGAATTGTCCTTATCACTATCTTTAGTATTGCTTTCTCCACTTGAATTAATTGTTTCATCATTATTATCTGATTTTTTATCAAATTTATTTATTATATTATTAAATCCATTGTAAATAAAGCCACCTATATTATATATTTGCTTTGTGACTTTATTATTTAAATCAATTATAAATTCCTTATTTCCAATTTTCACACTTGGATTATTTTCACCATCTTTGGATTCATATATTTTCACTTCTGCATCATCTTTTATAAACTCTTGAAATTCTTCTCCAAACTCTTCTTTTACTAATTCATAATTATCTTCTGTATTCCCCACTGGTGATAAAGCCCTAGTATTTATGGTATTAATTTTAATAAATCCTAAACTTACAATTATAAAAAATATAAAAACTCCTAAAATAACTTTCTTATTAAACAAAATGGCACCCCCTAGTTTTTATATCTAAAGGATGCTCATAAAAATTAAATCTTATTCATTATTTTACCTATTTAAATGCTCTGCCACAATTCTCGCAATATATTTTGCAGTTAACTTTGCTTCTTGTGCAGTATTTACATTAGAACCATCTTCTATAAGTATAAAATTATCACTTAAACTATAATTAATAGCTGTTGCTGCTGGATTAATTTCATGAATATCCCTTATTAGGCCTGGGAATAACTCATTCCCAATATTATATAGATTTTCAACAAATGCTTTATTAGCTCCATACCTACTACTATTAGGTGCAGTAACAAACATCATCTTAGCTATATTCTGATCATTCATATTTATAGTATATACATTTTTTAATTGTTCTGCCCTAGCGCCATCAACTCCATCTCTATGAAGATCAATTATCACTTTAAAATCACCATATTTATCTAAATACTTCGTAAGTGTCTCATTAGATCTAGCATAGCTATCATTATATGAAACACTATGATTAGTCTTATCATGAATTACTGAAATACCATACCCTTCTTCTAGCTCTTTTGCTAAAACATCTCCAACTCCTGATATATTAAAATCATTATCAGTAGTTAAAGCTTCTCTTTCAACGAAATTCTCTGTAGTGTGAGTATGAAAAATAAGCACTTCTGGCTTAGTATTATCTAATATTTTCTTTAATGACGGATCATAAGCTGCACTTACCTTATTAAGCTCAGCAACCTCTTCTGGGGTCATTTTAGCTATGCTATTATTATTTAAAGAAAATGGTGTTAACTTACTAATAGGAGTTCTTAATGAATCATTCCCTAATATGCTACTAAACAAGCTAACTTCTTTAGCAACTATGCTATATCCATTCATTCCCTTTATTCCTAAAGCTTCAAGGACAACATTTTTTAATGATAAATGATTGTCAGCATATTGAGCCTCATCATATATTTGAGTTTCTACTAATGGAACTGAAAAGTTAAGCATCTGCACATATGCAAACCCGCCTCTTTCTCCATAATTATTAATAATATTAACAGACCTTATTAAAAAAATTATAAAAGCTATTATAATTATAAAATATCCAACACTAAAATTACTTTTACCAACTCCTGAACTCCCACCCCTTTTTAAATTTTTTCTAGGTAATCT
>NZ_JAWGSV010000009.1:0-32232 GCF_032552055.1 Clostridium sp. | reverse complement strand
CTTCATTTTTAATTTTTAATTCTTAATTTGGGCTGTTTGTGAGACAGCCCTTTTGTTTTTTTTAGTATATTAATATACTTATTGATATAGTTTTAAGAAGCAAATAATAGACCCATTATAGAACCATATATGATAGAAGCATATGGATTCGAAGTTATTGGACATGTTCCACTAGCACAACCAATTTTTTTATAATATAAATAACCTAATGATCCACCAATAATTGGAGCAATAATATATTTTACCATCATCAAAAATCTCCTTATTATATAAATAAAATTTTATGTATTTACTATATTAAATTAAAACTATTATTTTTTATGTAACTTAATTACAGAAGTATTTATTTAGTTAAGGTATTATTAGAGCTACTTTTTTTGAGGTTTTTTTTTATAGTAATCGCACTAATGTAAAAAATGGTATTAAGAGAAGCTAGCTGATGAAATAGAAAAGTTGACTTTAAAATGCACTTTATGATAAACTAAAGTGGATAATAATTATCCTAGTTATCTAAAATAAATAAAAATTATAAAAAAGGTATGTATAAAGGTGGTGCTTATAATGAAGATGAAAACTGGGGTTGAACAGTCTGTGTATGCAATACTTATTTTGAATATGTTACCAGATAAGGCTGTATTACCAGGAGAAGCAATCAGTCAGCAATTGGGTGCCTCTTCAACATATTTTCAAAAATTATTAAGAAAGTTAGTTAATGCAGATTTGATTATTTCTGTTCCAGGTGTTAAGGGCGGATTTAGATTAAGTAAAAGACCAGAAGATATTAGGATATATGATATATATCTTGCTATAGAAGGACAGCAATCTCTTTATTATTCTAGAGGTGTGTTAAATGATATGCTTGAATTAGAATGTGAAGATGGAGGATGTTTGCTAACAGGATTAATGAATGAAGCTGAGAAGTCTTGGAAATCTGTACTTAAGGGTGAAACAATAGCATCCTTATATGAAAAAATGAAAAATGATTTTAAGCCTAAAGTACAATCCTTAGAAGAATGGATAAAAGAAAATATGGTTTTGTAATAAAAGCATCATATATATGTCTTAGGATAATGCTTAATAAACTCCATTAATTTATTAAATATTATTGGAGAGAATGGATCCTAATCAAATACTTAAGTAATTAATGAACATATTAATCAAAACTCAAGGTGACATTAAGAAAATCTTATAAATAATATGAAAAGAAGGGAAATTAAATATGAGAAATACACAAGAGGTTAATGATTTTAATGAAATTTTAAGGGGACGACGTTCAATTCGTACCTATGATACATCTGTAAAGATAAGCAAAGAAGAGATGGCAGAAATACTTGAAGAAGCAACACTTGCACCTTCTTCACTTAATATGCAGCCATGGCGTTTTCTTGTAATTGAAAGCGAGGAAGGGAAAGCAAACCTTGCTCCACTTGCAAGATTTAATCAACTTCAAGTTAAAACATCTTCAGCAGTAATAGCTATATTTGGAGATCTTAAGAATTTTGATTATAGTGAAGAGATTTACAGTAAGGCTGTAGAGCTTGGCTATATGCCTATAGAAGTTAAGGAAAAACAAATAAGAGGTATTACAGCACATGCAGCAACATTAGATCCACAAGTAAATAAAGAGGCAGTATTGGTTGATGGTGGTCTTGTAGCTATGCAATTAATGCTTGTAGCACGTTCACATGGATATGATACATGTCCAATAGGTGGTTATGATAAGGATAAGATTGCAGAAGTATTTGATATAGATAAAGATCGTTATGTTCCAGTTATGCTTATTTCAATTGGTAAAGCAGCTGACAATGGTTATAAATCTGTACGTCTTCCAATTGAACAAATTGCACAATGGAAGTAATTTAGTTAACCTAGAAATTTTTAAAATTCAAGGGATTTAGAGTTCAGAAAATATGAAATAGTAATGATTTAGAAAGAATCTATCGGTTATTAATATAAAATTCACCCCATAGTTAGGCAGTATAAGAATATCTAGCTATAGGGTGTTTTGTATATTAAGAAAAATAAATAGGAATAGCTATTGAAATAAAGGAGATGTTTAAATATGAAATTAAGTGTTTTAGATCAGGGAATTATATCAAAGGGAAATACAGCTATTGATACTATGAATAATACAGTGGAACTAGCTAGGCTTACAGATGAATTAGGTTATCATAGAATATGGTATTCTGAGCATCATTCTAGTGAAGGATTAGCTTGTACAGCTCCAGAAATATTAGTAGCACATATAGCTTCTGTAACAAAAAATATTCGTGTTGGAACAGGTGGAGTGATGTTAATGCATTATGCTCCTTATAAGGTTGCAGAAGTATTTAATATGCTTAGTACATTAAATCCAAATAGAATAGACATTGGGATTGGTCGTGCACCTGGTGGAGATTATGGAGCTATGCTTGCATTATCTCAAGGGAAAGATCCTGAAATGCATAACTTATATAGTAAAATATCAGAAACACTAATGTATATTAGTAATAATCACCCGAATAAAAAGGCTTTTGCAGCACCTATAGGCTCACCCCTTCTTGAAGCTTGGATGTTAGGTTCAAGTGGAAATAGTGCTGTTCAAGCAGGTAAGCTTGGACTTGGATATTCTTATGCTCATTTTATTGGGGGGAGATTATTAGAATCTGTTTTTGATGAATATAGAAGAAGTTTTATTCCATCAGAATTTATGCAAAAGCCACAAATAAATGTTGGATATTCTGTTGTAGTAGCAGAAACAAAGGAAGAAGCTGAGTTTGAAGCAGCAAGTCTAGATTTAATGTTTTTAAATATAGAAAAAGGTATTTCAAGTTTTCTTGTATCTCCAGAAGAGGCATTAAGTCATTCTTATAGTGAAATTGATAAGATGAGAATTCAAGCTAATCGTAATCGTATGTTAGTAGGATCTTCAAAGGAAATTGCAGATATATTAAGAAGTAACGAAGAAAAGTATGGCATTAATGAGGCTATGATTGTTGGAATAAATTATTCAATAGAATCCAAACTTAGAACATATAAATTATTAGCTAAAGAATTATTATAGTTAATTTAAAATAGGGTTGATGGGTTTTATTTGTATTATTTACTAAATAATCAAAGTAATATATAATCATTTGTATAATTTTTAAATTTGTTTAACTTTATATAATATGGGGGAAGAAAATGTGGTATGAAAAAAGAGGCATTGAAAGTTATATAATTTTTGCTATATTTCCAATGGTAATAAATATGGCTACTAATGCTGTGTATTTTATAAGTGGAAGCTCCTATGAAACTCTAGCGCTTGTGAATGAATTTAATAGGTTTACATTATTTACAATTTTTGTGTGTTGCATCTTGAATTTTTTTACTAAGGAGAAGAAGCTTTCAGAAGAGGAAAAGAAAGAGCTTAATAAGAAAATGTATGGAATGAAGCTATTAAATATAGTATTTATTGGCTATGTAATATTTACAGTTTTTATTGTGAAAAATAGAAGTATAATGGTTTCGGCATTAATTATTTATGCTGGATATATAAACTTATATATGTTAAAAAGGAAGAGAAAAGTAGTTGTTAGACTCTCTGAGACTCAAAAGAATTGGAGAAAATTTTATAATAAACCTTCTTATGAGGATAGTAGTTTATTATGGAAAATTAAACCTATGCTAGTACCTCATGTATCAGTAAGTTTTATTGAAAGAATTAAGCATATTGACTGGATTGGACTTATATTTATAGTGCCATTTCTAAGTGGTTTTAGATTAGTATATTTACCTATGATGATTATTGCTTTTATGTTTACTATTTCAGATATATTATATTTTGTAGATACTATTTTTGGATTATATACTGAAACTGAAGGTATATGTACAGGAGTTATAAGGCAAGAAGGAAGCAGAGGTTCTAGAAGAATATATTACGATATATATGTTACTGACTTTTCAAATAAAAGAGAAATTAAATTTAGACTATATGATTATTGTAACTATAATGACTATGATGTCGTTAAGCTTATACATGGAGGACTTTCTAAGAAAGTTATAGGGCACAAGATTGTAAGCAAGGAATTTTAATTTTGAGAAAAAGCACAAGTATTCTTGTTCGGATATTTTAATGACATCACTTAAAATTAGAAAAGATACTAAAGTATAATTGAGTTAAGTTATAATTGATTTATAAGTATTGAGATAGAAAAAAGGTTCTTAAATAAGTATTTTACTATAATTTTAAAGTTAAAAAGCAAAGTCCAGCAACATATAAATTGCTGGATTTTATTAATCTACATATTTATCTATAAATTGTGAAATGTTTAAATGTAATTGGTCTAAGGCTAGCTCTTCTATAGGATAATGACTTCCCTTTTCTAATTCTACAATTTTAACTGAAACTTGCTTAATTTTATTTAAAAATTCTGTGCTAAGATGTAGTGGAGTCCATTTATCTTCTTTGGGCTGTGTTAATAAAATTGGACAAATACTAAAACTTTCAGGTTCAATATCAGGTATATAAGTCATATAAGTGTAAATGAATTTTAATGGTACACTACTTCCAGCTGAGGTTTTATCTTTTAGCATTACTTTAAGAGCATTCTTATCATTGCATAAAGCATTCATTTTTGAGCAAATAGTCATTTTCATTTTAAAATTTGAAAGACCTATGTTAGAAGATAATTTTGACAATGGAACACCTAATTTGGCCCAAAATATATTTTTAGTAGTCTCATCTCTAACCTTTTGATCTCTTTGATCTAAAAATGTCATTCCAATTATACCTTTTACTTTTTTATTTTTGCAGGCAATATGATAGGTTTCCATACCACCAGCTGATAAACCATAAAGGAATATTGGTCTTGAGTCCTTGCTTAATTCGTAATTGATATAGTCATTTCCTAAATTAATCCAATCATCATATGTAATAGTCATATTTTTATTAATTTCAGTTACACCATAAAGGGGCATATCTATAGCTATTACCTCAAAACCATCTTTAGAAAGTGGACCTCCAATAATGGTTGACATTTGCCTACCATTTGTTCCTACACCGTGAAATAAAATAACTTTTGCTTTGGCATTTTTATTTCTAAATGTATCTAAATGCACCTTATTTCCTTTCCAATTCCACCATTCTTCTTCGGGCTTGTAATTAGAATTGAAATGTAATTTTTGTGGTAAGAATTTTTGGATTTCTTTCCATGATTTTTGTTCAGTATAATTCATACTAAATCTCCCTTCGTATTAATTTTCTTCTTTAATAGTTCTTCTTATTCGGCTTAAGGATTCAGGTGTTATACCTAGATAAGAAGCAATATAATGCTGAGAAACTCTTTCTTTAATATCCTTATATTCTTTTTGAAAAGCTATATATCTTTCTGTTGCACTCATTATTTGAAAAGCATATTCTCTTTGCATCTTATAAAGCAGATTGTTTTCTAAAAACTCCATATATAAACGAGTTAGGCTTTCATTTTGTAAAATTAATTCTTTTAATTCTTTAGCCTTGAATTTTAATGCCGTTATATTTTCTAATGCTTCAAAACCTTGAATACTTTTTTGATTAGAAAAAAGACTTTCTCCTATACAAAAATCATTTTCTTTCATAAAAAATTTGGTGATATCATTTCCTTCTTTATCTAAATAGTAGCTTCTAGCTATTCCAGAAAAGATTATATACACTTCATTTTGATCATCCCACATATTTAAGATCATATCGTTTTTAAGGAAGTGAGCTTCAGAACTTATTTCTAGTATTTTTTCAATTATTTCATTGCTAGGATAGTAATTATTATTACTAAAGGTATTTTTAATTAATTTATATTTATCTTCTTTTTTCAATTAATATCAACTCCAAATTTATTTTATATATTATTGCTAAGAACAACATTAACATTTGTTAATAGTTAAGAAGAATTATTAGATTATGATGTCTTTTTGTATCTTTTTTATTATTATTTTTTCACATAAAATACAGATTGCCTCCATTTGAAACACTGATTTCAATGATATTATATGTCATAGAAGTTTTGAAAGGATAGTAATAGAAATAAATTTGATATTAGTAAGGTTTTCTTATAAAGAGTTTTGTCTTAATTAGGCTAATGATATTAAAAAGTGTTATTGCCTTATGTTATAATTATTATAGTAAATTATTGGAAATGTAGTAGAGAAATTTGGGTTTATAGATGAGATAGATATAAGCAGAAAAATAATTTACATAAGAGATAATGCATTAGAGGAGAATTTTTATGAAATATAAGTGTTTAGTTTTAGACCATGATGATACAGTGGTGAATAGTACTTCTACAATTCACTATCCAGCTTTTTCTTTAGCATTGGAAAAGTTACGTCCTGAAGTGAAAATTTCATTAGAAGAACATTTTTTATATAATTTTGAACCAGGTTTTAGTGTTTATTGTAATGAAGTTTTAGGATTTACAAAAGAAGAAATGGATTTTCAAACAAAGAATTGGTTAGAGTATGTAGATTCTCATATTCCAAAGACCTTCACTGGAATTAATGAATTAATATGGGAGTTTAAAAATAGAGGAGGATATATTTGTGTTGTTTCTCATTCTATGAAGGATAATATTATAAGGGATTATAAAGCAAATGGATTACCAACTCCAGATATGGTATTTGGCTGGGAGGCGTTACCTGAACAGAGAAAGCCTTCTCCATTTCCTTTGCAAAATATAATGAAGGAATTAAAAATATCTTCAAAAGATATGATAATGGTAGATGATTTAAAGCCAGGGAAAGATATGGCAGATAGTTGTGATGTGGATTTTGTTGGAGTAGGATGGGCACATTCTATACCTACAATTATGAGCTTTATGAAGAATAATTGCATTAATTATTGTACTTCTGTAGAGGAGCTTAGAAAGATCCTTTTTGAAGTATAAATGGACATGCTATAAAGGAATATGAGAAATAGAAAGTAAATAAAATAACTTAAATGATATTTTTGATTATTTAAAATGAATAAAAGAACTTATAGCTACCTTTTGGTAGCTTTTTTGTTCTCAATTATTTAATTATTATTTTCTAGAAAAGTAGGTTATAATTAAATGAAGGAAAATTGTTGAAAAATGAGGTGATAATCATGAATAGTTCTATATTGTTAATAATAGCTTATGTAATTAGTATTTTATCAGCAATATCTTTGATTTTCATAGAAAGAAAAGAACCTAATACAACTTGGGCATGGTTACTAATATTGTTTGTATTACCTGGAGTAGGGTTCATTATATATTTGATATTTGGACAGAACTTAAGTAGGCAAAAGATATTTAGAGAAAAAAAGGTTGTAGATGAAAAGAAATCAAAAGTTTTAATGGAAAAGTTTAAGGAAGAAAAAGAGAAGGGAACATCATCTGAATTTATGGAGCTAGTTAGAATGAATTATACTCATTCAGGAGCTTTATATACTGGAGGAAATTCTCTTACTACCTTTATAGATGGGGAAAAGAAGTTTGAAGCATTAATAAATGACATAAGAGACGCAAAAGAATTTATACATATAGAATATTATATATTTAGAATGGATAACTTAGGAAAAACCTTGATTGATGAACTAAGTAAAAAGGTGAAAGATGGTGTAGAAGTTAGATTTGTAGTAGATGCTATGGGATCTAAAAGTATAAGAAATAAAGATATAAAATATATAAGAAGTCTTGGAATTAAGTTTCATATATTCTTTCCTGGAATATTACCTTTGATAAATATACGTCTAAATTTTAGAAATCATAGAAAAATAGTAGTTATTGACGGGGAAGTTGGATATGTAGGAGGATTTAATGTTGGAGATGAATATGTAAATAAAGGTGATCAATTTGATTACTGGAGAGATACTCATATAAGAATAAAGGGGAAAGCAGTAAATGAATTGAATAAAAGATTTATATTAGATTGGGACTATGCTTCAGAAGGTGAGCTTAAAAATTATGATAAGTATTTTAAGTTACAAGAGGACTCAGGTAATATTGGAATTCAAATAGTTTCATCAGGACCAGATCATAAGGAAGAGTATATAAAAAATGCTTATATGAAGATAATTAACAATGCAAAGGAAAGTGTCTATATCCAAACCCCGTATTTAGTGCCAGATGAACCAATGAAGGAAGCATTAAAAATTGCAGCTTTATCTGGAATAGATGTAAGAATAATGGTTCCAGATAAGCCAGATCACTTCTTTATGAAATGGATATTAAGTGCTAATATGGGAGACCTTATGGAGTGGGGTGTGAAATTTTACACTTACCAAAAGGGATTTATACATTCTAAGACAATAGTTTCAGATGGTAAGGTATGTAGCATTGGAACAGCTAACTTAGATATTAGAAGCTTTCAGTTAAACTTCGAAATAAATGCCATTATTTATGATGATAAGTTCTCTAAAGAACAAGAAGATATATTTATTAAGGATATTGAAGATTGTAAGTTAGTAACTATGGAAGAATATGAAAATAGAAGTAGGGCATTGAAGATTAAAGAAGCTTTAATAAGACTTGTTGCACCTATTTTATAGGATAATTAATATGGTAATAAATCTTTTATATATAAGTTGGAATAAAGATTCTACTGTACATTAAGTTACAATTTGTGCTTAAAGCATTTAAAGTAGGTAGCTATCTTGGCAACTTATATATAAATTAAAAAGTGATGCTTTCAATTTAGGTAATTTATTAAAATAACATTTTTAATCTATAATTTTATAAGATTATATGTGTAGTTTATATATTTAAATATAGGATATTAAATTGAAAAAATATTCTTAAAAATATTGACAATGACCTATGGTTTGGTATAATTAGGGAAAGAAATTTTGAAAATAAATTTATGGAGGATTCTTATGAAAGGAATTATAAATAAAGCAGCACAATTTAATAGCTTTTTTTACTTTATATTCTGGGGCTTTTTCTTTAGCGCTGGCTATTTGTTCTGCAAAAAAAATAATAATTCCATTCTTATGAGTGCATAGTATAAATTTATATATTTTTTAAGTAAAATATTTTGATTATTCAAGAGAACTCATAGGAGTTCTCTTTTTTAATATAGAGAGTTATTAACTTTCAAAATAATAAACATAAAAATATAAATAATATAAAGGGGGCTTTATTCATGGTAATAATTTTAAAACCAAGAACAAAACAAGAGGAAATTGATAAGTTAACAAATGAATTAGAAGGAGAAGGTGTTAAGGTTAACCCTGTAATAGGAACAGACCTTATTATCCTTGGATTAGTTGGAGACACTAGCAAAATTGATGCTTTAAAAATTGAGGCCAATGATATTGTAGAAAAGGTAATGCATGTTCAAGAGCCATTTAAGAAAGCTAATAGATTATTCCATCCAGATAATTCAATAGTTGATGTAAATGGAAGTCAAATAGGTGGAAAAAAGCTAGCAATGATAGCTGGACCTTGCTCTGTTGAAAGTGAGGAACAATTAACATTTGTAGCAGAAGAAGTTAAAAAGTTAGGGGCAAACTTCTTAAGAGGAGGAGCATTTAAACCAAGAACTTCTCCATATAGTTTCCAAGGATTAAAATATGATGGATTAGAACTTTTAAAGATTGCAAGAGAAAAAACAGGACTTCCAATAGTAACAGAAATTATGTCACCATATGATATTGAAATTTTCGAAAGAGATGTAGATGTTATTCAAGTTGGTGCAAGAAATATGCAAAACTTCGATTTGTTAAATGAATTAGGTAGAACTAAAAAGCCAATATTATTAAAAAGAGGTTTATCAGCTACTATAGAAGAATGGTTAATGTCAGCTGAATATATTATGGCTGGAGGAAATGAAAATGTAATTCTTTGCGAAAGAGGAATAAGAACTTTCGAAACTTACACAAGAAATACATTAGACTTAAGTGCTATCCCAGCTGTTAAGAAGCTAAGCCATTTACCAGTAATAGTAGATCCAAGCCATGCTACAGGAAAGAGATTTATGATATCTCCACTAGCAAAAGCAGCAGTAGCAGTAGGCGCAGATGGACTTATAATAGAAGTTCACAACAATCCTGAAAAGGCATTATGTGATGGTCCACAATCAATAAGACCAAATGATTACGAAACATTAGTACAAGAATTAAAAGCAATAGCAGCTGCAGTAGGAAGAGAACTGTAGGGTGCTGTTGCACAGTGGAAAATGAAGAGTCAATAAAAAACTATGTTTTTATTGACGTGAAAAAATGAAAAAATGAGTGGTGAAATTCAGAAAATCTGAATTTCTTATAAAGAAATTAGATTTAGAAACTCAGCCAAGCTGAGTTTCCTTCTTCATTCTTTAATTCCTTCATTATTCTTTAATTCCTTCATTATTATTATAAATTCAGCTAGGCTGAATTTAATCTAAAATTGTTAACTGTTAATTGCTAATTATTAATTGAAAGCGGGTGTAGAAATGAAACTATCTATTGATTTATCTCATAGCAAGTATGACATAGTTATAGAAAGAGGCTTATTAAGTAGGATAGGTAAAGAAGTTAAAGAAGTTTTTGTAGGTAATAAGATTTTTG
Source organism: Clostridium sp. (assembly GCF_032552055.1). Lineage (GTDB taxonomy): Bacteria > Bacillota > Clostridia > Clostridiales > Clostridiaceae > Clostridium. Next base: position 21,731 of record NZ_JAWGSV010000009.1, on the reverse strand, counting down.
TTCTCACTGATGAAAATGTTGATAAATATTATGGCGATAAGGTGGTTCTGGCTTTAGAAGAAGAAGGATATATTGTTAAAAAGTTTGTTTTAAAAGCAGGTGAAGAAACTAAATCTTTTAATATTTTACCTAAAGCTTATAATGAACTTTTAGATTTTAAGGTTAATAGAAGTGATTTAATATTAACTTTAGGAGGAGGAGTTATAGGAGATTTAGGTGGATTTGTAGCATCTACATATCTAAGAGGTATTCCTTTTATCCAATGTCCAACTACTCTTTTAGCTCAAGTAGATAGTAGTGTTGGTGGTAAGGTAGGAGTAGATTTAGAAAGAGGTAAGAATCTAGTAGGAAGTTTTTATCACCCTAAGAAAGTTATTATAGATCCAGATGTATTATCTTCATTAACTGATAAGTTCTTTAATGATGGAATGGCAGAAGTTATAAAGTATGGATGTATTAAAGATAGTGCATTCTTTAAGAAACTTGAAAGTTTTAACAGTAAAGAAGAAGTTATGAACAATATTGAATACATTATTCACAATTGTTGTAAAATTAAGAAAGAAGTTGTGGAAAAGGATGAAAAAGATACTGGAGATAGAATGCTTTTAAATTTTGGGCATACAATTGGTCACGCTATTGAGCAATATTATAATTTTAGTAAATATACTCATGGTGAGGCAGTTGCAATTGGGATGTATGAAATAACTAAGCTAAGTGAAGCTCTAGGTGAAACTAAAAAAGGTGAATCTGAAATAATAAAAGAAATTTTAATAAAATATAATTTACCTTATAAGTTAGATATAAATATTGATAAAATAAAGGAAGCTATGACTTTAGATAAAAAGAATTTAGGTAAAAAGCTTAATTTAATTTTTATTACTGAAATAGGAAATAGCTTTGTTAAACCAATTGATCAAAGTCAATTATCTATTATTCATTAGTGCTGTTGCACAGGTAAAAGTTAAGAGGTAAGGGGAAGACTCCGTAGGAGTTTTGAAAGTAATTTATTCTAGTAATTCTGAAGGAATTACATCAATAATTGTTAATTGCTAATTGCCAATTGTTAATTAAAGAGGAGGTTTTTTATGAAGATTGAAGTATTAAATACTAAATTAGAAGGAAAGGTTAAGATACCTCCTTCAAAAAGTATGGCTCATAGAGGAATAATTTGTGCTTCTCTTAGTAGTGGAGTTTCAGTAATTGATAATATTGATTATTCAGATGATATTAATGCAACTATAGATGCAATGGTATCTCTTGGAGCAGTTATAGATAAGAATGAAGATAAATTAACTATAACAGGTGCATTTCATAAAGATGCAAAAAGGAAGTCTGCAAGAACAGTTGATTGTAATGAATCAGGATCAACTTTAAGGTTTTTAGTTCCAATATCTTTATTATTTGATGGAATGACTAAGTTTATTGGTAGAGGAAACTTAGGTAAGAGACCACTAGATACTTATTATAATATATTTAAAGAACAAGGAATTAAATATAATGCAGTAGATACTGAGTTAAATCTAATGGTAAAAGGTCGTATAAAGGCTGGAGAATTTGTTCTACCAGGAAATATTAGCTCTCAATTTATAACTGGATTATTATTTACCCTTCCATTATTAGAGGGAGATTCAAAAATAATAATAAGCACAGAATTAGAATCAAAAGGATATATTGATTTAACCTTATCTTGCATGAAGGATTTTGGTATAGATATAGAAAATAACGATTATAAAGAATTTATAATTAAGGGTGGCCAAAGCTATAATTCAAGAAATTATAGAGTTGAAGGTGATTATTCTCAAGGAGCCTTTTATCTTTCTGCAAATGCATTAGGCTCTAAAGTTAAACTTCTAGATTTAAGAGAAGATTCTTTGCAAGGAGATAAGGAAGCAATAGATATTTTAGAAAGAATGGGTTCAAAATTCGAATTTAAAGATAGTATAACTATAAAAGATAATTGTAAATTAAAATCTACATTAATAGATGCATCTCAATGTCCGGATATTATACCTGTGATATCTTTAGTAGCAGCTTTATCAGAAGGAAGAACTGAAATTATTAATGCTGGAAGGCTTAGAATTAAAGAGTGTGATAGATTAAAGGCTGTTGCAACTGAACTTAATAAGCTTGGAGCTAAGATTATTGAAAAAGAAGAAGGTTTAATAATAGATGGAGTAGAAGAATTAGAAGGTGGCATTGAAGTTTGGAGCTGGAAGGATCATAGAATTGCAATGACATTAGCAATTGCAGCTACAAGGTGTAAGAATCCGATAATTATTAAGGATTATGATTGTGTAGCAAAGTCCTATCCAAGCTTTTTTGAGGATTACAAAATGCTAGGAGGAAAAGTAAATGAGTGCAGTATGGGGGAATAATTTAAAGGTTTCTATATTTGGAGAATCTCATGGAAATGCAATTGGAATTAATATAGATGGATTGCCAATAGGGTTTGAACTAGATATGGATAAGATTTTAGAAGAAATGGCAAGAAGAGCACCTGGTAAAAATCAGCTATCTACAGCAAGAAAAGAAGCGGATTTACCTGAGATTTTAAGTGGAGTTTTTCAAGGAAAGACTACTGGGGCACCACTATGTGCAATTATTAGAAATGGAGATACAAGATCTAAGGATTATGAGAAAACTAAGGACTTTATGAGACCTGGACACTCTGATTTTGCAGGTAATGCAAGATACTTAGGATTTAATGATTATAGAGGTGGTGGACATTTCTCAGGAAGAATTACAGCACCACTTGTATTTGCTGGAGCTATATGCAAGCAAATATTAGAAGATAGAGGAATAGTAGTAGGGGCTCATATAGCCTCTGTTAAGGATATTAAAGACAAAGATTTTGACAATATTAATATTTCAAAAGAAGAGTTAAAGGAATTAAGAGAAAAAGAACTTCCTTTATTAGATTCAAAATTAGAAGATAAGATTAAGCATACAATAATGCAAGCTAAATATAATGGAAACTCTGTAGGGGGAACTGTTGAGTGTGCAGTAGTTGGTATTAAGCCTGGGGTTGGAAATCCATTCTTTGATTCTGTTGAATCTACAATATCACATTTAATCTTCTCTGTACCTGCAGTTAAGGGAATAGAATTTGGAAGAGGTTTTGATATTACTACCTTATATGGTTCAGAAGCTAATGATGAATTCTACTATGATGGAGATGTAGTTAAGACTAAGACTAATAATAATGGTGGAATTAATGGAGGTATTTCCAATGGAATGCCAATAGTATTTAAGGTTGCTGTTAAGCCAACTTCATCTATATTAAAGGAGCAAAATACTATAGATATCAAGAATAAGACAAATGTTAAATTCCAAATACAAGGAAGACATGACCCTTGCATAGTTCAAAGAGCAGTACCGGTTATTGAAGCAGTTACTGCTATTGGAATACTTGATTTATTAAAGGGGAGAGAGTAATGGGGAACTTAGAAGATTATAGAAAGGAAATTGACTCCATAGATAGGGAGTTAGTTTCCCTATTTGAGAAGAGAATGAATGTTGCTTTAAAGGTAGGAGAATATAAAAAAGAAAGAAATTTACCTATCTTTCATAGTAAAAGAGAAGAGGAAGTAATAGAAAAAAATATTTCACTTCTTAATAATAAGGACTATAGTGATATAACTAGAGGATTTTTTGAAAATATAATGGAGCTAAGCAGATTCCTTCAAGGAAACTTAATGGATAATTGTAAAGGGAAAAATGAAGAGTTTAATATTGATAAGAATGATGTTATAGGATATCAAGGGGTAGAAGGCTCTTTTAGTGAAGAGGCTCTTATTAAATATTTTAAAGCATACAGTAAGCTACAAAATTATGAAGAGTTTTCTGATGTTTTTAAGGCTTTAGAAAATAATGAAGTAAAATATGCTATTCTTCCAATTGAAAATTCCTATACTGGAGCTATTACTGCAGTTTATGATCTTTTAGTAAAATATAATTTTTATATTATTGGTGAAGAATGTATAAAGATAGATCAACATCTTATGAGTGTTGAAGGTGCAACTTTAGATACTATTAAAGAAGTATATTCTCATACACAAGGCTTTGAGCAAAGTAAGGGATTTTTAAGTAAGTATCCAGCTTTAAGATTAATTCCATATCACAATACAGCAATAAGTGCAAAACATATAGCAGATTTAAAGGATAAAACCAAGGCTGCTATTGGAAGTAAGAGAGCTGCTGATATTTATGGATTAAATATAGTTAAAGAAAGCATTAATGATAAGAAAGATAATCATACTAAATTTATTATAATAGGTAAAGATTTAAATTATGATGATTCTTGCAATAAGGTTAGTGTAGTATTTTCTCTAGATGATAAGGCAGGTACACTATATAGATTATTAAGCCATTTTGCTGAAAATAACATCAATATGATTAAGATAGAATCAAGACCTGACAAACATGAGTCTTGGAAATACTTATTATATGTTGATTTTGAAGGTAATTTAAAAGATGAAACTGTTAAAAATGCTTTAAAACTAATAGAGAAGAATAGTGGATACTTTAAAATCATAGGAAATTATAAGACTAGTAAGTAAAATGCAAAGCACTTTTATTCAAAACTCCGTAAGGAGTTTTTTTCATAATTTTTTATTTTTTGATTCACAAAATATAACTTAGGGAAACCTAGGTTTATTTTTTGCAAAAATAGATATAAAGTAATTTTAAATAATTATATGGGGAAATAAGTAAACTATCATAATATGCATATATAAGATAAAAATATTAGCGTAGATAAGAAAAAAGGGTGAAGAGTAATTTTGTAAGGAGGAAATATACCTTTATTTTAATATTTTAAACTATATATAGGTGATAATTAGTAGAAATAGAAATAATAATGTTAAAGTTTTAATTTGCTATTGAAAATGCATATCAGTTAATGTATAATTGCAACTGTATTTATCATATACAAATGAGTATCAATATCAATTATGTTAGGAGAAGATATTATGATGATTAATAAAAGGCTAATAAATTTATGTAGCCAATCAAAAAAGTACATCGGTCTAACTATACTAGTAAACTGGCTTGCAATCATTTGCAATATAATAATAATTTTTCTTGTTGGACAGTTTATTAATAAAGTTTACATGGGTGGATTAACTTCCATAAATATGGAGTCAATTTTAAAACCAGGAATTATTATAGTTATTCTTTTAACTATCAGATTTATTTCAAATATTTTATATGCTAAGTTTTCTAATTTAGCTTCAGTAGAGGCTAGATCGACGCTAAGAGAACTTGTATATAAAAAATTGCTTAGACTTGGTACAGGCTATAGTAGTGTGGAAAGCACATCTTCAATAGTTCAAGTTATGGTAGAGGGAGTAGAACAATTAGAAATATACTTTGGAAAGTATTTACCTCAATTCTTTTATTCTTTATTAGTACCAGTTACATTATTTGTTTTTATGAGCTTTGTTTCATTTAAAGCTGCTCTAGTATTTATACTTTCAGTACCTCTAATTCCTGTTTCTATTATTGCAATAATGAAGATTGCAAAGAGAATTTTAAAGGATTACTGGAAAAGTTATTCAGACCTAGGTGGAAGCTTTTTAGAAAATCTTCAAGGACTTACAACTTTAAAGGTTTTTGATATAGATGAAGAAAGACATGAAAAAATGAATGTTGAAGCTGAAAAGTTTAGAAAAATTACTATGAAGGTTTTAAGTATGCAATTAAATTCTATTACGATAATGGACTTAGTTGCATTTGGAGGAGCAGCTCTTGGAACTATAGTTGCATTAATTCAATTTAGAAATGGAGATTTACTTCCAGGAAGCTTACTTATAGTAATACTTTTATCTTCAGAATTCTTTATACCACTTAGACTTTTAGGATCTTACTTCCATATAGCTATGAATGGTATGGCAGCATCAGATAGAATCTTTGGAATTCTAGATGCTAAGGAAAGAGAAAAAGCAGTAGATAATTCTATAAAAGAAATTAAAGATGATATTAATATAAGTCTTAAGAATGTTACTTTCAGCTATGATGGAGAAAGAGAAGTTGTTAAGGATGTTAATATGGAAATAACACCAAAGGGAATAGTTGCAATAGTTGGAGAAAGTGGTTCTGGAAAGAGTACTATCGCTTCAATAATCCTAAATAACCACAAGGTTAATAAAGGGCAAGTTCTATTGAACTCAAAAGATATTGAAAACTTAGATTCAAATCTTATATATGAAAATATAGCTTTAATATCTACTAATAGCTATATATTTAATGGAAGTATATTAGACAACCTTTTAGTAGGTAAAAAGGATGCCACTACAGAGGAAATAAATGAAGCCTTAAAAGTATCGAGATTAGATAGTTTTATAGAAGGATTAAAAGATAAATTAAACACTAATGTAGGTGAGGCAGGAAGTGCCTTATCTGGAGGTCAAAAGCAAAGATTAGCTCTAGCTAGAGCAATACTTGCTAATAGAAAGATGATAATATTTGATGAAGCTACATCAAATATAGATGTAGAAAGTGAAGAAGCTATATGGGAAGCTATATATGAACTTTCTAAGGATAAGACTATATTAGTTATATCTCATAGATTAGCTAATGTTAAAGAAGCTAAGAACATATATGTTATGAATAAGGGATCTTTAGTAGAAGAAGGAACTCATAATGAGTTAATGAAGGCTGAAGGATATTATAGTAACATGGTTAACAAGCAAAATGAATTAGAAGAAATTAGGGAGGTTTGTTAATATGAAAAGAAGATCAGGCTTCCAAATAATGAAGAGATTAATAGTTGAACTAAAACCTCTAGCACCAATAATGTTAATAACAATATCTCTAGGAGTTTTAGGATTTCTAGCAGCTACTTCTATAGCTGCCTTTGGGGCAGTAGCACTAGGTGCTCATATAGGAGATATAACTTTTATATCCTTTAAGGGGGCATTAATAGTTATGGCAGTTGCAGCAATTCTTAGAGGATTCTTAAGATATGGTGAACAATTATCAGGTCACTATATAGCTTTTAAAATTTTATATATTTTAAGAGATAAGATATTTACAGTATTAAGAAAGCTTGCACCAGCTAAGCTTGAAGGTAAGGAAAAAGGAAACTTAATAGCATTAATAACTTCTGATATAGAGCTTTTAGAAGTGTTTTATGCTCATACAATAGCACCAATATCAATAGCAATTATAACAAACTCTATAATAGCTATAATATTATTTATAATTAGTCCTATCTTTGGAGTAATTGCAGCTATATTTTATTTAATAATTGGTTTTGTAATTCCTTATGCATCTTCTAGTTTTGCTAAAGAAGCAGGAGTAAATTACAGAAATTCATTTGGAGAAAGTAATAACTATGTTTTAGATTCTTTAAGAGGATTAAAAGAAGTATTACTATTTAAAAATGGTGAAGAAAGATTAGAAAAAATAAAAGAAAATTCAGCTAAGTTAAATAAGAGCTTAGATAAGATAAAGGAACATGAAGGAATAATAAGAGCTTTAACAGATCTTACAATTATGGTAGCGATATTAACTTTTGTAGTTCTAGGAGTTCACAAGTTCTTAGCAGGAGATATTACATTTACAGCTGCAATAGTAGCTATAGTAATAGTTGCTTCTTCTTTTGGACCAGTAGTTGCCTTAAGTAATCTTTCAAATACATTACTTCAAACCTTTGCTTGTGCAGAGAGAATATTTGAGATTTTAGATGAAAATCCATTAGTTGAAGAAGTAGAAGGAAAAGCAGATATAAACTGTGAAGATATAAGATACAATAATGTAACGTTCTCTTATCCAAACAGAGAAGAAACTATATTAGATGGAACTAATATCAATATTAAAAAGGGAGATAAGGTTGCATTAATAGGTGAAAGTGGGATAGGTAAGAGTACATTTATTAAGCTTATAATGAGATTCTTTGATGTAAATTCAGGGGATATAAAAATAGACAATATAAACATAAAAGAAGTTAACACAAAATCTTTAAGAAATACTCAAAGATTAGTAAGCCAAGAAACATTTTTATTTAATGAATCTATTAAAGAGAACATTAAGATAGGAAACAAAAATGCTACTGAAGAAGAAATTATAGAAGCATGTAAGAAAGCATCAATTCATGATTTTATATTAACATTACCTAAAGGATATGACACTAAAGTTGGGGAACTTGGATCAAATCTATCTTCAGGAGAAAAGCAAAGAATTGGTCTGGCTAGAGCCTTCTTAAAAGATAGTAAAGTACTTATATTAGACGAACCAACAAGTAATTTAGATGCCCTAAATGAAGGTGAAATACTTAAGTCTATTAAGGAAAACTGTGAAGATAAAACTATAATTCTTATTTCACATAGAAAGTCTACAACTGCTATATGCGATAAGGTTTATAAATTAGAAAATAAGAAAATTGAACTAGTATAACAAAATAAAGGAACTGTTAGAAAAATATAATTATAAAGCAGTTCCTTTATTTAAAAAGATTTAATGATAATGATTATCAGTATCTATAAAGATATATTTAGAATGAACATTAATATTTTATTAATATAAATGTAGGAGTGGGATATATGACTAAAATTGAGAGAGAAAAAAGAACTATTGAGCTTATGATAAATATTTATTGTAAGAAAAAGCATAAGAATAAAGAATTATGTGAGGAATGTAAGGAGTTATTAGAATATGCTCATAAAAGACTTAGCTATTGCAAATTTGGTGAAGAAAAAAGCACCTGTGCAAAGTGTCCAATACATTGCTATAAGAAGGATATGAAGGATAAGGTTAAGGAAGTTATGAGATTCTCAGGTCCAAGGCTTCTTATATACAATCCAATAGAATTATTTAGACATATGACATACTAGTCAATTAACAATTAGCAATTAACAGTTAATAATTAAGGAAAAAACTCATGGATGAGTTTTGAAGATTAGATTTTTTAGTTACCATTCGAACTCAATATAAAGTGATTCTTATCTTCAGGTGGAGTTTTCTTAAAAAGTAGTGAACCAAAGTCTTGTATTTTGTGTGAATAAATTTCACAGAGTGCAGGATGCCTACTCCATATGAAGGTTAGAAGAACTAATCCAGGCGCGTAGCAGTGCTTAGCTCCTCCTTATAGAGGGTGGGAGTGTTAGCAATGGTAGCGATGGGATAAATCTATATGTGGAAATTTATTAATAAAAAAGGGGAATTATTATGAAGTCTATTAAAAAATACATCTATATAACGGTAGGTCTTATTGCAGTAGTGTTAGGGGCCATAGGAGTGGCATTACCTATATTGCCAACAACACCATTTTTATTACTTGCATCTTATTGTTTTGCAAGGGGCTCTGAAAGGTTTAATAATTGGTTTATAAATACAAAGCTATATAAAAACCATTTAGAATCCTTTGTAAATGAAAGAGCAATGACATTGAAAGAAAAGGTTACTTTATTAGCATTTGCTGATTTTATGTTAGCATTTCCATTAATACTTATAGATAGTTTAATTATGAAGGGCGTTATAGTTTTACTTATTCTATGTAAATTCTATTATTTTATCTTTAGAATAAAGACTATTTCACCAGAAGAAAAATCAATTAGAAAACTTAAAGAGGAACTATAATTGGAGGAACCATGGAAAGAATATCATCAAATTTATTTATGTTAGCACTTATTGTTTATTATATACCTAAGCTTTTCAAAATAAGGAAGTTCAATTATAGAAAAGCTCATATTGCTGTTGGTACTTTATCTGTATTAGCCATGTGCTTGGCTTTATTTCAAAAGATAAGAACTACAGATTTTATTAAATATATTGGATTTACTTTAGTTATGCTATCTATTGGAATTACAGGATATTTCTTAACGAAAAAAAGGGGACTTTCGAAAAAACTTCATATAATTAGTACTATTGGATTTTTTGTATACTTATTTTTAGTTGTAGCTGTCTTTTAAATATAATTGTTTTTAAATAAGATTATTTCCTATAACTTTAGAGAAGATCAACGACTAATATTTTAATTTAGATTTTCTTGACTACATCATTTAGTGCAGAACTTTTTAATTATTTAATGATTCATTCTTAATTATTTTGTGACTTTGTTACAGTCAAAAAGGTCGCTTAAGAATATACTTATATCATAATAGAATTTATGATACGGAGGAATTTAAAAATGAATAATATAAAAGTATATACAAGCAACACATGTCCATGGTGTACAAAGGTAAAGAATTACTTAAAAAGTAACCATGTTGGATATGAAGAAGTAAATGTTTCTTACGATAGACAAGGAGCTATGGAAATGGTAGCAAAGAGTGGCCAAAGGGGAGTTCCTGTTTTGGATATAAATGGTAATATAGTAGTTGGATTTGATAAGAGACAAATAGATCGCCTATTAGGACTTTAAAACAATATAAAAATAAAAAGATCTATGCTTTGAATTTAGATAACGTACTAAAGAATTATTTTAAAGTTATAAGGATATAATTTTATAGATGTAGATTATTAATTGAACTATATATAGAACAATTTATTTTCTATAAAGCTATATTTTGTGCAAATAATATTTGAGAAATATTAGTATTTAAGTAACTTATATATAGGAACTATTGATTATTAAAAAGAGTAAAGCTACAATTAAGGTAGTTTTACTTTTTTTATTTAGAAAGTAATTTAAATGATTCAATTGTGTAGGTGAAGTATGGATATAATAAAAAATATAAGTAAGAGTTACCCATTTTTAAATGAATTAGATACAGAAGTGTTAGGGATTTTTTCTGAGAGAATAATTTTAAACAATTTTGAAATAGGACAAAATGTATTTGATAATAAAGTTAGTTGTATAGGATTTTCTTTTATATTAGAAGGAAGGCTTAGAGTATATAAGTTAGGTGATGATGGAAAAGAAATTACCCTGTATAGACTAGGAAAAGGGGACAACTGCTTTAACACTATTCTTTGTGCACTAACTGAGACTGATGAAATCTCTTTTGCAGAAGTAGAGGAAAATGCTTTAATTGCAGTACTTCCTATGGATTTATTTAAGAAATATTTACTTAATAATAATAGTTTTTTAAAGTATATATTTAAGAACTTATATAATAAGTTTGAAAATGTTGTTGAAGGTCTGGAAAAGGTTACCTTCGATAGTATAGAAAATAGAATAATAGATTATTTTAAAACTACGATGGCTAATAACAATGGTAGTAAAATAATTTATACAACTCATGAAAAAATTGCAGCTGATATAGGATCTTCAAGAGAGGTGGTGAGTAGAAGTCTTAAGTCTCTTGAAAGGCGAGGAATATTAGAACTGGGTAGAGGAAAAATAAAAATTAAGAATTGGATTTACTAAGCAACTTGACAAATTATTAACAATGTCTTAAAATTTGAATATAACAATAAAATGATTTTAAAAGGGAAAGTCATAAATGAGGTGGTATGGTGGATAGTAATTATAAACAATACGAAGAAGTAGCAGAATTTTTAAAGGTATTAGCACACCCAGTAAGAATTTGTATAGTTAAAAACCTGTTAGAAAAGGGATGCTGTAATGTAACGAATATGCATAGCTGTTTAGGAATGCCTCAATCAACTATTTCACAACACTTGCAAAAGTTAAAAAGTATAGGGATTATTAAAGGTGAAAGAAATGGTCTTGAAATAGTTTATGAAGTAGTAGACAAAAGAGTAGAAGGAATAATTAAATCCTTAATAAGTGAATAATTTCATTTTTAATCAAAAAGTAGTTTAGGTAAGAATAAAAGTTTTTTTTATGGATATGAGTAACAAAAGAAAGTATCAAGAAATTTATTATTAATATTACTTAATATGAGAGTAAGCATATCATATAAGTAATATTATTGCTTAGTATAAAATTTTAAGATGCTTTTTTTATAAAATATATATTCAAATATTTGAATATAGTGATATAATGATATTAATTAATATTTTAGGAGGAAATTTAATGAGTAAAAAAGCATTAATAGTAGGGGGAGTAGCAAGTGGGGCTTCTGCTGCTGCAAGACTTAGGAGATTAAAGGAAGATTTAGATATAGTAATTTTTGAAAAAGGTGAGCATATTTCCTTTGCAAATTGTGGACTGCCTTATTATATTGGAGAAGTTATAAAAGACAGGGAGAGTTTATTATTACAAACTCCTGAAAAAATGAAAGATAGATTTAATATTGATGTTAGGGTTAATAGTGAAGTTGTTTTTGTAAATACTGATGAGAAAAAGGTTAAGGTAAAATCCTTTGATAAAGAGTATGAAGAAAACTATGATTATTTAATTTTAGCTCCTGGAGCTAAACCTATTAGACCAAACCTTCCAGGTATAGATAGTAATAAAATCTTTACTGTAAGAAATGTAAAAGATGTCGATAGAATAAAAGAGTATTCAATTAATTCTAAAATGAAATCAGCTGTAGTTATAGGTGGTGGTTTCATTGGTATAGAAATGGCTGAAAATTTAAAGTATAAGGGATTAGATGTAACTATAGTAGAAGCAGCACCTCATCTTTTATCTAACTTTGATGAAGAATTTTCTAGATTAATAGAAAAGGAGTTAAATGATAACAAGGTTAGTATAATTTTAAATAAGAAAGTAGTAGCTTTTAAAGATGAAGAATCTACAGTTAAGGTTGTACTTGAAGATAATAGAGAAGTAGAGACGGATATAGTTATTTCAGCTATAGGGGTATCTCCAGATACAAGTTTTATAAGAAATAGTGGAATAAGCCTTGGAGAAAGAGGTCATATACTTGTTAATGAAAAAATGGAAACAAGCGTTGAAGGAGTATATGCAGGAGGAGATGCAGTATTAGTAAAAGATATAGTAAGTGGAAAGGAAGCTTATATTCCTCTAGCAGGTCCTGCTAATAAACAAGGAAGAATAATAGCAGATAATATCTCAGGAAAGGAAGCAAAATACAAGGGAAGTCTTGGAACAGCTATAATAAAGATATTTGATATGGTAGCGGCTGCAACAGGGAATAATGAAAAAGCTTTAAAGAGAAATAATGTAAATTATAAGAAAGTATATCTACATCCTTTAAGCCATGCTGGTTATTATCCAGATGCAACTAACCTAAACATTAAGGTATTATATGATGCTGAAAATGGTAAATTACTAGGAGCTCAAGTATTAGGATACGAAGGTGTAGATAAATTTATAGATGTAATTGCTACAACTATTAAATTTGGTGGCACTATGGAAGATTTAAAAGATCTAGACTTAGCATATGCACCTCCATTCTTATCAGCCAAATCTCCAGCTAATATGGCAGGATTTATTGCAGAAAATGAAGCTAATGAATTAGTAGATATAATTAACATAGAAGATTTAGAAAATCTAGATCTAGATAAACAAATCCTATTAGATACAAGAGATGAATCAGAAGTAGCTTTAGGAAGTATAGAAAACTCAATTAACATACCAGTTAATGAATTAAGAAACAACTTAGATAAATTAGATAAGAATAAAGAAATAATAGTATATTGTGCAGTTGGTATAAGAGGATATATAGCTGTTAGAATCTTAAAAGCACATGGATATAAGGCTAAAAATTTAAATGGTGGATACAAGACTTATGTTAACTGGAAGTATGAGGCTAAGGATTTAAATAATAGTATTAGTAATAGGAGTGAAGAGTTAGCAATGAAAGAAGTTGCCTTAGATAAAATTAGAGAGTTAAATGCTACAGGATTATCTTGCCCAGGACCATTAATGCAAGTAAAACAAATGATGGATATGATGGAAGAGGGAGAAGTCTTAAAGGTTAGAGCGTCAGATGAAGGTTTCTATAGAGATATAGAAGCATGGTCTAGAACAACTAATAATAAGCTTTTAGATATTGAAAAGAATAAAGGCATAATTGAAGCTACTATTTTAAAAGGCAATGGAGAAGGACATTCTATAGATAATAGAAATTCAGATGCAATAGATAAAACATTAGCATCTTCCTCATCAAATCAAATAGTAGAAAATAAGAACGGACAAACTATGGTAGTCTTTAGTGGAGATTTAGATAAAGCAATTGCTTCATTTATAATAGCAAATGGTGCAGCTACTATGGGTAAAAAAGTTACAATGTTCTTTACCTTCTGGGGATTAAATATTTTAAGAAAGCCAGAAAAAGTTAATACACCTAAAAACATTATAGAAAAAGCCTTCGGAATGATGATGCCAAGAGGAAGTAAAAAACTTGGCTTATCAAGAATGAACATGGGTGGAATGGGTGCTAAAATGATAAGAGGTGTCATGAAGAATAAAAATATCCAATCCTTAGAAGACTTAATGACAGCAGCTATAGAAAATGGAATAGAAATAGTTGCATGCACAATGTCCATGGATGTTATGGGAATTAAAAAAGAAGAATTAATAGATGGAATAACTTATGGGGGAGTAGGATACTACTTAGGGGAAGCAAATTCCTCTAACGTAAATTTATTTATTTAATTAACTAACTAAGAACTTTATAGATTTTATGCTCTGTTCTCGGTCGCAGCCTCCAAGTCGACATTCGCATAAAAATCTATAAAGTTCTTTTGTTATATTTAAATTTGCAATGTGCTAGCCAACTTAAGGAGGAAACTCAGGCGATCTGAGTTACAACAATAATTGATGATTGTTAACTGATAAATGTTAATTGTTATCGCTCTAAGTAGATATACGGAATGAATAGATTTATTTTATTTAAAGATGTAGTTAAACCATTATTGTGTGTTTTAATATTTATTTAGCTATATTTTTTTATTAGTAATTAGATAAAGTTAATTTGTAGAGTTAGTTTGAGGAAGACATTGAAATTATTGCAAAGTAATTTAAAAAATTGATCTTTGAAAATTGAATAGTACGGTATTTAAAACCTATATATAAATTATAAAATATTTAGTGTATAATCGAATTGTATGAGTTGTTTGAAGATTAAACTACTCGATAAATTAGAGTTTGAGGAGGTAAATCAAAATGGCTATTACTGTAAACATTTATTATACCGGTAAAAATGGAAATGCTAAAAAGTTTGCAGAAGAGATGATCTCCAGTGGAGTTGTAAATGATATTCGTACCGAAAATGGAAATATACAATACGAATATTTTTTTCCTATGGATGACGAGGAAACTGTACTTTTAATTGATAGTTGGAAAGACCAGCAGTCTCTTGATCTACATCATGCTTCACCGATGATGACGAAAATTACTCAACTTAGAGAAAAATATGATTTGCATATGAAAGTAAAACGATACATTGATGATGAAACAGGGATTGATTCTAAAGACAAAAAATTTATTAGGAATTAAAGTCCAGCAATAATTTTACTGGACTCTGTTAATATCACAGAATACATATATATAGTATATAAAAATTAGGTTTTATTATCTTTTTTACTCTTTATACTATAAATTTAATAGAATTAAAGCAACTAAACAAATTAATTGTTAACTGATAATTGCAAAAGGGAGCTATCGCTATCAGATAAAATCTTATAATGCGATGGCTCCCATATATTTTAATTCTTAATTATTCATTTTCCATTGTGCTAAGCACCTATAGGTTATTATTTAACACAGAAATAGTGGAGTCTAATTCTTCAAGGCTTCCTGCTTGAAGATCCATGTTTGCAGCTATTTCCTCACATAATGCAGAGTGCTCTTGTGATAATGTTGAAACTTTTTCAATAATAGATGAGACATTATCTTTCTCAGAAGATGCTACAGTAAGATTTTCTATGCAGTTATCAATTTCTATAATAGATTCACCTATAGAAGATTTAATATTATTAAAGCTTCCCTTAGTATATTGAAGAGTTTTTTGTTGATTATCTATAACATCATTTGCTGTTTGCATTGATTTCGAAGTGTCTAGTATATCTGATTTAATATCGTCTAATATTTTCGTTATACTTTCTACAGATTGCTTTGAGTTTTCAGCTAGTTTTCTAACTTCTCCAGCAACTACGGAGAATCCCTTACCAGCTTCACCAGCTCTAGCAGCTTCAATTGCAGCATTTAAAGATAATAAATTTGTTTGGCTAGCAATTTGGCTTATAGAGTCTGTAATAGAATTTACAGATTCTAATTTTGAAACTAGTGAGTTAACAGTACTGCTAACTGTTGTGAAAGCTTCTTGTAAGGACTTTAAGGATTTATCTAAGTCAGTAAAAGTATTTAATCCCTCATCTGCAACTTTATCAGTATCAAAAACTGATATTTGAACATTAGTTATATTGTATGCAAGTTTCTCCATACGATTATTGAAGTTTTCTAAAATATCTCGAGCAGTACCTAATTCTTCAGCTTGTGATAATGTAGCGTTAGTTAATGAGGAAAGAGAACTATTTACTTCTTGAACAGCAGAAGAAATACTTGAGCTGCTTAGACTTAATTTAGCCATCTCATCCTTTAAAATACTATTTGTTTCGTCTTTTGTGTCAACCTCATAAGTAGGAATTTCGTTTACAGTTTCAATTGTAGATTCTTCTTTAACTAAAGTATTACTTTTAGATCTAGAAAATAAACCCATATTAGTACCTCCCAATTTTATCTTTACTATCTCGAGCCATTTCTTTTACTTTTTGTGGAGCACCTATAGATGTAATGACTTCTGAAAACCATCTTAGTGCTATTGTGTTTTCACCTATTCTTCTATTTAATTCACCAATAAGGTACATAATAGAAAATCTATCTAAGCCGTAGATAGGCAACTTCTCATTTATGTAAGCCTCCTCTAGTGCCATTAAAGCTTGTTTTATGTAGTTTTTTTCATTAGTTTCATCTAATAGAAGTCTATACATCCAAGCAATTTTTAAGCAAATTATTCCTTTAGTGCTAGACTTACTTTCAATAATTAAAGAATTTACTAGAGCTAGCTTGTACCTTTCTATTGATGTTTTCTCATTAAAAGGTAAAGCATATTCTCTATTAACCCATTTCGGTGTGATTTTTTCTTTAACTAATTTAGATTGATAATCTCTAAGCTTTGGAAAATCACTTTTTAAAGCTGAATATCCACAAGATGGACAAATCCAGACTTCATAAAAATAAGGATTGTCTGCAACATATCTAATAAAAAAATCAGAGTCTCTTGAGGCTACTCTTGGAACATTAACTTTCATAGTTGGTGTTCTAAAAGAGTTTTTACATGTTGGACAATCAACTTCTTTTAAAAACAAATTATTAATTTTCTTAGTATCATTATCGATATTAGACAACGACTCTTTAGTATTTCTAATAGTTTCATTTTTATCTATATTTATTTTTGTCATAAGTATTCCCCTCAAAAATGTAGTTACATCTAATTATAACATATTATAGCATTATTTGTAGATATATGAATTTTAAATATTAATGCAATTATATAATTACACTTTTTGATATTTTTGATATAATGATTAAGGTGAAGTTTGAAAAGGGTGATGAATATGGTTAATCATGATTGGAAAAAATTCTTCATGCCTTATGAGCAGGCAGTGGAGGAGCTAAAAGTTAAACTTAGAAGCATAAGAAAGGAATATAGAAAAAGAAATGAGTATTCACCTATAGAATTTGTAACGGGTAGAGTTAAGGAATTATCTAGTCTTTTAGAGAAGGCTAACAAATTTGAAATTCCTTCAGATAGGTTAAAATATGAAATTGAAGATATAGCCGGCATTAGGATTATGTGCCAGTTTGTTGATGATATAGATAAGGTAGTTGAAATATTAAGGGGAAGGCGTGATATGCAGATCCTTTATGAAAAAGACTATGTTAGAGGAGTTAAAGAAAGTGGATATAGAAGCTACCATATTGTAATAAAATATCCAATTAATATGGCAGAAGAACAACTAGAAATATTGGCTGAGTTTCAAATAAGAACTTTATCCATGAATTTCTGGGCTACAATAGAGCATTCTTTAAATTATAAGTATAAAAAGCAATTACCAGATGTAGTAAGAGAAAAGCTTAAAAAAGCAGCAGATGCAGCCTTTGAATTAGATGAACTTATGCTTGATATTAAAGATGAAATAAAAGATGCCCAAAAGTTATTTGAAATTAAATCAGATATAATTTCAAATATAATGCACAACATATTGACTTTAAGATCCTATGGCAAAAGCGCAGAAGCAGTTAGATTTGAAAGTTCATTAAATAAGCTGGTTGAAGATGGTGAAATAAATGAACTTAATAATTTGTTAGTAATAGTTAAAAAGGAAGTCAATAAATACAGAGAATAAAAAGCTCAGCGAACTGAGCTTTTTATAATTAATAATTTAAATTGGATAATGGATAATTATCTTGTAATTTATTCTAAATCAAAAGGGGATTGCATGTTAAAAAACTCGGATTTTATCTGAGTTTTTTTGTTTGGAAGTTTTTATTTATATGGATAAAGCTTTTTAAAAAGATTGTTTATCTAAATCTATTTTACAAATTGGGATTTATTCAATAAAATCCTTTGCTTGCTTAAAATAAGGTAAGCGATAAATTCTAATTTATTCTCTAAAATCCATACCCAATACTTCAGAAGTATCTGAATCTAAATAAACTATAACTGGTCCTAATAAGTCATCATCTTTTGTAGTAAAAGTTACTTTAAATGCTTCATTATTGATAATATCTAAAGTTTCTGTTTCATTTATAATTAAATGTTCTTTGTCAAATGTTATTTTTTCTACCTTTGAAGTCTTCCAATCTATTATTGTTGATTTTATACTGTCATCAATCCAATTATAAGCTGTTTCCCTAATATTATCTTTTTCAGGGATAGAATATTTGTCACTGCATCCAATAAAAAATATAGAAAAGATCAGTACAAATATTATGGAAGTTAATAATTTTTTCAAGATAAAGCCTCCTTTATTTTTCTGCGTATGTAATTATTTTACAATGGTTATATATGAAGAAACAAGATTAAATTACTCAAGAGGTCTTTAACATATTATTCGTATCTCGACTTGGAGCTTGCGAGGTCGACGCAGCAAAATATGTTAAAGATTCCTGTTTATTTTATTGATATAGGAAATCTTTGTATAAAAAGGGGAAATTATTTCAAATATATATTGACAATGATAATCTTTATCAATTATAATAGTAGTCAGTTGATACGGATTATCAAATAGCGGGAGTGGATCATATGACTAAAAAATCTTTATTGATTATTACTATAATATTATCAGTGATATCAATCTTTATCGGTGTATCAGAAATAAACATTCTAAATATGGAATCTAAGGATATAGAAATCCTTATGATAAGTAGATTACCAAGACTTTTAAGTATATTGGTGGCTGGTGTAGGAATGAGCATAAGTGGTGTTATTATGCAGCAAATAAGTAATAACAAGTTTATATCACCTAGTACAGCAGCAACAGTAGATTCAGCAAAGCTAGGAGTTCTATTTTCTTTAATATTATTTACATCAGCTAATATATTTCAGAAAATGATGCTAGCATTTATATTTTCTTTAGTAGGAACATTTATATTTATGTCTATCCTGAAGAAGATAAAAATAAAGAATATAATATTTATACCACTTGTTGGTATTATGCTTGGTAATGTAATAGGATCGATAACAGATTTCTTTGCATATAAATACAACTTAAATCAAAGTATGGGGGCCTTTTTACAAGGAAATTTTTCAACTGTTTTAAAAGGAAACTATGAAATACTTTATTTGAGTATTCCGTTAGTAATTATAGCTTTTTCGTATGTACATAAATTTACATTAGCAGGTATGGGAGAAGAGATGTCAGTAAGTCTTGGATTAAATTATAAGAGGGTTACTAACATAGGAATTACAATAGTAGCATTAATCTCATCGTTAGTTGTAATAACAGTAGGTAGTATTCCTTTTGTGGGACTTATAATACCTAATATAGTTTCTATATGGAAAGGGGACAACCTTAAGAATAATATGCCTATAGTTGCTCTCCTAGGTGCAAGTTTTGTACTAGCTTGTGATATTATTAGCAGACTAATAATTGCACCATATGAAATTCCTATAGATTTAACTATTGGAGTTATTGGAGCTGTAATATTCCTTTATTTAATATTTAGGAGGAATAAATAATGAGAAATAATAAGAAAAAAATAATTATAATGTCCGTGCTTGCAATAACATTCTTAGTATTGTTTGTAGTATGGGGATTAAATGCAAAAAACTATAGATTTAATTTATCCCTTAGGATTCCAAAAGTATTAGGAATTCTAATAGCTGGAAGCACTATTTCAGTAGCTTCATTATTATTCCAAACAATAACTAATAATAGAATCATAACACCAAGTATTATTGGTTTAGATTCTTTATATGGGTTAGTACAAACCATAGTAGTATTTATATTTGGATCAACATCAATATTTATGGTTAATAAAACAGTTAACTTTTTAGTATCAGGAACCTTAATGGTAATATTAGCTATGATTTTATTTAAGGTAGTTCTTAAGAGTGGAAGAAACAATATATTTTTCTTACTACTTGTAGGTACTGTAGTTGGAACATTATTTAGAAGTATGTCATCTTTTATGCAGGTTCTTATAGATCCTAATGAATTTGATGCCCTACAGGCAAAATTATTTGCTTCCTTTAGCTTAGTCAATACGGAGATATTAGTAGTTTCAGTAATAATACTAGCTATAATAGCAATTTTACTATATAAGGATTTTAATAAGCTAGATGTTATGTCCTTGGGAAGAGAACAAGCAGTAAACTTAGGAGTAGATTATGATAAGTTTAGTAAAAAGATATTAGTAATTGTAGCAATATTAGTATCATTATCAACAGCCTTAGTTGGACCAATAACCTTCCTAGGAATTATAGTTGTTAACTTAACTTACGAAATAACGAAAACTTATAAACATTCAGTCCTTCTTATAGTTGGAACTCTTATTAGCATCATTGCTTTAGTAGGAGGACAGTTCTTAGTAGAGAGAGTATTTAACTTTACTACAACTATAAGTATAGTAATTAATTTTATCGGTGGAATATACTTTATAAATCTATTATTAAGGGAGAGTAAGCTATGATAGAAATAAAAAATATTAATAAAAGCTATGGAAGTAAAAAAGTTGTAGATAATGTTTCTTTTAATATAGAAGAAGGAAAAATAACTTCTTTTATAGGACCTAATGGAGCTGGTAAGAGTACAGTTTTATCAATAATTTCGAGACTTTTAGATGCTGATTCAGGTGAAGTTTTTATAGATGGAAAAGAAATAAAAGCTTGGGATTCTAAAGAGTTATCTAAAAAACTATCAATATTAAAGCAAAATAATAATTTAAATATAAGATTAACTATTAGAGAATTAGTTTCCTTTGGAAGATTCCCATATTGCGAAGGGAAGCTTAAAAAGGAAGATGAAAAGTTTATTGAGGATGCATTAAGCTATATGAAGCTTACAGATATTCAAGATAAATATATAGATGAGTTAAGTGGTGGTCAAAGACAAAGAGCGTATATTGCAATGATATTAGCTCAAGATACAGATTACATACTATTAGATGAACCACTAAATAACTTAGATATGAAGCATTCAGCTGAAATGATGAAAATGCTTAGACAAATGGTAAATGATTTTGGAAAAACTATAGTAATAGTAATTCATGATATTAACTTTGCATCATGTTATTCAGATACTATAGTAGCTCTAAAGGATGGGAAATTAGTTAATCATACTTCAACAGAAGAAATGATAACTGAAAATAATTTAAAACGTCTTTATGATATGAATTTTAATATTAAAGAAGTAGACAATCAAAAAATATGTATTTATTTTTAAAAAATTTAAATATAAAATTT